>JBAXBU010000003.1:0-94895 GCA_037141835.1 Armatimonadota bacterium | reverse complement strand
CTATAAGAACTACCCATTGCGATATGACATGCAGCATTTTCATCGAAGAGTGTGTTGTAAAAAAGAATGCCGGTCTGTGCCACAACTCCGCTAGGCGGAACCAATGCGATTTCGCCAAGTCGGCGGGCGCCTTCGTCGGAATCCATCAGTCCGACGAGCGTTGACTCCGCAGACTTTGCGCTGACTGAAACGGCGACTCCATCCTTAAACTCAACCCGAATCCCATCGACCACTTGACCCCGCAGGCTCAGCGGCATGGTGCTGGAAACCACTCCGTTGGTGCGGTCTCGATGGGGCATCGTGAAGACCTCTTCGGTAGGAATGTTTGGAGCATTTTTAACTCCATTTTTGGCGTAGCCCCAGCCACCAACCCACGTATGCTGGTCGACCAAACCGACTTCAAGATCAGTACCTGGTCCCTTGAAACAAACCGATCGAAGGTTGAGATCATTCAAAAACGCTTGTCGTTTTTCGAGGCTATCGCAATGATCTTCCCATGCTTTTAGTGGCTCAGGAGAATTTACGCGAGCCACAGAGAAGATTGCTTCCCAAAGTTTTTCGATGGCGGCGTTTTCGCTTTCGGCAGGAAAAACCATTTTTGCCCAAGCCGGATTGGGGAACGCGATCGCACTCCAGTTAATTGCCATGCTACTGACATATTCGCTTACCTTCTTTGATGCCGAACCTACGGCACCGTACCAAGCCGCGACTTGAGTTGGATCAACATCAGCTAAAAGCCCTGGATCGCTGCTAAATACGCTCAATCGGGCTGCACCTGAACCGTGGGCAGCGGCGAGCCCATCGTAAAACCATTGCGGGGCATAAGCGGCAGCGTCGCTCGTGCCATTCTGAAACCTCGACTTGGTCAACATTTCGTCGTTGTAGAAAACCTGGACGTTTTTTGCACCAGCCAGGTAAGCGTTGGCGACCAACATTCGGACAAATTCGGTTGCAAAAACAGGAGCAAAAATTAAGAGCTCTTGACCTTGCTGAATGTTGATTCCGTGCCGAATGGTGAGGGCCGCGTAGTCTTTCAGCTTGTCGGCAAAGGTGCGATTCATGGAACCATGCTACCTTGGCTCGCCGAATTTGTTAATTTGGACGAATTGCCTTAACACGCCTCCGACACAAACCACAAAACCCAGTCTCCTCGTCGACGGTTTTCATTGCACCCTTTGCATCACTCATGGTGCATTTGGGAGTCGGGCAATGATCCAGCCCGAGCGTATGACCGATTTCATGTATCGCGACGCGGCCAAGCCGCTCGGTTGAGGTGATCCCTCCTTTCTTATGGAGCCGGAAATCAGAGACAACGCATGACTTGCCGGGCATTTGGCCAAGTCCAAAGATTCCCCAATCACCGTTGGGTGGCTTAGCGGTCGAGATATCCACCGATGTCATTCCGATTATTTTGTCAAACTTTTGATTCTTTGCCAGGATTGGCAGTAGCCTGTCGGCGCGGTATCGGGAACGAGGTGGATAGAACGCGGACTTTGGCAATTTCATGGTAGGCAAAATTGTTACTTCAGCGAAATAGGCTTTCTCGAGTCGCGACCGAACTACATTCTGCAATTGTTTGGATACGACGCCTATGGGCTGGATCGCGATGTGCAAAGGCGAGTCTTCATAGTGCAAGAAACATGGTTGCCCGAACATGGATGGATTGTACAGGAAGGTCTGCCGCCTCGCCATGCAAATTGAGGACTGATAGTCAAGCCTGTAAAGAATTTGAATTGTCCTCGGGCGATTTTGCGTAATAAAGTTAGGAGCTTCTGAGGATTCACGAGTGATTTGAACCTAAAAAGGTATCCTATAAGCTAGACAGGTAACTGATATATGAGCATTGAGAAGCAGATAGCGGCAAAGAAGACATGGCGAGAAAAGGTTGGTCTCGCCGAAATGCTAAAAGGCGGAGTGATCATGGACGTGGTCAACGCCGAGCAGGCAAGGATTGCCGAAGATGCTGGTGCAGTAGCGGTAATGGCGCTTGAGCGCGTTCCGGCTGACATCCGAAAAGACGGTGGCGTGGCGCGAATGAGCGACCCCGAATTGATCATTGGAATCCAGGATGCAGTTTCGATTCCGGTTATGGCGAAGTGCCGAATTGGTCACTTTGTTGAAGCTGAAATTTTGGAGGCCCTCGAAGTTGACTTCGTGGATGAATCTGAAGTTTTGACTCCTGCCGACCATGCCAACCACGTTGATAAGCACGCGTTCACGGTTCCGTTTGTTTGTGGATGCCGAAACCTTGGTGAAGCCCTACGACGAATCGCCGAAGGCGCAGCCATGATTCGAACCAAAGGTGAGGCTGGCACCGGTGACGTCATTGAAGCGGTCCGCCATATGCGAACCCTTATGTCGGAAATCAAGGTTGTTCAGAACGCCCGCGAAGACGAGCTTTACGTTTTGGCGAAGGAGCACCAAGCACCGCTTGAACTCATTCGTGAAGTAAAGGCTCTGGGCAAACTTCCAGTACCGAACTTTTCGGCAGGTGGAATCGCCACTCCGGCAGACGCGGCTTTGATGATGAAGCTCGGTGCGGAGACGGTTTTCGTCGGCTCGGGAATCTTTAAGTCTGGCGATCCGGCGAAGCGAGCCAAGGCGATTGTCGAGTCAGTCTTGTTTTACCAAGATGCGAAGAAGCTTGCCGAAATTTCGCGAAACCTTGGTCAGCCAATGGTTGGCATCAACTGCGACAGCTTGGACGAGAAAGAATTGCTGGCTACTCGTGGCTGGTAATTTCTTAGGATTCGGAGTTCAGTTTTCAGCCATCAGGTTTTGAACCTGGTGGCTTTTTTCTTAATATGGTTGGCTTTGGAACCATGGGCAAAGCGTACAGGCTTGAGTCATTAACAACGTCTCAGGGTGCCGAAGGGCTTCCAGCACCAATTCCGATTGCTTTCTGCCCGCGTGGCTGAATTTCAGGCGGAGCGGTGGCAGCCGACAAATGGACGACAAAGTCGCCGTTTCCTTTCACGAGTTCTTGCCCTCCGTCATCGTCACGGTCAAACAGCGAATAAACAACCCACCCTTTCTCCAGGTGTTTGATGCGAATGGGCTTTCCGTCTAAATCGAGCTGATATCGACCTTTAAGTGGAAGACCCTTCGCGGGATCGGCGTGAGATCTGAGAATGGCTACCGCCTGGAACAAAGCATTTCGGTTCGAGATTTCCTTCCATACTGCTCGAGGAAGCCCGTCAAACTCCGGTTCCATCATTGCTTCGTAACTCCAGCCCTTTCGGGCGGTATACGCATTGCTAAATGCAACGGCCCTTTGCATTTGAACCCAATCGTAAGGGTCGCTAGGTAACAGATTAGCTAGTCCAGAATAGTACTCGTGCGTCCGCGAAAGGCTCGCCTCTTTGTATCGAGGCAAATAGTATCCAAGCCTCATGGACAATGGAAAAAACTCGTTGCTTCTCATCTGCTCCAACGTCATTGGTTCCTTTTTGATGTCTATAGAAACCTGGAGTCGCTCGCGGTGATCCATTTTCAGCATTGTCACCAAATCGTATGGTTGGTCTAATTCTTTGAGAGTAGCCTCAATCAAACTTAACCAGGCTGGATCATTGACATGGTTAGCGATCAGTCTCTTTAATCGAGCCTCAACAATTGCGGCACAAGCAATTCTGACGAGAATGGGTATTGCGCCGCCTTCATCATCAGCCGCATTTGCAAGGTGAGCCGCAGAATGAAAATAGCCCTGACATGCGATTAAGTCACCTTGATCTGAACTGTATTTTGCCATTCGGCAAAGCAACTTGACTCCAAATTTTTCCTTTGCCGAATCGCCAAAAGGAACGAACATTCCATGTTTCTTCGATATCAAGAATTTCCTTTTACTGACTTCGGCGAATAAGTTTGTTGCAGCATCGATAACGACCTTCCTTCCACGAATCTCTGCGTCGGTCAAATCATCCGGACTCCCAATCGGCTTCTCATCTAATTTCGCCAGTAGAGTCATACCGTTGTCGGCATCGGGAACCTTAAAGTGCTCTTCAATTTCCGCATCCGTAAAGAAAAGACCCGCCTTCTTCGCCGCGTCGCGGTTCACCTCGTAGACTGATGCAGCCGATCCAAGATCGGTGCTGGCAAATGCACCTGCCAAAACGGCAAGGATAAGGGTGCCAAAGATCAGGACAATGACTGCACCCCTCGTTAGGCATCCACGATTCGGCTTTTTCTCGCCCATGTTCATACTTTACTTTGGTAATCGGACGACATAGTCGCCCTTGCCGTGAGTGTCGACCGGGATTCCGCCATCGTCGACATTATCTCTTCCGATCGAATAAACAATCCACCCAGATGAATTCTTTTTAAGGCGGATAGACTTCCCATCCAAGTCTTTAGCGTGTCGACCCTTCAACGGAAGTCCCTTTGCTGGATCAGCACCTGATTTCAAAAGTGCAACAGCTTGAATCAATGCATTTCGTTGAGCAATGTCTCTTGAGACAGAAAGCGTAGTTTGACTGAAGACCGGCATCATAATTGACTGCATAGTGTAGCTGAGGCCCTGCTTCATTCCTGCGCGATCGAGCGACTCGTACGCACGTTGAACACCAGCCATGTCATAAGGATCATCAGGAATTAAGTGAATCGCGTCGGCATAGGTTCGATAGATTCTTGATAAGTTTGCCTTTCGAAATCCAGGAAGATATCGACCATATTTGATCTCGTTAGGAAGGGAATTACCAAAGCCCAAATCTTGTAAGCCATTGGAGTCTTTTATGACCGCATCAATAACTGAAATCGCAAACCAGTTTTCAAGTCTGAGCGGCATTTTCATATCGTAGGGTTGGTCCAATTTACTGAGAACACTTTCTAACACCTGGAGCATTTTTGGGTCACGACCAAGACTAGCAACCATCGTTTGCAGCTCCCTCTCGAGAATGGCTGCGCAGGATATTCGAACCAAAATTCCGATGAGCATTCCTTCTTCATCGGTCTTAATGGTCAGGTAAGTCGCAAGGCTCCAATATTTTTCCGCGTTTGATAGATCACCTTTTTCAGCCGAAATATGACCTAGTTGAACAAGAAGCTTTACCCAATCCTTTAGCCTGGAATACTCTGGAAACAATGTCGCAGCCGGGTTAGAAAAGTCCCGACGGAACATGAGATGTTTGCGATGACTTGCCTCTTCAATTGTTGCAATCGCCGGTTCGAGTTCCGACCATTTGGTTTTAATCATCTCGGCAGTGAGTACGGTGCCCCTATCAAGTTTTAATTTACCGAGAAGTGGCAATACACTCGAAATCAACCGAGCGCCATTTTCTGATTCAGGAATCTGATACCTGGCTTCGACCTGCTCTCGCGAAAAATAGAGCCCTTCTTTCGCGGCGTCAGCTCTGTTTTTTTCGTATTCCCTGGAAGCGGCGGACAAGTCTGTCCTGCTTAATGCTGCAGCCACAATGCAGATAAGAACCAGCCCGAATACGCCCCCAATAATCATTGGCTTTCTCCAGGGGCTCACTTTTTGATGGTTTTCTTCCATGTCCGGTTACTTTGCATTTTACTAGCGTTTCTCGCAAGAACGTGAGTTCATGACGAATGAGAGGAGATGAATATCTCTGGGACAGGTCAATTCTTACACTTTTCACTTCTTGCTCCAACTTAGGGAGGTCCCTCGAACTACTTAAAACTCCAGTTAGTTGCAGAAAAACGTACAACTGAACCACCAATGCCGGTAGTTGGGACGATAAAAACAACTATAAGCTTTTTGAATCGGATTGGCGCGATGGCGCAAGCTATAAGAAAGTAGGGAGCGTAATCAATTTATCCTGCTTTTGCTGTACATCTATTTTGTAAATTAAGCAGTTGTTTTCAGTAAGGATATTTCCAAGCTCAGCCAGATTTGCGCCAAAAGTATAGAGGTATTCGTCGTTTTTAGGATTCAAGTAATGATTCAAATCCGCTAAGCAAACTGAAACTCCATCGGTATAGCCCGGATCAGAAAATGCTTTGGCAATTGCTAAGCCATAAAACTCGTAAAACCTTGAATGCCAAGCCGACTCGACAGCCGGGATAGTCCGCAAAATCCTTTTTGAGAAACTCAGCGATTTCGGCCTTTGAAAAACACTGGATTTAGGATCGAACTTTAACCGTCCATTGGAGACTTCGATCATATTTTCGACTCGCATGAACTCAAATCGAAACATGAACTTGACGTCGCATGGTATTCGCAACTTCGGAACACATGTGCTGAATAGCTGGTCTTTGAGGACCGAAGATGCAACGGTATCTGTTTGAAACTGATAGACCCTCTTCAAAATTTCAGATGTCAGAGTTGCGCGAGCCCTAGTTCCCTCGAAGGAACCTGTACCGTCCATGGAGTAACAAACGTCGCCTGCCAATGCGTATATTCGCTTCTTCAGCTCGAACTCTTCGGGGATCATATAGCTAAGGCTATCGGACTTTACAAGGATCGCGGAAAAAAGTGTGGCAAGTTCCTTTACGTACTCGTCGTGCTCGATCACAGACGGTAATTTAAGCTTCTGATTGCTTAGACCTTCAAGTTCCGACAGAAAACCTTTAAATTCACCAGAAAAATCCGATCCACCAATTAGGTTTCGAGATGGAGCTGCATCAAATACCGCCTTAATCCTCGCCCTTTTTTGCGCGTAAACGCCCTGATCTGCGTCTGCGAGGTATCTATCTTCCTTCGTATAAACCCCGTTTTTTAATGCCAAATTATAGTTAGTAGAAAGGTTCTGGTTGTACGGAAACGTTTCATTGGAAGCATAAAAAACCGCCAAGAACCCTGCAGCAACAATCGTGCCCGCACAAATTCCGATGGATATTCGGACGGCCTTTTGGGCTATGAAGAATTTTTTCCTCACTCCCTACTTTATAGACTATTTGCTCGCAATTTTGCTTATGCAGCTCGGCGTTTTCTTGAACTGAGTAGCTTAGTTCTGTCCCGGTACTTGCTAACCGTTCGCCTTGCCACACTTACACCCTTGGTTGCTAAGATTTGAGCAATTGCCTCGTCCGACAAAGGATTATCCGGATTTTCTGTTGCCAATATCTCCTCAATCATCTTCTGAATTCTAAGTGCTGGCTTAAAGAAGACATCAAATGATACTGTTTCCCCGGTTGGTAGTTGAACGAATTTGCTTTGCGTTGCTCGGCTTATCGTACTTTCGTGGAGCTTGAGATCGTGAGCAAGAATCGTTCGAGTCAAAGGCACCAAGAATGCAGCATCCCCAGTTGAAACAAATCCAACTTGCTTCTCAATAAGATATTGACCTATTCTCATCATGGTTCGATATCGTTGGTCCAGACATTCAATGAAACTCGCCGCTCGTTCTACAAAGTGCGAGATATGGCGTCTCTCATCTTTATCTTTTCTTCGGTCATCTTGTAGTTCCTCAAGGCGCTTTTTGTAGTAGCCATTCAAAGAAAACTCAATACTCGATGGACCCTTAACCGAGATTTCCCATCCCTGCTCTGAACGTGACAAAACGATGTCCGGTTGAATGGCCGGAAGCCTTGCTTCTGACGTATTGGACGAAGAATAAAATGACTCCCCAGGAAACGGAGTGCAAGCGAGAATCAAATCAAAGACAATCTGAATCACATCCGGTGTGACATTGAACTTCTTTGCAAGCTTAAGATGCTTGCCATTTGTAAACAGGTCCAGATAGTCTCGAACAACTTTTCTAGCGATCTTGCCCTCAATAGAATCGTGTTGTCTGAGCTGAAGGAGGAGAGAGTCTTGAATGCCATTGGCACCTACACCAGAAGGATCGCATCGACGTAACTGGTCGATTACGAGCTGTGCCTCTTCGATCGTGCAGTTCGATGCAAGGGCAATCTCTTCTACCGGTTCGTAAAGGTAGCCATTATCGTTGAGGCATCCGACTAAATACTCGCCAACATGGCGAAGCTCTTTTGGCACACTTGACAATAGCTGTCCGCTAACATGGTCTCTGAGAGACAGGGTCGAAGACGTCAATTCTATCCACGACGGAGTGTCGTCATCTTGAGGCAAACTGCGCCACATTTCGCGATCATCTCCCCTTGGCTTGAGATCACGACCAGCTACTCCTTTCTCAATCATTCGATCGGTAAGGGGATCATCTTCGGACGCAACACGTTCAAGAGCAGGGTTTTCACTGAGTTCAGTTGTGATCATTTGCTCCAGTTCTTGCTGCGTTAGTTGCAAGACCTGACTCGAAAGCAAAAGCTTCGGATCAACGCGCAATCCTGTGTCTAGTCTCTGACCTGTTCTGTAGCCAATATTCAAATCCAATAACCCCTGGGAACCCTTCCCCAGTTCCTTTGATGCCATAGTTCAGGTTGGTTTTATACTGGTAGAGTTGCTGGCTAACATGTCGTAGATAGGGTAACACGGAACTGTGTTGAATCCCAACTTCGCTTTACATTCCGTTTCCTCCTACGTTTACGGCACCACCCGCCTCGGCGACGAGAGCATTCCACTGACCGATCGAATCGCAATCGCACGAGAAGCCATCAATGCGGGAGTATGGATTCATACCAGCGACCAATATGGCGAAGCCCTGAAAGTCCTTGCCGTCGCAATCCGAGAGACCCGCGTTCCTCCTCAATTTTTCAAAGTCGGACACGATTCCGTCGATCAAATCCGACAATCGATGATTTCCCAATTAGACACCATCGGTCTTGGTGAAATGACTGTTGGTCAACTCTGCTTGGGCGGAAACCTTGCTACCGCTTTTGCTAATGGTGACGACGCAGCCTTTGAACTTAACGAACTCAAAACCGAGGGGCGAGTTTCTTCCTACGTCCTTGAAGTCTTCCCTTGGATCAGCGAAGTCCCCTATCAAGCCTTACAAAAGGGTCACGCATCAAAGCTTGTTGATGCCTACATCTTTTATCTCAATCCTTTGCAGCGGTTCGTAACCAACGAACTCTGGGACCTGATTGTCGAGAGGCAATTTCCAGTTGTCGCGATGCGAACAGTCTGTGGAGGCGATATCCGATCGTTGGTTCACAGAGACAACTACGTTGGCGAACGCGCTCAACAAGTGCTGCCGCTTTTCGCTCGATCTGGTTGCGCATCGTGGACCGAGTTCTGCGTCCGATTCGTCAAGGGATTTCCGTTCGTCGTTTCTACTGTCGGGTCCACCAGCCGATCCGAGAATTTGAACGACTTCGTCAACATCCGCCTCGAAGAAGTCCAACCACTGCCGGCCGAGATTCACGAGGAACTTCTCGCCCTTCAACGAAAGTGGTCAGACGATGTTGACCGCCATGCCATGCCATGGACGATGTGAGTTTAGCTTTTAGGTTTTAGGCACCAGCTTTGAGCTTTCAGCTTTCAGCTTTCAGCAAGAATAATGAAGGCTAATGTGGCCGGACACAAATGAAATGGACTGCCGTTGAGCAGTCCTTTTCATTAGACAAATCGAACTACGACTTCATTTTCATCGTGTGCTTGGTCATATCCATCTTGCACTTGGGACACTTGCCCATCTTTGTGGATGAAGTTTTGCAATGATCGCATGTGTAGGCAACCGCCATTTTCATGGTCTTTCCTTTACAGGTTGGACATGTGGTGCCCAAGGTGTCCTTTTTACAGTGATCACAGTGGTACATGACGTTGGCTTTCATCTTCATCATGTCCATCTTGCACATTCCGCATTTGGCGGCATGCTCATCGGCCATGTTGCAATGGGTGCATGCAAAGACGGTCTTCTCCTTGCTCACATTCATTTTGGTTTTGGCAGTTTGAGCGAACACCGATGCGAATGCAAGCAACATGATGACAATAAGGCTAAATCTCTTTGTAAGTATCATTTTAAGTCTCCTTTGACATGGCAGGTGCCCTGGGACAGCCATACCTTATCCATCATAATGCCCTGCTAGTGACCTTAGTTCCAAAAAAATTTGACTAAGACTTCGCTGTCGTAAATCTCATCCTCAAAAGGCTCTTGATCTGGATCAACGTAAAGCCAACCAGAATCGAGCCCATCACCCACGCGGCGGCGGTCGCGTAGCCAAACTTGAGATACATAAAAGCGTTTTGCCACACTTCAAGACCGATGGTTCGAGTCGAATTAAGCGGTCCTCCCATTGTCAGAACAAAGATGTTCTCCATTGCCTTGAAACCGGCGATGAAAACGCCAAGCAGGTTAATAAGGATAAGGGGTTTGAGGCTGGGCAACGTGATGTAACGGATCTTCTGTCGCCAATTGGCTCCGTCTAGATCGGCGGCTTCGTAGCGGTCTTCAGATACATTTTTAAGCGCCGCCAGATACAAAATCGAACCTGGACCAGCTCCAGCCCAAATCCCAGGCAAGACCACCGCGAACATCGCAAGCGCCGGATCGCCTAGCCAATCATTAGCCAGCGGCCACGCTCCATGCCCCACCATTTTGAACACTGGGTTAAAAATGTGTTCAATGATTGGTGAAGTCAGAGAATTAAGCAGTCCCGCCGGACTCTTGTCGTAAAACTGCCGCCAGACGAAGGCAATGACGATCGACGATGTCATTGCAGGAAGGTAGAAGATGGTGCGGAAGAGAACTTTGAATCGTGGGATCTCATTCAATGCCAATGCAAGGAATAGGGGCATAAAGAACCCTATCAGGAGAGTAAGCGCGACGTATACAACGCTATTCATCATGCTCTTGTAGAATAGTGGCTGAGTGAAGACGCCGATGAAATTGTCGAGACCAACCCACCTTGCGCCTCGTTGAATTCCGTAGTCTTGAAAGGCAATGACTAGTCCTCGGAAAAGCGGGAAGTAACTCCACATTCCAATAGTCAGAACTGCAGGACCAAGGCACGTAATGAGGAATCGCCTCATGCGCTTTCTGTCCGTTCCCGCTGGAATTCGCTCAACAAAATGAACTGGATTTGCTTTGGCTTTTCGTACGAAATAGATAATTAAGCCGGCGGTAGCTATACAAATCGACGCAAGAATTCCGACCGCCCATCCTCTTTGTCTCGCAAGAATTTCAGGTGGAGTGTAGCCCAAAAGCTTTTCATTCATCTCTGACTCGGCGGCGGCAAGGATTTTGGATGCTGGCTCCTTAGGATTAAGCCTTGCCCTATCCAGTGCATTATCTAGGACAGAATAGACCTGTTGACAATTCTTTCCGTAAGGCTCGGGGTGACCCGTCTTAAATAGTTCGTCATTTGCTGCGGCGTACGCGGGGTCGGTTTGGGCAAGCAGGTCTGTATAGCCAAACTTTTTGAGCCACGAAGGATTGACCAGACTCCCCATGCCTAGTTCGATACACTTGTCGGTGTTGATCTTGGCGGCATCGTCGCCAGCAAAAAACTTGATGAACTCCCAGCAGGCAGCGAGCTTTTTCGGATCTGTTACCCGAGAACTAACTGCCCACATTCCCGCGTTTACTTCATTTGAGAATCCTGCCGGACCAGCGGGAACTCGAGCGATACCAATCACGGAGGGTGGAAGTTCGCTTTGTTGGAGCAACACATCATTGGTGTAGTTCAGCCACATTGCCGCTTTACCGCGCCGAATGTCGTCATTAAGATCCTTTGAAATCGTTCCGATTGGATTTGGTCCACCAATCAATTGCCGGAAAAAGTCCAGAGCTTTGGCGGCTTCCGGCGTGTTGATTGCGGCACCCCATCGACCCGTAGAATCCTGTTTGACTGATTCTCCCCCTGCGGCATAGAGAAAGTTGGACCACTGGTAGCCCGGAGGGGATGAAATTGCAAAGCCGTACCGTCCCGTTTTCGCATCGGTCAGCTTTTTTGCTGCTTCGGCTAGTTCTTCCCAGTTCTCTGGTGGTTTTTCAATTCCGACTTCCTTGAAGAAATCTCGACGATAGTAGAGTGCCGTCGCGACCTGGAAAAAGGGAACCGCATAGACCTTTCCATCGTAGCTGGTAAGAACCTTCTTGACCATAGGATTGCAACGTTCCATGATCTTCGGGTCTTGGGCTATTAAGTCATCGAGCGGGCGGCAAAATCCCTGTTCAAGGAAGGTGTAGTACTGACGGAAATTGACGTAGAAAATATCGGGAGAGGAATCTCCCGCCATCGACATTAGGAACATCGAATCGTCGAGGTTGCTACCGCTAAAACTAAGCCCACCGGCATTTACGACCCTGACTCCGGGGTTTCTTCGATGAAATTCTTCGAAGACGCGCCGACGAACCTGCGCAGTAATGGATGTAGATTCTTTGGGTGGAATACCGTAACCGCCACCCGGCAACATTCGAATGATTGTTTCCTCTTGAGAGGAACTGATCCCCGCCAGAGCCAAAGCGACTATCAGAAAGATTTGCCTAAGCCGCCCCATAACTTTGATTTAGACACAAAATGATGGGATAAGAAGCATAACATTCTTTGGAAAACTGTAATAATTGCTGATAAAGCCCTTGACATAAGGCAATACAAAAGAGTTATAAATAGTAGACACAGGTCTATAATATAGTAGACACAGGAAACAACAGCGTGAGAAAGGCAGCAATTGAACTAGATAAGGGTATTGGAGAAGCTGGCGGCACTGAAAAGATGCGGGCCCTCCAGATGGCATTGAGCCAAGTAGAGAAGAATTTTGGTAAGGGGTCCGTCATGCAGATGGGCGTCGGGCAGCACGAACTAGTGGAAGCAATTCCAACAGGATCTCTCAGCTTGGACATGTGTCTCGGCATTGGTGGTCTACCGAAAGGACGAATCATTGAGATTTATGGACCAGAGTCGGGCGGTAAAACAACACTTTCCCTCCACTGCGTCGCTGAGGCACAGAGGGCAGGGGAACTATGCCTCTTTGTTGATGCAGAGCACGCCTTGGACGTTGAGTACGCCAGAACCCTGGGAGTAGACATCGACAAGCTTTATATTTCACAACCGAGTAGTGGTGAAGAAGCATTGGAAATCACCGACACGATTATTAAGTCTGGTGCAGTTGGTCTAGTCGTCATTGACTCGGTTGCTGCATTGGTACCAAAAGCTGAAATTGAAGGTGAAATGGGTGATGCATTCGTCGGGCTCCAAGCCCGAATGATGAGTCAAGCACTTCGAAAGCTTGGTGGCACTCTTAGTAAATCAAAGACTGCATGTATCTTCATTAACCAAATTCGTGAGAAGATCGGTGTCATGTACGGCAACCCAGAAACTACACCGGGTGGACGAGCCCTCAAGTTTTGGTCAAGCGTCCGATTAGAAGTTCGAAAAGGCGATGCAATCAAGAATGGTACGGAGCAAATCGGTGTTCGAACCAAGGTTAAGGTTGTTAAGAATAAAGTTGCACCACCGTTCAAAACTGCCGAATTTGACCTTATCTTTGGAAAAGGAATCAGTAAATCGGGCGACGTCTTAGACATCGGAACTCTCAAGAACTTCATTACTCGAAGTGGTACTTACTACAATTATGGCGAAACGAGACTAGGCCAAGGTCGAGACAATGCTCGAACATTCCTTGATGAGAATCCAACTGTTTTTAACGAGATCGACAAAAAGATTCGGGATGCATTTAAAGCCGAAAAGGCAAATCTTCCTGCTAAAGCGGTTGTTGATACCGATGACGATTTAGAACAGGAACTCTAAGATGCAGGCTGCGTTGCTCAGCGCACTAAAAATGTTGAAGCGTCAAGATTTGACGATTCAAGAAGTCAAGACTCGGCTCGAATGTAAATTCGAGTCGAGTCTAGTTAATCAGACCATTCTCTTTTTGACCGAAAATCGCTTGCTTGATGATCTCCGATACGCCAGAAACGTCATTGAAAGAAACGAAGGAAGGCGGGCAATTGGCGACCAAGCGCTGAAAGACAAGCTGGAAAGCCGGGGCGTCCCCGCCGAAGTTATTCATGATTTGATGTTGGATTGTGATCAAGATGAGCTGAACCGGGCGCTCATCCTCATCGAATCCAAATTTAGTGGATCAAACTCTCCTGGCCGAGTCGCTCGATTCTTGTTCAGCAGGGGATTTAGCGAAGATACAATTGAGACTATTCTGGAAAGAGTAAGCGTCGACTAGCCAAAAAAATCCCGCTCACCAAAAAGGTGTGCGGGAAATAACAGGTGTTTAGGGTCGTTGGTGAGTTCAGATTTTGCTAATTCGGATCGTGTTACTTGGAGTAATGCTATATTTGAGTCCAGCGACCTTACAGACTTTATCGATTGCAAACTTCAACGTTGTATTGTAGAAGGCGGCATCAAGTTTGTAATTTGGTACAGAGTCATCTAGCTCAATATCTACCTTGGCCTGGCGTCCAAATTCAGAAAAGACGTCTCGAATATCCATCTTCTTCAGTTGGACCGTCAGACGACCAGTGAGGTTGACTTTTGGTTGATCCAATACTATTGGAGTCGTTGCTCCAGTAAACGATTGGGCCGCAGTAACCACCTTTGTGGGTGTCGGCTTAACGGTGTTCTTTTTAACTTCTTGACTCTTTGGTTCTGTTGACTTGGCGGGCGCTTTGGTCACTTTGGTTGGTTTTGGAGCAGCGGTTGGTTTGATGACAGGCGCAGTGACTTTTGGCACCGCAGCTGTCCCTGCAAACCCATGAGCGGAAGTAATTGGTTTCTTGTGGATGTACCAGATACCTTGCTTTTCTTCAAATTCCATATCCGTCACCTTGGAAATAATGTCGATTGCCTTTTGAAACGAAACACCATCAATGTTCATAAAGAGACTTTGATGAAAATTTGTTTCCAAGACGTATTGTTTTCCAGCCTGGTCAAAGATTGTGTCGATTACGGTCCGAATATCTTCCCCTCTTGACTTCACCTTTATTGTCTGGCTTTGAGCGTACGAACTAATTGCGAGAGCGATGATGGCGATTGTTGTGATTGGCTTGATCATTATTTTTGCTCCTGTGATTGAGGAGTGGTTTCTGGGGTGTAAAGTTTGACTAAATTTTCTTCGGTAGCTTGCTTCCGAGGCTTACTTGGTGAAGTTGGCTTGGAGCGCTTTGCTTTCTTAGGCGCGTCTAGAAATTTTTGAGCCTGGGTCCTCTCAACCGTGTGATTCGGAGTTGATCGCCGAGCAACTTTTTGAGATGCTTTCTTTGTCGGACTTGTCTCTGTCTGCGCTGGCGACATCTTTTCAACCATCGCAGCTTTCTTTGCCTTGGTTGGCGCAACCGCTACTTTGGGAATTACGGATATCCTAGGTTTTGCCGTTACTTTCGGTTTTGTTGGCACTTTCGCCTTCTTGGCAGGCTCAGTGGTAAAGCCTTGAGCATCGACCCCTTTGTCTGTCAATCTAGTTGTCTTGTGGGGCAATACCTTTGCGACTTTGTCATTAGACTTTTTGGCCGGAACAACAATTTTGTTTGAGGGTCCCGTCTTGACAAATGACTGAGCTCGTCCGCCAAACAGAGTGGTTGGGTCACGCAGAACGAAGGACATTGCGGCAACGACAGCACAGAGGCCGGCCAGATACATCATTGGCTTTTTCATGCTTGGGTCGCTGTCCCGAATAACTGCTCTCGCTGCTCGAATATTTTCTTTGCTGATGGCAGGGCTATTCTCACCATCCGGCACATTCCTATAAAGCGCAAATGCGGTCAAGATTCCAGGTTTCCTTTTAACCGGTTCTTCTGGAGTCTCAATAGTAAGTTGGACGATCTCAGTTTCAACGGCATCCTTATATGCAAATGCTGAGGCCACTTTGGGAATTTCGATCGTCTCGCTTTTGATTCGAGTACTGTCCTTAAGCTTTTCTCGGAGGGATTTTCGCGCTGAGTCTGCAAGAACTTCCATATAGTCTGTTTTGAGCGCCGAGGATCCACTAGTCATCGGAATAGGGTCTGCAGTGACCTTGATCGTATCCGTATCCTCGTCAATCATCGCTTCGAGCGAATTCTTCTTTTCTTGGAGCAATTGCTTACATCGTGAGCAATTGTTAATGTGAGACTCCAATTGCCGAGCAATTTCCGGTGCCAGGTTGTCTCCGGCAATGTATCTACCAATTTGTGACTTGGCTATTGCACACTCAAAATCTGTTACTGACATTTTCTTAACCCCTTTTCAGGCGGGAACAATTCGATCCCACTAAATCTATCGGACTGATTCCGAATTCCTTAAGGGTTTGGAGAGAAAATCTTCAAGAAGTTTGTGAGGTTTTTCGTCGGTTCTTCTGGCATTTTCCTTCCGCTAGTAAAAATGCGTTGGAGTTTTCCGACTAAATCGCCAATAAACATATTGTGTTAGCACCGTTGCTTCTTGGATATGTTGTTGGGGCAGTAGGAATCTACTCCCTTCTTTACAAGATATCACCCGTGGTCACAGACGATCATGTGGCGCGACTCAATGCGTCAGGCGATGCCTCGCACGTCGAGACTATTGAATTGTTTCCGGCAGAACGTTCTGCGGATCAAAGAAAAGCAGCCTAGGGCTGTTCTCGATTGACATCTTGGGCAGGTCGCAACGTCCTGCCTCTAGGGTGTATGGCAACTATCAAACAGAAGTTTTGCCATTTCCACATTTCTACGATGCCCACTTCGGTATCCAACGACATTAAGGTGACTTATCGGCACCCCGGCCAAATACAGATCACCAATAAGATCAAGCAGCTTGTGTCTCGCCGGTTCATTGTCAAATCTTGCTTCGTTTTCAAATCCCTTTTCGCCAATGATGAGCACTGAAGATTCATCGAGTCCCCGACCAAGACCCGCTGCTTTGACTTGCTCAATTTCTTCGGAAAATACGGTTGTTCTAGCCGGGGCAATTTGAGTTTTGTATTCATGGGCAACATCCAAAGTTTCGTACGTCATGGCTCCCGGCCATCGTTCGTCAGTAACGAAGTCGTATCTCCAATGGCCATTACCCTTTCCAACTGCAATTTTGAGATTGTCCGTCTGGACAAACAATCGGGCATAAAGGTCTTTCGCTTCCGTAGGCTCAAGTACTTCAGATCCACATTGTTGAAGAGCATTTAAGTACATCAAAGCGCTTCCGTCTAGGCCCGGTAACTCTGGATATGAGAGTTCAATTCTCATGTCTGTTATCGCCAATCCAGCCAAAGCGGACATTACGTGCTCGATGGTTCCTATCGTACCAAGGACAGTACACCGGGAAGTATCCGTGACATTTTCCGGTTTAGCATCAAACACGTCGGCCCCATGAACAAACTGAATTCCATCAGAGCTCGGCAAGAATTTGGCAATAACCGGCTCACCCGAATGTAATCCTTTGCCTTCTACAACAAGCTCAGATTTTATGGTTTGCCGGTTGAGGATCAAGTTGGACCTTCCAATTCTAGAATTTTTTTCTCTAGCGCGCGGATCCTCTTTACGAGGTTGGGCAGGTCCTCAGTAATAACGGTTACCCGTCTAAATTGACGCATTGGCATGCATGGCGCTCCACCATATACACCTGGTTCCGAGATGGTGCCCATGACGCCTGCTCGACCTGAAATCGTCACACCGTCAGTCACGCGGACATGGTCGGCAAAACCAGCTTGCCCTCCAGCCGTATGTCGAGCTCCAATGATTGAGCTTCCGGCAATTCCTACTTGACTTGCGAAGACTCCATGCTTTCCTATTTTCACGTTATGGGCGATTTGAACAAGATTGTCAATCTTATTACCATCGGCAATAGTTGTTGCCCCGGCAGTGGCCCGGTCAATCGCGGTTAGCGCACCAATGTGAACTTCGTCGCCAATAATAACTTCTCCCACCTGAGGTACACGAACTTGCTTGGTTCCATCCCAGTAATATCCAAATCCGGCGTGCCCAATAACCGCGCCGGGAGCGATCTCACAAGATTCGCCAATAGTGGTGTTGCGAAGTAAAACGGCATGGGGGAAGACCTGTGAAGCAGATCCAATGGAACAATTTTCTCCGATAAAGCAAAAAGGCATGATAACCACACCCTGCGCAATGTTACATCCTGCTTCTATCACGACATAAGCTCCAACAGAGGCTTCTGCATGGATCGTTGCCGATTGATGAACAATTGCCGTAGGGTGGATTCCAGGCGCTTGCAGGAATGGTTTGTCAAAGAGTGAGAGGAGATGTCCAAATGCCATTCTTGGCTGAGGATGGCGAAGGGCTGGCTTCGGGAAGCTTTCAACCGACATGGGAACAATCACAGCGCCAACACCGCTAGCCTTGGATTCTTCTAAATATTCATCACCTTCGGCAAAGGCAAGGCCACTTGGATTGTCCGAATCGGAGCCTGCTGGAGCGGTTATTTGAAAGTCAGGAGAGCCGATTACTTCGGCGCCGAGGAATTCTGCCAGTTCTCCCAGTGTCCAGATTTGAGATTCGTTCTCCATTCAATAAATTCCTTCGTAACGTCCTTTGCTCCGTCGACTGCCGTGGCTCGCTGATAGTGATTGAGGCTTAGAAAAGCTTCCAATTCCTTCGATAACTCGATTCGTTCGTTCCGACTTTGTTGGTTCCTGTCAAAAGTTACCCTCGGAACCCCAGACTGCACTGGCATTTTGGGAAAGTTAATTGTTTTTGTCGGAATTTCCTTTAACTGGAAGGTGTAACGACTGAAAATCCGCTGCGAAAGCACATTGCTAAATCGTTTCACAAGCTTCGATGCCTCAGCCAAAGCACGCTGGTCAATTTCCGTTTGCTTCGCCTCAATCACCGCTAAAATTCGTTCCGTTTCCTGATCTATTGCTGTAGGATTCTTCGCTGCCAGCGCCGTTGTTGCAGCTAGATATTCAGCATCAATCTCCATCAATGACTTTTGTAATTCACGAATTTCCATTCGCTTTTTCTCTTCTGGGCCGGGAGTTAGCTTTTCTTCGATTGGGATGATCTTTTCGATTGGAGGGAATTCGGTTAACAATGTTAGCCTAGTAAGCACTGGTCCTCGCCTTGCAGCCGATTCCTCAAAGATTGCCCGAATATCATTGAGGTACTTCTCGGTTAGCGACTGCTTGAAAGGCTGGAGTTTGGCGAACTGAGCCTTATAGAAATCATCTATCTCTCGACTATAGTAGTCATGGAGACGCCCGGAAATTGTTTTGATTGCATCGTTCGTTTCATTCTCTACCTCTGTACGAATTGCTACCTTTTCGTCGGCCTTCAAGTTTTCGATAACTTTTTCGGTTTCGCCGGGAATGGTCCTTGGACCTAACGAGGAAATGGGATCAATTGAAGCATTTTTTGAGTCTTCCTTCGATTGAGATACTGACAACGAAATTGAGTTCAGGTCAACAAAAACCATCTCTTGTTGGTGACCACATCCAACTAACAGAAAGGGCAATAGTATTAGCCTACGGTTTTGCATTAAGCGCAACCAAAGTTGGTTCGGTGATGTCATTCGCACCATAAAGCGCCACTGTTCCTTCAAAGACCATTGTGTAGCCTTCTTTTACCGCAACTTCGTTGACAGCAACTCGTGCCTTCTGGTAATTTTCGTCCTTTCGGTCTGACATCCAATTTCTCATTTCGTCCGAAAATTCCCTTAACCAACGATTTGAAAGGTCATTGATGATTTGACTTCTTCGAGAATAGTCTTCGACGAGAGTTCTTTCTTCTGGTGTCAAATTCGCCTTAGTGGCCAACTCCTGTGACCTCTTACTTGTCGCAATAACATCTGCTTTAATGCGCTCAAGCTCTGCATCCTCAGGCTTTGTTCGTTCCTTCTTCAGCAAAAGGTCTTTAATCCTTGTTGCTTGCTCAATTGTCAAAATTCGATATTGATCAATGAACTCGAGGAGGGATTCCCGAGACTTTTTCATGTCGTCAAAGTTCTTTTTTGCAACTTTGCCAATTTCACTTCGCTCGATAACACCGTTAAGGTCAACGACACCGAGCTTAACCGAATTTCCCTGAAATCCACTGCCAAACATCACCCCCGCTAAGCCAGCGGCAACAATCCATCCTGACCAAGCGAGGCGATTTGATTTCATTTCTTTGCAGCAGCTTTGGTGACGTCGTCAGTAATTTCGTTTGCGCCAAATGGAGCGATATTCTTGTCAAGAACAAGGGTGAATGCCTGCTTCTTACCGATATCATTTACGCCCAATTTGAACGCCTCATAAACGATGCTCTGGTTTTTGTCGTGAATACCCGCCAACTCCGTTTGAAAGTCCTTAAATAGGCCTTGCAAATATTCATCCATTTCGTTTTTTCTGTTCCTGAATTCGTCAAGCAACTTCAGCTCGTCTTGACTGGGACTCGACTTCAATTCAAGCTCTTTGAACTTCTTGACCGTATCTTGGGCCATAAGCTTTAGCTTTTCTAATTCTGCCTTTTCAGGGTCTGTTTTAACTGGCTTAATGGACAGATTTTTGAACTTCTCGGCATCCTCTTTTTTAATAATAGGATATCGTTGCAAGAACGCCATAACTGTTTCTCGGTCGGTCTTCAAGTTCTTCTCGTCCTCAACCATGTTCTTTGCCAAGGCGACGGCTTGCATTACCGCGTTCGAATCTATGACGCCAATCTTCTGGTTTGCGCCTTGAAAGCCGCTTCCAGCCAATACCGCAACCATACCGATTGCCAAAATGGTCGTGCCCGAGAGAAATCCTGTCCAATATGTTCTATTCATGAAGTTATATGTACCTTGTTTTTTTAGAAGCTTGTTCCAATCATAAAGTGGGCCCGCGATCCGCCCTTATCGTTAAACGCATAATCAAGTCGAATAGGTCCCAATGGTGTTCTAAATCGAAGACCAAGTCCATATCCGAAGTGAAAAGCTGCGCTCTTGCTTTGCTCAAAATCCTGAATTCCGCCGTAACCGCCCCACGCTCCGCCGTAGTCAGTAAATCCAACAATACTAAACTGCTCTTGGATTGGCTTTCGATATTCAAGGGTTGCAACAAACATGTTTCTGCCCCAGAATCTGTCTTCATTGTAGCCACGGACTGATTCGTTTCCACCGGCGAAATACTGCTCGAAGAATGGGACGGTTCCTGTTTCGGTTCCTCCTTTTACTCGAACGGCGACAACCTCTCGAGACATATCGTCGCTCTTTCGAGGGCGCTTATTTCTCGTATAGTAAGTTCGGTAGTCAAAACCAAACTTCGCAAATCCATACCTTCCAGGCGGAGGGTTTCTCAAATCAGTGGTTGTTGAGGGCTTAATGACCGAGTATCCAGGTTCTAGATCGAGTCTAAGATAACTTCCTTTGGATGGATCAAAGTCAAGATCCCTAGTATTCAAAATGCTCGAAAATCCGATTGATCCCGCTTCACCGTCTTGACGCACATAGGGCACAACTGGAGCATTAAGCGGAGAATTGAGGGTATTAATCTTCTCGCTTCTAATTGTGTAGGCATAGGAAAGTCGATCAGACACTGGCTTCGTAATCGAACTATTGATACCTGTTCTACGCTCCTGGTATTGATCGGAAGTATTTCCTGATCCGGATGCAATTCCGTTTGAGAATCGATAGATGAGGCGATCATAAATTGAAGCTCGGAATGTAGTGTCGTTCGCATCGATAAATGGATTTGCATAGTCAAAACTAATACTGCCTCCGACTCCACGAGTCGCCTGCGTAAAGTTAAAACCAATACTTTGTCCGGTTCCCATGAAATTTGAGTCTGAATAACTTATTGCGCCAGCCAAGGAATTCTGAGGATCCAACACCAGTCCGGCATTGAACAAGCCAGTTCTTGCTTCACCCAGAGTCATCTTTAAGTCAACTTGCCCTTCGTCCTGATCGCTTTGGGTTGGCAAGCTTGGATTCACGTTTTCAAACCACTGAGTATTGAGGACCCGGTTGTAGTCCTTGTTCCACTTAGTAAAGCTAAAAGGCTGTCCTGGCTTAGTCTTGATTAGTCGATCAAAAACCCGTTGACGAGTATTGAGATATCCCGTAATTGTCACCGAATTAACGATGGATTCTCGAATTTTGATAATAACTGTCGTTGGGCTAAACGGGTCGGGGCCAACTCCCTCTACTCGTCCGAAAAATCCCTTGTCGGTATAAAGCTTGGCAATTGCGTCACCAGTAGGCTTCATTTCGGCATTATTAAAGGGCTTTAAGTCGGCATCCTTGGTACCAGGAGCGGGACGAAAAGTCACAACCTTCAGAATATCCTCAGTTTTGATTCCCGAGTTCTTAATAGTGTCATTCGTGTTTCCGACGATCGCGATCTCTTTGACAACTTCGTACTCTTGAATATCAATAATGATTTTCCAAGCACTCCCAGTGGTGCTAGACGAGTTTGTAGTGGTGTAATCAACTCGAGAGAACCAGCCCATGTCCCGAATTCTTTGACAATCGTCCTTCAGGGCGCCAATGTTGAGTAATTGCCCCTCTTTGACTCTCATATTCGCCTTGATAACAAGCGCTGAAACTCGCTTGTTGCCTCTAAGTGTGATCTCTTCGATCTTCCCAGAGTCTTGCTGCCCAAAGGCAATGGCAGTAAGAGTAACGAGAAACGCTATATTTATGATTCGAGCCAGCACTAAATTCAATCCCCCGACGCAGACACCATAAATGTACCTGCCTTATTTATTTGGGACGTCTAGTTTTAGCGTTTGATACGGTGCTTTTCTTGTTCGAATTCGATAACTGAAATCAATTGACAACTTGTAGGGTCGCAATTGATCTGTTCCGAGTGAAAAAGATAGTGCGCGAATTGCGTTTGGACCTCGTCTGGGACGATAGACCAAGCGAAAATCATAGGCGGTCAGCTTTCCTGGAAGCGGTTGCAAAAGTTGCTGGCGACCTTGAATGAACAAACTACTTCCTAGGGTTTTGACGAAAGAAATTGAAGTCTGTTCGAAGGCATTGTAATCAACACCCACATAATCCAGATGAAAACTTCTCGCGATTTCATTGGTTAGCCCATTGAGGAGTGACGGAAGGGCCAAGCCCAAACCTGCGTTTTTCACATCGTTTTCCACGCTTGAGTTAACTCCAGCCTGTAGGAATGATTGAAGGATGTCGGTACGTCCCAAAATTCGATAAATCTCGTCAGTTGAAAGGTCTCGCCCTGATTGGTCTTTTGCGGTAATTCTTAAAGGCTGATTGCTCCGATCGCTCAGTGGGACGTTCAATAACTGAGATTCCGAAGACAGTAAGTCCCCGGTTATTTTCAAAACAACCTCTTGGCGCTCTGGTGTCACCCCATTTTTGAGGATCGTGGAAGAAGTTTCTCCCAGCAGATCAGCAATAAGCTGTGCCTGGCTATCCGGTACAGAGCCATCATATTTTAAAGTGACTGTTCCATCTGGAGTCAATTTCACTTTGCCTCCAGGCAGCAATAGGTCCCCCTTTTCAACGGTGAATTGGCCATTAACTTTGGGATTTGAAAAGGTTCCTGTTACAGAACCTGTACCAATGACATCAACACTTGCCAATGAAGACTTAATGTTCATCGGATTATTGACAAAGAATTTTAAGTCAAATATCGGATCCATTACCGATTCCGTCGGGGCTCCGCTTGTCGGAAGAAGAGTTGGAATAATCGTCTTTACGTCATCAAAAAAGACACTTCCAGAGAGCTTTGGTTTTGAAAGAGTTCCAGTAACCTTAATCGGCTTTTCAGGCTCAGAAAAAATCGTCGCCTGGGCAAACGTGTTTTGGGCAAATGACTGGTAAAGACCCAAGTTCTTAAATGCTAGCGAACCGTCAAGAATGTCGGCATTAATCCAACCGCCAGTTTCCCCATTAAACTTCTTGACGTCATTGACCGGAATTTTCGCGTCAAATCTTACGAAGCCAAATTCGGGATCCTTTGGATCTTGTTTTGAGTAATTCGTGGCCGAAGAAACTCTTGTTCGAATTACGTTCCCGGCAGTGGGATCATTTTCCAAGCTGGCAGAAAGCACTAAATCCTTGAGGATAATGTCTACAGGTTTGCCAAACATTGGCTGCTTTGTTGCAGACCGTAGGGAATCTACTTTCAGATCCAGCCCACCCTTAAACTTCATGTCTTCAAAGGTATTGCCAACTTCAAAACCGCCGCTCAGTCGCGCCCCTTTGTCACCCAGGATTATTCCGTCGGCTTGGCTAAAGAATTCGGTCACATTTCGTTCGCCATCCAATTTGGCTACCAAAGAAAATGGCGCTTTCTTATCAATATTGGTTATTGAACCGTTCGTCAAGAAGCTCAGGTCAATTGCTCCTTCCACGGGGCCAAACTTAAATTGTCCCCGGCCAATTACTTGGCTGGCGCCTTCTTCGCCTAATTTTTTGGCTGGCTTTGCCGACAATTCACCATCAACTTTGAATCTTGACGCTAAAACCCCCGATTTGACCTTCTTTCCTTCAGGAGTTAGACCCGCCGAAACCTTGATTTGACTTGTTAAAAGAGGTTCCTTAATATTTCCAGTTAACTTGAGATCTGCTCGGTCAACAAAAACGTCAACATCCGACAAAGCCGGAACTAGGGGTGCAAACTTGCTGATTGGAAACCCATAGACTGAACCAGTAAGATCGTAATTCAGTTCCGTCATATCTTTGATGGTCCCCGACAGTCTTGCTGTTCCATCTGGGATCGCGAGATTGCTTGGAAGATTGATTGTTCCCGCAAAGGGAAGGGTTATTTTGCTTACTTTTGGTCCAAGCAATAGCCCATCAACAATTGACAAATTGTTGTTTGCGTAAGTTGCCTTCATCGAAAAAGTCCCAATATCCTCGACCTTGCCTTCCCCTTCTTTACCCAGTTTGATGGCTGAAATTTCAAAGTCTGGAATGTCGATCGATGGACTCTTTGAGCTTCCCGAAAACTTAGCAAAAGTACTCAATCGACCGTTAATGATCCCCAGCTTCTCCATGAGATCATCGCTCCAATTGAGGCGCGGTTGTGCACCTAAAATAAGCTCTCTTAAGGGAATCTTGGATGATAAGAACTCTCCGCCAATCTCTTGCGTGGTTGGGGAAAAACTAAAGCCGTCAAGACGGAAATACTCAGCAAGGGAGCCGATAAAGGCATTACCACTCCAATCCTTTCCGTTGTAAGCCACATCCCAGTCGCCAGAGCCAATAGTTGCTTTGTTAAGGAATACGTCGTCAACACGACCTGTTCCGGTTAGGTTTGCAAACTTACCGTCACTAAAACCAAGATCGAAGGTTCCGGAGGTTGAGCCTCGCACTGCAAGTTGACCAAGCATTTGAAGCATGTCTTCGTCTTTGGAATTCTTTGCCTTCAGTTTGAAAGTTTGATGGATATCAGACAAGTCAATTTTCTGGAATTTTCCGGTGACGTTACCAGTCTTGGACTTTGCATCCAGCACACCAGAAACATCTGAAATTGACCCATTGGCAACGACGGCATCGGCATTGAATATCCTAAATCGTTCACCGTCATACGAAATTTTTCCGTGAGCGGAATCGGCCGCAAAGTCGAATGCCAATACTTTTTTCGCATCAAATGATCCGGCGACCAGAGGCTTACTGAAAGTTCCAGAGACTGAAATGTCCTTCAAATCCAGGATTCCGCCCACTTCTCCTTCATATATATCCGATACATCAACTCCATCGACAGCAAATAGTCCCGATAGCTTTTGATCTGCAAAACCAATTCCGAGCGATCCTGATACTTGACTTGCGCCCTTCATTGCATCAATTTCCTTAAAGTTGATGCCTCTCATATCTCCCGAAAAGTCGGAAGCCATCGCGACGACCTTGCCCGAAATACCTGAATAGCCGAATCGGTAAGCTTGCAGCTTGCCGCTATATCGAGGATCATTGATTGTCCCAGTTATTTGGCCCTGAACATCCACTTTTCCGCTTGTAGTACTTGCCAACTTGGTGAGGTCAAAGTTATTTGCAACCACTCTGACATTCAGGCCCTTTTTAAGGTCAATTGTTCCCGATGCGTATAGCGAACCAGAATCATCCGTTAAATCAAGGCGATCAAGATTAAAGGTAGAACCGTTAAACCGAAGTACGACGTTTGCTGGATTGTAAGCAAGCGTTCGATCCGCAAGTTTAATCTTTGGCTCCAAGGAGCCCTTAACCAAGACATTGGGATTTAAGAGCGTTCCATCAATCAACCCAACGAGCCTTGCCTTCGATTGAAGAACATTGGCGGGCAACCATCTCGAAAGATCCTTTGCGCTTAACTCTGGTGTCGAAAATGAACCATAAATCTCCTTGGATTTGAGATTGACTCCAAAGTTACCCTCGACCATTGTTTCGCCCACTGCCGTGGGTTTTATAGAAGCATGTATAAGGTCTCCCTGGAAGGAAACATCACCATTTAAGTGAGGAACATTGATGCCATAGACCTTTGCCGATTCAAATGAGGATTTTCCGTTCCACCCAAAACGACCTTTCTCATAAGAAAGCTGCCCCTTAGAAAATGCGGTAGTAAAGTCAATTTCTTTGGGCAATTTGACCTTTAGGGATTCGAGATAGCCCGGAGTAACTCCAGAAACACTAAGGATGCCACCAAATACAGTCTCCTTTGCGTAACTAAGATTCCCTTCAATTTCTCCCTTCGTCTGGCGGTCTTGAAATTTGGCTTTGCCAACTAATCCCAATTCTGAAACTGTGCCGGTGATATCTATAAGATCGGCAGAATAAGTATCCCAAGCAACCTTTGTTCCTAGCGAGGTGAAGTTTGCGAGGAAATGCACCGGAGCTTTTGAAAGGGTCATCGTAAAATCACCGGATGCTGTTCCCCCGCCGATTTTCAAGGAGTCAATTGACTTCACGTAGGTTTTCTCTTTTCCAGAACGGAGGCGAGCTAATACTGGTATTAGTTTTCCGGTGATGTTCTTTCCGTAAATCGATGTTGACTGTGCTCCCTTTTTAAACCCAATTTGCCCTTTCGCTAAACCAGGAATCTCCAGAGTTGCCCCACCCTCGGCATTTTCACCCATACCAACGAAGTTGCCAGAATCAACTTTAATGTCATTCTTGGCACCGTTGGTTACAGTTTGATCGGTGAAATGGATTACTGAATCTTTAACACTTACTTGCCAGGGCTGTTGAGAGTCAGTGCCTTGACTGCTTTCAAACATGTTCAAAATATCGAGATCCCCTTTGGCATCTCGGCTGACCCATACTTCTGCGTCTTTAAGTTGAATCTTTGGGGCTAGGCCTTGAAATACAGATATGCCAGTTGCAACAAAGTGTGGGACCCTTGCGAGTAGTGTGCCATCCTTTTTACGAATGACCAATTGATCGATGATAACTGTCTGCTGGAGCAAGTCAATGTTGTAAGTCTTACAAGTTATCTTTAGCAAGTCACTTTTAGTTGGATAGTCAATCGTGAAGCCAGTTCCTGGCGACAGAAGCGTTTGGGTGCACTCGTAGATATAGATGCCGCCGCCAATTGAGACTGCAACTATCGGTGACCACATCACCAAGAACCGAACTGGCACATTCCACATATCGGACTCTCCTAGGATACGACGATTAAGCGGTAGCCGGATGTTGTTCAGCTTGATCTTCGAGGTCTTGAACGAATTTTGCTCGCTCGTACTCGTCAAGTTGAGCTAAACGATCACCCATTACTTTCTTGCTGAACTCGACCGCATTGTACGATGATCGTACAAAGGGGCCACTCGCAACAAACGCAAATCCCATATCCGCACCAATCTTCTCGTATTCCTTGAAGATACTTGGATGGATGTATTCAACTACTGGAAGGTGCCGCATTGTTGGTCGAAGGTATTGACCAATGGTAACCGCATCCACTCCAATTTCTCTGAGGTCTTCGAGAGTCTGGACTACTTCTTCTTGAGTCTCGCCGAGTCCGAGCATAATCCCCGACTTGGTGTAAATAGCTGCATCAATTTCCTTCACCATTCCGAGTACTGAGAGTGTTCGGTTGTATTTGGCTTGGGGTCGAACCATCGTATGGAGTCTTTCAACGGTTTCAATGTTGTGATTGAAGATTTCTGGCTTGGCTTCGCAAACCGTTTCAACGCACTCTCGATTGCCTTTGAAATCAGGAACGAGTACTTCAACGATACAGAAAGGGTTCTCCTTGTGAAGTTCCTTGATTGTTAATGCAAATTGGGTTGATCCTTGGTCAGCAAGATCGTCCCGGGCTACGGACGTGACAACGATGTGCTTGAGTCCGAGGTCGGCAGCAACTTTCGCAACATCGGAAGGCTCGTCCGGGTTGACGGTTAGTCCTCGGCCGACTTTGATGGCACAGAATCCGCAAGATCGAGTGCAAGTATCTCCTAAAATCATGAATGTTGCGGTCTTCTTACTCCAACATTCAGGGAGGTTCGGGCATCGCGCCGACTCGCATACCGTATGCAAGTTCTTGGACCGCATCATCTGCTCGACCTGCTTGATGGTGTCAGGTCTTGGCAGTCGGATGGTCAACCACTCGGGCAACCGTTGATTCATACGTTGAGTTTACTTGCTTATGGGTTCACTTTGAGCCTGGTACGTGAATAATGAGACAACGTTCCTAACGTTTTCGACCCTCATTGAGGTTTTGTCCAATTACCGTATCGGCAACGTTTATGAATGTGTCTTTGTCCAACATGACGGCTTGAGGAGGAAGGAAGTCGTGATCGGTCTTTAGGCCATCCACTTTCTTTACCGCCGTTCCAATTGCTAGGAATTCGATGATTCCTGAACCAAGTGAATAGACATAGGTCTTGATTCCGATTACGTCGTCGGCACCTGCCTGAGTCGCATGTTCCATCAATTTGTTAAGGGCGTTTTCTCGAGCATCGTAGACAAGGTGAGTGAGTTCGCTGATCTCGCCTTTGCCAAATGACTTGAAGAAGGCGGAGAGACTTCCACCAATTCCAATTGAATAAACGCTAACGCCCATACATAGCTCAAGCGGGAGGTAGCCAATGTGAATCATGTTCCACATTTCCTCACAAGTCATGTCGCTTGTAGCTGGCCTCATGTCGTAGTCTGTTCCGTAAGCAGGGTGGCGACTGGCGGTGCCTAGCATCACCATTTCTTGCATGCCCCCGAACTTAATAATGCTAGTTTTGATGCCCACTACACAGTTCGCACCTTTCTGGCGAGCCTCGTTTTGGATTCTTTCTAGCGCGAGGTGCCGCGTATGATAGAACACGTCGCTAAACTCTTTGATCTCGCCTTTGGCTAGGCTTCGCAGACCACCCATGATTCCGCCACCGAGCCCAATCGAGTAAGCAACATTTCCAAAGGCGAAGGCTACCGGCGTGAAGCCAGCATCGAGCTGACAATAGAGCTCTTGACCATCGGCACTGCTGGTGAATTCGAGGGCAGTTGCATTGTAATTGTCACGATGGACTGCGGATCCAATACTAAGGAATTCAATATTGCCTGAATGAACCACGAGTTCATTGGTAACGCCAGTAATACCGACTGCGCCATGAAGACCGGTCCAAGCTTCCATTCGGTCCAAAGCTGATTTTCGTCCTTCGTGGATGATCTCGGTGATTTGAGTGACTTCACCACCGGCGATGGTTCTTATCGCACTTCCGATGCCACCAAGGAGTCCGACTGACCAGACTGAATTACCAATAACCAGTTCTCCAGGAGAGTAACCCTTTTTGTGTAAGCAGTAAATTTCGTTTCCATTAAAACCGGTATTGATTGGCATTGTTGAACTCAAATACGAACGAGGGTGGCTAAAAGGTGCGATTGGACAGACTTAACGTCTAAATCGAATAGTTGAAGACAATTTTCGTTTGAAACCTTCATGGCTAGATTGGGACAAGCTTCGAAATATCAATATTTCGATGAATTGACGCCCCCTCCTCGGGAATTTCGAAAGGAAAGAGAGGAAGCGCGGGATCATATTCTGCAGTGACCCAACCATCAGAAATCATTGTTTCAAGGGTAACCATTGCCATTTGAACGCCAGTTTCTATCGTTGGATAAATCTTGTTGGTCATGAAGAATAGCCTAAGCCTCTCGACTGCTGGGACAATTTCTGACTCCTTTGCCAGCAGGAGCTGAACGATATCAAAGACACCGTACTTGGGAAGCATTTTTCCGTCTCGCTTAAAGCTCTTTCTTGGCCAGATTTTGCCCTCGAAAAGAATCGGAATTTCCTGCTCTTCGGCGCCCTCAAGATTAAGTTTGAAGACGTTATTCGTGGCGACTTTCCAGACAACCTTTTGTTGCGTGAACTTTTGATTTACCACTTGAATCGCCTGAATTCCAAATGCGCCAACGTGAGGCTGAGTTTGGTCTTCGTGGGTAAATCCGCCTGTACCAAGCCATCGAAATGCCTCGTCGGGCGTCATTCGTAGACCAGCTTTACCAGCTATTTCCGCGGTGTAATCAATGAGGTCAGTAAACTGACCATTTGATGTATACCAAAAGTCTGCAAAAAGCACGTGTTGGCGAATGCGAGCTCGGTGAGATTCGTTGTAAAAGTCCCGAAGCCACTGCTTACTGTGATCTCCTTTTTCAATTGCGATGATCGAATAGGCAACTTGCCTGGCTCCCATCATCGCTAACGTGAGTCCAGCGGACAAGATTGGGTCAGCAAACCCACAGGTATCTCCAACCATGAACCAGTTTTCGCCGGAGAGACGTTCTGCGATATACGACCAATCATTCGTAGTTGATAGGTTTTCTTCACACTTTGCATTCTTGAGGAGTTCGCTTATGAATGGTTCGTCGGCCAGAGCATTTCGATAAATTTCGTCTGGTTTGAGTCCTGAAGCTTTGTAGTATTCAAGAGGAACCACAAAGCCGACGCTGGTCCTGGTAGCAGAAATTGGGATGTACCAGATCCACCCATACCCAAGGGACATGACGACAATTCTTGTGCCTTCCTCACCAATATTCACCGCCCAATCCGCATCTTGCCAGTAGTCCCAAATAGCAATGTTTTTGAGATTTGAGGGGTATTCAACGGGGACATCAAACTCTTTTCGGATGATTCCCGAGACGCCGGAGCCATCAACGTAGTGTTTTGAGGTTACGGTCTCACCATTGCTCAGGACAAGTTCAGTCACTGCGTCGTCCGACTTTTTGACTTCGAGAATTCGGACACCTTCGGTCACTTCGCATCCCAGTTCTTTGGCGTGGTCAAGCAGTATTTTGTCAAATACGGCGCGATCTACTTGGAATGCCGTTTGAGTTCGCTGCCCTTCAAAGGTTGCAGGACGAGGAGTATCTTTGTAGTGGGCACCAGGCAGGAACTCGAAATCCCACAGGTCTTTAGTGGCACCCCAACGGTACGTTGCGCCAATTTTGATAGGAAAATTTGCGGCTTCGACTTTGTTCCAGGCTCCAAGCTCTTCGAGAACTTTGCAGACGGCAGGAAGGAGGCTCTCGCCCACGTGATCTCGAGGAAATACTTCTCGCTCAAAGATTCCTACTTTTAGCTCTGGTTCGTACTTTTTTAAGAACGCTCCGCACGTGCTTCCGGAGGGTCCACCACCAACTATCACGACATCATACATAGGTGATTTTCAAGTATAAGTAATTGAATTGAATCTGTCAACGGCGGATTACTTCCATTCGCTCTTGTTCTCCGAGGTCGGTCGGCGCTTGGGTCCGTTCATCACTTTGATGATTGATCTTGGTTCGGGGACTAGTTCGTTATTCGGCGCCAAAGCAACGGCTTGATCGATGAGGTGTCGAACATACGGATCATCAAGAGAAGTAAGGTCGAAAAGCTTGATTATCTTTCCTCAGGCGGGATGGCTGCGACTGTAGAAACAAGCATGCTGTGCTCTTCTTGGTTAACAAGTTTATGGGTTACTTTGGTCGTTGCCGGATACTGGCTTAGGCTGACCTTTGGAACCCAAGCAGTGTATGGCCTTATTGGGCGAGGAGTGAAACCGCCTCCGCAGTTTGGACACACGTTATGAATAATATTTTCGACGCAGCTTTTACAAAACGTACATTCGAATGTACAGATCATTGCCTCCGTTGAGTTTGGGCGCAGTGGTGTGTTGCAGTGTTCGCAGGTTGGTCGCAGCTCCAGCATTACTTCTTATTTTCCTCCAAGAGCTTATCGATTATGTGGTGGATTGAAATGAACTCGGTTATGAGATTGTCGATTTGGCTTTCGTCCTTGATCCACCCTTGCATGAGCGTTAGCGGTCCGTGCGCTACTGAAACATTTGGCCAGTTTTCCAATTTGGATTGCAGGCGGTTTCGGAAGTCTGCTGCAAATTTTCGGCTTTGAAGTTTGTAGGCGGTTAGGTGGCGAAGTTTGAAGGCGTGAATGTTGTAGGTGAGGCGATCGTTTTCGTCCAACCAGATTGAAAAGAAGATTTCGCCGGGGACTTCGACTTCGCCGCGATTGTGCCAGCATGATTTGTCAAGTTTGAGGAACGGGCAACCTTGGTACGTACCGAGTCTTGCTTCGATTTGGTTTTCGTCGAGCTTGGCTTGGTGGCGAGCGAGAGCTTGGCGGAGAAGATCTTCCATTTGTTGGCTAGTCAGCATTTTTTTGGTACGAGGGAGTTAATCGGGAGTCGGTTATTTGCTCATTTGGGTTTTGAGTTCCTGGATGAACTTTGCGATTGGGCAGTCGGAAGTTGGGTACTCGTATTCATTATTTCCCCAAGACTTTTTCGTTCGACCGAGGCGATAGGTGATCCAAATATCGGATGCATCGTAGGCACTTGGCCACATTGGGTTTGGTCGCTTATTGGACCGAAGACCAATTGGATCTTTGGTCAAGATTTCTTTGAGTTGAGTTTGTTGAGCCGAAGTGAGCATCGCCCAGCTACGAGCGTCGCCATTGCGGCTGAAGGCCTTGGTTGGGGTAACGACGAGGATATTTTCGAAGGTTCCTCTGCGGGACATTGTGCGTTCATAGACGCGGAGAACTTCGCCGGATCGAAGTTCAGCTGGCTTGGGCAACTCTTGCGCTTGGGTAAATGTGGCGAGTGCCGAGATAGTGGCAATACTTGTAACGATCATTAAAGGTTATGACGTTTGAACGGTGAGGATGATCTGCGGTGAATTTGCGATGCTTCGCTAAGCCGGATTGCTCGTTCAAAATTCGAGTCAACACCAGATCGGGGATGAACCTAGTCAATTATCGGAGGACGAGGAATTTCTGCATTGGAGATGGGCCGATTTCGTTAGAGAATGCCATTGCCGGGTTGGCGGGGCTCAGCTTATATTGGAATAAGCCGTAGGATGGGACGGTGCAATCGCTTGCCTCGGTGATTTCGAGTTGCTGTCCGGTTGACTTCTGTTCGAGAATTGTTCCGACAGATAGTTTGGTTTGAATTGCCATACAAGGGCACTCTACGCCTAATGTGTGGGAATAGCGAGGAATTGTTCTTGTTTATTCAATATCTAGTTAAACATAGAGCGGTCGGTTGGGAGACCACTTTCGCAGTTCTTGAACCGTTGATTCCGGATTGGAGGAGGTCTTAAGGTAAAACCCAAAAAATGGCAATGACGAAGTGTACAGAGTGCGGTCACGATGTTTCTGACCAAGCGGTTTCTTGCCCCTCTTGTGGAGTATCTTTTGGTCCGCCGGCTAGTGCCTCGATTCCGCCGATGGGAGCTCAGTACGCCCAGCCCTATCCATCCTTTGATCCGCCGCGTAAATCGATCAGTCCATTGGCTATTGTCCTTATTTGCTTCGGCGTGCTGGGGCTTTGCGTCGTTGTTCTTGCGGCAATTCTCTTTCCGATTTTTGCATCAGCAAAGACGGCAGCGAAGAGGGCAAGGACACTATCAAACGTGAAGCAAATTGGAACGAGTTTGGCGATCTATATGTCTGACTCCGATGATGTCTATCCCCTGCGATTTGGATCAAACGATGACCTCAAAGAATTCTTGATGCCATATACAAAGAATGAAGAATTGTTTACTTCGTTCAATCCAAATGGAGGTGTAATTCTTCCGAACGTTAAGCTCCAGAAATACTCTGCAACTGAAGTTATAGACGCGAGAAATACAATTGCCTTGTTTGAGGAGAAGACATGGCCCGGTGAAGGCAAATGCTACGGATTTGTTGACACCCATGTGAAGTTCTTGAAGACGGAGAAGGGTACGACTTTTGACCCTAAGAAGGACTTGAGTCGGTAGATTTGGGTGCTTTCCTAACTGGGGAAAGCTGGTGCGCGGGAAACGGACCGTCTACCTGTTTGAATTTACAAACAAGTAGAAACTCGGACTTAGACGGGAGTTAGGCTCGAGTTAGCGGGGAGTTCTTGGGCTACAGGTGGGCTACAAAGATAGGCCATTCTATTAGACTCTAACTATGAGAGTCCAGAGAAGGCAAACCGGAAGGTCGGGAATCCGGACATAAATTACGAGTTAATCCACCGAAGGTTGTTGTTGGCACAACTTTTGCAAACGACTTACCTTCGCGCCTACGCAAAACGTCGTCGTCCGTGCCTTTATCAAAAAGGGAGCTCTTTTCAGCATATTCGTGTTGATGCTCCTTGTAGCGATTGGGGTTGCCTTTCAGGGTGGAGGAAATCCAACTATCCAGCAGGGCGGAACCGCAAGCTTTCCTCGAACGGGCTACGATTATCCAACGGGCAACAATATCTTCTGGGATATTGTGAACCCAACTGGAACGATCATTGCGACAGATGTAAGTCCGAACGGTTGGAATCTCAATGTGGTTGGCGACAATCTCAACGTTACATGCCCTAGCACCGCCACCGTAGCTAATAATTATGAAGTTCGCTTCTCGGGCGAATACGAAGCCTCCATCGGCAGTGTCGCTAGTGCCAAAGCACGATCCTCCAGCATCAACGGCAACTGGGGCCAGCCAAAATCAGCCAACTCTCGCAAGGCGGGGAGCAAGGCATCCACCACCGACATCATCATCACTCCGGTTTCCAAGAGTGCTTTCTTCAACGTCATTTCGGCCAATGCCCCGCCAAACGCCCCGACGAACCTTATCGCCACGGCCGCAGCCAGCAATCGGATCAATCTTGCGTGGCAGGACAACTCCATTAACGAGGGTAGCTTCAAGGTGTATCGTCTCGCACCTGGTGGGAATTGGAATCTAATTACAACTACGGCGGCAAATATTACAAGCTTCTCGGACCTTCCGCTTATGCCCTCTACCAGCTACAGCTACAAGGTCCTGGCGTTCAACGCATATGGAGAATCAGCCTATAGTAACGTCGCAACCGCACAATCCTTCGACCTAACACCTCCACCGCCCGGATATGCGGGTAACGACTTCTACTTCGCCCTTCCCGAATCTGGACCGACCGGAGAAGGCGTATCGGCAAATCCTCACCTGAGAATCTCCTCGGATAATGGTGCAACGGGACTTCTAACCACCATCGCCACGGGCGAAAGCATTCCCTTCACCGTTCCAGCGGGAGGTTCGACTTCGGTGAGCCTCCCCGAGAGTCGCCGATTAGTCCAAAACGATTCCATCACCCAGGATGCGTTCCGCATAACAACAGATAATCCGATCAACGTTATGATGCTGGACGAAAAGCCAGCTGCCAGCGAATCGTGGTCCGTTTTGCCAAACACCGTTCTGGGAACCGAGTATTTCTCGACAAACTACTCGGGCACAAAGGATATCCACCGATCCGTAATCGCATTTGTCGCAACTCAGAACAACACCGTTGTAACAATTACGCCGAAGACCATTTGTGGTACTCCTCCAAGCATTCGGGAGGCAAATGTTCCGTTCACGGTCACACTTCAGGCTGGCGACACATACCAGATAAAGACATTTCCTGCGGGCGACCTAACGGGTTCGAGAATCGTCTCAACAAAGCCGATTGCCCTTTACAGTGGAAGTGTTGGCGCTCAAGTTCCCCTTATCTATCCCTCCGACAATCCACTCATGGAACAGCTCCTTCCATTTGATCGCTGGAGTACGGAATTCATTGGCATCCCAATGGCGACGCATGCCATTGCGACCCAATCATTCCACCCCAAGGCGTACTACCGCATCACGGCGGGTCGGAAGTACACCAACGTCCAGGTCTACAACGGCAACACGGGGGTAACCGACACCTATCCGATGGACAAGGGGGACAAGCTCGATCTCAATACGCTAGACCCGATTATCGTTTCCGCAGACAAGCCCATTCAGGCCGTGCAATTGGCCACCGGCCAAGACTTTGACCACGTGGCTGGCGATCCTATGATGATGCCGATGCCCGCATCAATCTCCGCCAACAACGGACGTGCGAACTGGATGTCGAACACCAACATCTACGTTCCAACTGGCGAAGCCATGGCGGGGCACTATGTGACACTCATTTCCGAGACGCATTCGATGTCTACGATGTACTTGAACGGAAACGTCATTAACGGATGGCAAGGGATCGGCAACACGCGATACCAGTACGTCTCGCTCTCCCTCGCACCCGGCAACAACGTCATCAACGGCATCTATCAGCTTGGAGCCTGGGGGCAGACTGTTCCCGCTCGCTTCATCGCCTCAGCCTACGGTTTCAATGACTATGACGCCGAAGGTGCGGCAGTCGGCGGCGCGGTATATGCCAACGGCTATGTCAACGTCACGCCTGGCGATCCATCGCCACTGGTCGCAACCGCCGTTTCCGCCCATGAAATTGATCTGTCATGGACGACATCTCAGGACGCCTACGGCTACCGCATCGAGCGAAAGACGGATATCAGCGGGTGGGTGCAACTGGCCGACGTTCAGTCAACCTCGGGAACCTATCCCGACACAAATTTGCCCCACAAGGCTAAGTTTTACTACCGCGTCACCGCTTATGCCGACGTTGATTCGAATGTCTCGAACACGGCTTCCGCGACCACTCTGAATGAAAAACCCGCACTGCCCTCCGGACTCGGTGCTCAGACACTGTCCTCCACGGAAATTAAGCTAACTTGGAGCGATAACTCGGATAATGAGGATTCCTTCAAGATCGAACGACGCCTCGACGGGTCAAGTAATTGGGATGAAGTGAAGACGACTTCTCCAAACGCTACAACATGGACCGACAGCGGTCTTACGAAGAAGACGAAGTACTACTATCATATTAAGTCGGTTAACGAGATAGGCAGCCTCGGGTGGACTTCCGAAGTCAATGCGACGACCACAGACACGCCGCCAAGAAAGCCGCTTAGCCTACAAGCCTCAGCGACTTCGTACCACATCATCCACTTGACCTGGACTGATGACTCGGACAACGAGGACGGTTTCCGTGTCGAACGTCAAACCGGACCAGACACGTGGGTCCCGGCTGGTTGGGCAAACGCAAATGCGGTTTCATTCGACGACTACGGGGTTGTAGGCTCTACAGCCTATGTCTACCGAGCCTTCGCCTATAACAACGGAGGAGACTCCGATCCGAGCAACACAGCCACAGCCACCACACCTGCTCCGCCAATACCGGCGACGCCGTCTGGACTTGTCGCAAACGGCATTTCGCAGTCCTCGATCGCACTGCATTGGACGGATAATTCCGATTGCGAAAATGAGTTCATCATCCAGCGCAGTACCGACGGAAACTCTTGGTTTGAGGTCGCACGTACCACAGCAAATATCACGACGTGGAATGACAACAGCCTCAGCGCGTCCACGACTCGATGGTACAAAGTTGCTGCATCGAATAATACTGGTCCATCGGGATTTTGTACTCCAGATGATGGAACAACTTTTGCCGATTCCAAAATTGTCGGTCCTCACGGCGAGCCGCAGGTTTGCTTCACGGCCGCCGCAAGTGCCTCGACCATTAACGTGTACTGGACGCCGTCCTCAGGTGCCCAGGCCTACAAGGTTTACAGGAGCACCACAAAAGGAGCCGTCGGTGCTTTTGTTGGCCAGATAAGCCCTCTGTATGGAAATCAACGAATACAGAAGTTCATCGACTCAAATCTGACGACGAACACCAGCTACTACTACCAAGTGTCTTCGATGAATAGCGAAGGCGAGAGCATCCGATCTAACGAGGACTTCGAAGCTCCCACGTCTTCAGCGATGCCGCTGAATGGAACGCCTGCACAGATGCTTAGCTGGGCGGCTGGGCACGTCATAACGGGGCAAGACTTGCCGTATATCGGCATGGAAAACACCGTCGTAATTCTGCCTGATGGTCAAATCATTGACGGTGAAGATGGTCAGCTTCAGGACAATAGCGAGAACATTTCGCTTGAGTATGAGCCACAACAACAGGGCAACCAAAACGTTCACCGAGAAGATGGAGGAGGTCAACTGACACGAGTTTCGCAACAATCGGCATCGGTGGTCAGCGCAGTTATCGATCCCACTCAGGTTTCGTATCCTGCTGCCTACCCTAATATCTCAAATCTGATCTACACGGCAAACGCAAAGACGCTCCTAAGTTACCAAAGTACAAACAATGCAACGTTCTCTTCGATGAATGGTCATGTACAGAAGGAAGGAGTCAACCTTTACGTTGCATTCACATCATTTGCGCAATTTCCTCAATACACCAATGCAGAGGAGTTTTGGCCTCAGATGAGAGGACATAGCGGTGTTGAAATTGGATTTAACCTCAGTCATTACGGTGACGGTGGTAACGCCCTCCCGCTTCGATGGGTCCCATTCTTCCGATCGTCAATCCATCCGGAGAACACGACTGGGTACTCAAACAATCCTCGCGTTGCCATTGATTTTAAACCAAAGACGAGATACTTCCGCGCAGATACGACCTTCCTTGGGTTGGGAGGAGTTGGTGCATCACAACTCAATCTCGACGGAGAGATTGTTACCGAAGGTAACGGCCGGTGGGTCGTCGGCGAAGCTCAGGCCGTACTAGGCAATGTCGGCCAGCGAGTTGTTGGCTATTACCGAAATATGAAAAACAAGTACGGATATGGTCAACTGGACCAAGCCGACAATAGGGCAAAGATTGGCCTCGGGCTCGACCAAACCTTTATGTCGGCCAACATGACCGCAAACGATTGGCATCCCGAACCAACACCGATCTACTTCAAGGTCGGCCACTTTAGCACCGGATCACGCGGAGAGTTCTACTTGCCGTCGTGTGTTTATCTCGCCGAACCTAACCATAACCAGGCCAATTCTTGGCTCGACCATAAAACAAATAATTGCACATACAATCCTGGAGGGGCACTTCCTACCGTGAAAATCACGAATAATTAGGAAATGGTCCTACTGGCGCTCATCCTGACTACTGGTCGAGAAACGATCTACGCTCGTAGCGTTCTCGATCAGCAGTCGTCACAACTCCGATGCGAATACGTTATCGGTGATGGGGCTCAGCGTAAAAGCAATGTGATTACGCTACCTTCGGGACCTTGGTCAGTGGTCAGATTTGGGGTGAACTACTGCGTTTCCGCACGATCTGCGGAAAGCCCAGAATTGGTTATCACTTGGGCTGGTGGTCGATCCGAGACCATTCCGCTTGCCAACCCTCTCGACGAAATGCGGATTTGCAACGATGGCAAGTACCTTCTCGTCTCGGAAAGGAAGTCTCAACCAAAGCAATATTCGACCGAAGTTTTTCGATTAGGTCAGAAGCCAATTGCTCGGGTCGGCATTGCTGAAGGGCGGGGTGTTGCAGCATTAGCAGGCCAAGTGCTTGTGGCTCAGAGTGCAGGGAGGGAGGCCGTTAAATTCTCGTTCAAAAACTTAACGGGCGAGCAGCAAGACAAGAAGGTCGGCGCGAATATCCTCGCAGTAGCGAACAAAAGACAGGCATTTTGGCAAAAGGATGCGTGGCGATATTACGGAAACGGAGAGATTCGCCCACCAATTGATCCGTTTCACAAAGCAGACGGGCTCGTTGTTAGCAATGACGGAAAATACTGGTTCGAGAAATCATTACGTGAATACGTGATCGACGGACAAAATTCGGCACATTTCTTTTCTGGTCATGTCCTCTTTGACCGTACCGGAATGGTGGCACAGTGGAAATTCCATCGCGACTCGTTGCGAGGTGTAAAGTTTAGCGGGCCTGGCCACCTCCGCACTTTCTGGACGGAAGAATTCTTGTTTGGCAATCGCAAGCTCTCCAAGTTCGGACCTGGCCTTTACGATCTCGATCTTAGAACGATGAGACTTACCAAAGAACAATTACCAACCGGAATCATCACAGCAAACCCATCCTACATCCTCATTCAATAACTCAGCGCATTCGGAAGAAGACACTCATAACGCAACAGAGATTAGGTCTCTACAACCAGGACTTATGATTTCGAACGTCTCGGTCTAAGTTTCTGGATCTTGTAGCCGCCTGGTTGGCTAGGGTCAAAAATAATTCGGCCATTCGCCTGTTTAGCAAAAGCCTCGATCTGCTTTCGCAGTTCCTCCGGCGGTTCTGAGACAACTTTGCGCGACTTGAAGCGCCAAGGTGACTACTTACTAGCTGGTGCGATTAACCTGTTGGTTCCGCACATGAGCTATCAAACGATGACAGGTGCTCGTAAGTACGATTGGCCTCAGACGATCAGTGACCATGCATCCTTTTGGGAAGAAATGGAACCTCTTCACATTCATCAGACAAGGGTAGCATCACTCTTGAGTCAAGGACAGAGTGCCGCGGACATACTGGTCCTTCATCCCACTGCTAGCGGCTGGCTTTACTGGACACCTGACAGTGCTACGGTTGGGAGAGATACTGAATTACCTTTGGCAACGGCACATCAGCGAGAAGCACATTCCCAATTTTTACGGACGCTGGCCGACAGCTATTTCGATTTCCACCTTGGAGATGAATGGCTGTTGGAATCTAACAGTGAGCTCATAAATAACTCTTTACGTGTTGGAAGTCACCAGTACAGCTGTGTGGTCATTCCTCCGCAAATGGAAACCATTCGTCGCGAAACTCTCGATATATTGAAAGCGTTTGCTGAGGTGGGAGGCAAGGTTTATGTTTTCGGAGAGGGTCCAGGGCGACTTGAAGGTCGCCTCTCATCAGTACCAAAAGGCCAATTATTAGAGATAGCAATCGCCCTGGATTCTGTTGACCAATTGCCAACCGGAAATCCGATTCTAAGAGGGCACGGCGGCAAGCCAGTTACTCCAGGCTTACAAGCAATTCGTCGAATTACTGATGGCAAGTCACTATATTTCCTCGCAAATCCCTGGGACGAAACTCTTGAAGTGGAACTAGAGTTTGAATCAATTGGACTTTTCGAAATCGATACGGTTGAAGGAACGACCAACACTGTTTCTTCACTCCAACACATCTCGCTTGGTCCCGGCGAACATCGTTTGTGGATCGAGACTGACGAGGTTCCGCAAATGCAGAAATACAGCGTTACCGAATTGGCTTTTCGACTAACGGGTGTCGAGAGACTTGGGACCAACGTTCTTCCAATAGATCGCTGTTCTTTACAGACGTATGGTAAAGAATATGACGAAGCTGGAACGATCATTCAAAACCGCAATCTTTGGCGATCAAACGGATTCGAAGGTGATCCCTGGGAATGGGGAGTCCAGTTCAAAAGAGAAATTGTCGATAGGGTTCTTCCTTTGGCGTCCGGACTTAATGCCAACTGGCAATTTGACTCGAACATTGAGGGGCTCATCCAGTTGGGTGTCGAACGACCTTGGCTATACGAAGTCCAACTCAACGGAGCTCCAGTCGAGTTCGAACTATCTTCGTTCTTTGATGAAGAAATTCGGCTCTCAGTGCCGGTCCGAGCATCGTTAGGGACAAATACTATTTCGCTACGTGCCGAGAAACTCGACATTCATCACGAAATCGCTCCTGTGTGGGTGCTTGGCGATTTCGAGGTTAATAACTCGATTCTGAATTCACCCAAGAGCCTCGCTTTTGGATGTTGGGGGGAACATGGATTGCCTAATTACCCTTGGACGATCGAATATCAAGGTCGATTTTTATGTGACATCCCTGGCGAAGTTCAACTCACTTTGGAGGCCGATGGATATTCGTCTTCGGAGATATTGTTAAATGGAAAAAAGGTAGCCCTTGATTGGGGCAATGGCGGTTGGATTTCGATTGGACCTGTCTCGCATGGGGAACATGAGCTATGCGTTCGCGTCCGAGGAAATCTACGAAATTTGTTGGGACCATTCGGGGTCGAGGGACTGCCAGGTCCATGGCTATGGTACGAAGCGGCTGAGTTAAAATCACTCCCTAATGATCAAGTGAAAGTTAATGTTGAAGCAATCAGGCTAAGAATTCTTCACCATTAAACGTTGCATTTTGCCATCCATTGATCTGTTTAAGCGACTTAAAAGTATCTTTTCAAGCCTAAACTTGCACAAAAGAGTCATTTATTAGTAACTCCGTTATCCAAGGAAATAATCAGGAAGAGCTCGTTAGCCTTTTACTCCCCCTAACTGAATACCTTTGATTAATTGCTTCTGTAGTAAAACAAAGACAATGATTGGAGGCAGGAGACTCATGACACTGGCCGCCATCATGAGATTGGTAGTCCGTCCGTACATCGTGTCAAAGTACATGAGCCCTACTGGAAGTGTCCTCATATGCTCGGATTTCACAATTAGGAGGGGCCAATAGAAAGATCCGTAGTTACCCATAAATGTGAATACGGCTAAAGTGACCAGCCCCGATCTTGACATTGGCATCGCAATATTCCAAAAAACCTGCCAGGCGGTGGCCCCATCGATAGTGGCGGCTTCATCTAGGGCAGATGGAATGGTTAACATGAATTGTCTCAACAAAAAGGTTCCGAAGGCAGAAAACGACGCAGGAATTATTAGCCCAGAGAACGTATCGAGCAAACCAAACTTTACGATAATTGCATAGTTTGGAATCATGGTTACGACCCCGGGAATCATCATCGTCGCAAGATAAAGCTTGAAGACCAAATCGCGTCCGTTCCATTGAAGACGACAAAAAGCAAATGCTGCCATGGAGCTCGTCAAGATGGTCAGAAAAGTCACCCATGCCGCAACAAAAACGCTGTTTGCATAAAACCTTGCAAAGTGAACCTTGTTGAAGACTTCTTGGTAGTTATTTGGCTGCCACGACTTTGGAATAGGGTTCACGCTTTCAACTTCTTGAAGTGGCTTGAAGCTAGTCAGCACCATCCATGTAAATGGGGCCAGCATCGTGAGACACAACCCGATCAAGATTGCGATGACCCCAAGACGAATCCATTTTGGTTCTCGGTTCATTCGTTCAGCCCCCGTTGCCCAAACTTCCAATTAGCGAGAGTGATGGCAAAAATAATTGCGAACAATATCCATGACACGGCAGATGCGTAACCCATCCGAAACTCTTCGAAAGCCTTAGAATAAATGTAATACGAAAGCGTGGTTGTTGTTCCGGCCGGACCTCCACCAGTCATTACTCGGGCCTGTTCGAATCCGCCCTGAAAACCACCAATGGTTGACATGATCACGATAAAGAATGTTGTGGGGGCAAGCTGCGGCCAAATGATTGAGCGAAAGACGCGCCATCGTCCGGCTCCATCCAACGAAGCGGCTTCGACCAGTTCCTCCGGAAGGTTCGTTAGCGCCGCCATATATAGAAGCATATTGCTACCACCTATACCGGCCCAAATTCCCATGTACATGATTGCGTCACGTGCGCCGATGCCAAACTGGCTACGAGATAATTCAACACTTTCGACTTCGAGCCCAGCGAGATTCTTTGTCGAAAGTAACCATTGAGGCGTGTCCCAGTGCAATCCAAAGAAACCGTAAAGTGAATGAAGTGCACCATTGATAGCACCAAAGTCTGGATTGTAGAGACTTTTCCAGAGGATCATTAGGGCTACTCCGCTAGTGAAGCTTGGTAGGTACATGATAGTTCGATATGCACTCATGAACTTCAATTTTCGATTTAGAAGGATTGCTATCCAAAGGGATCCAGCAATTGAGACAGGGATCCCAAGCATAAAATACAGCGTGTTCAGAAGATACGTCCAGAACTGTTTGTCTTGGATTAGTTCGACAAAGTTGTGGCCCCCGATATAGGATGTTGATTTTGGTTCTTGAAGATTCCAATTCGTGAGGCTGGCGAAGAGAGAAAAAATAACGGGACCGGCGGTGAAGATCAAAAAGCCCACCAAATTTGGCAGCAAAAACGCCATTGCGATCAATAGGTTTCGCTTCTGCTTGTTCATGGTGCGTGTCCTGTTGCAGATGTCCATCGCTGAAACAAAATTGGGTCCTCTGCCAACTTCTTCTTGATTTCTTCATTCACCTCACGAGCAGCATCTTTCATGGCTTGTTCGGCGCTTTTTGCATCGACCCGAACAAGATCAAGTTGTTTGTCAAAGATTCGCTTTGCTACTTGCCCGTTGATATAGGGGCTACCTTCTTGACCAACGGCGGTTTCGGTCACCTGCCGCCACGTAGAGTTGTACGTCTCTTCCGGATGCCTTGGATTGTTTTCAAATGCAGGGCCAGCGGATTGTGCCTTGAATGCAGAGATTCCATCGGCCTGGTCGTTGATAAGTGCTCCGTATTCCTTAGAAGCTAAGTAGACCAAAAACTCAAGAGCTTCTTTCCGCCGTGGGGATCGAGCATTTATGAGGGTTGACCTTCCTGCGGTACTGCACGCCGGGACAAGGTCAAATGGAGAAGCTACCACACTCAGCTGAAGACCCTTAAAGCTGCGCATGTTTGCCAGCCACCAACGCCCACCAAGGGCCATTGCCGCTCTATTGGATCCGAAGGTATTGATGGTTCCAGAGCCCCATCCTCCGGCTGAAGCCATGCCTGACTCCTCCACAGGTGAAGGCGTGACTTTGTACTTGTATACAAGATCATGCATCAACTGAATAGAAGCAATTGCTTGCGGTGAATCGAGGTCAGATCTTGTGCCATCTGGAGTAAATTCTCGACCTCCAAACGTAGCAACAAAGTGATAGGCATTCCACCAGTCAAACAAGAAGCCAATTCTCTCGAGTCGGCCGCTTGAGTCTCTTTTCGTGAGTTTTTGGGAGAGCGCGATGAACTCTTGCCAAGTCCAGGGTGTTTTAGGAATAGGAACCTTTAGTTCTTCAAAAACCTTTCTATTTAGCCATATCGCGTTCGCAGCACAATTGGTAGGCACCCCATAAACACGGTTATCGTAAATCGCCGTCGGGTGCATGCAGGCCCACGTTTGGGCCCTAACATCTATTCCTCTTGATTTCAACTCTTCAGTTACGTCCCAGGCGATGCCTGCCTTAACATAGGCTGCCAACTGGTTTGCATCGCGACAATCGATAAGATCAGGTCCGACTCCAGCCAGCGACTGAACTATCACTTTCTCTAACCCTTGATTATTTGGGTCCAGTTGCAGGTTCAGACTTTGATGCTGGCGATTGAAAAGATCGATTTGCTCCTTTCGCAAAGGGTTATCGTCGCTAGTCCACACCAGCGGAGTTTTGCCTTGAACTGATTGGTTTGGCTGACTCTTCCACATGAAGACTGAGACAACAGTAAGACAAGCGAATGCAGCGGCGAATTCGAGTTTCATGTCATTTTAATTAAGCGCTTCATCACTATCTTAGCCTAACCGCTTGCAAGAAATTAAAAAGTTTATGAAATCCAATCTTTAGAATGAAAAATGTGATGTATAGTGAAGATGAACCGCTTAATCGCAGTAAGGATTGGTTGAGATGCGAATAACCTTGAAAGATGTCGCCCGCGAAGCAGGAACTTCGGTTGCTGCTGCTTCTGCGACACTGAACGGCAAGCTATCTGGAAATATGCGGATTAGTGAGCCCACGCGGCAACGCATCATTGAGTCGGCGGCAAGACTTGGTTACGTTCCCAACCCAATTGCGAGAAGCCTGTCCACAGGGCGAACCGGAGTTCTAGGTCTCGTTTTTCCCTATGTAGACGCCTTTATTGACCGAAACCCGTTTTGCACGGTTGTCATGAATGGAGTATTCACCGAAGCCATCCAAGACAGCTACAACATGATGCTTTATACGGTCCGTGATGGATTTTGGGCGGGTAAAGATCGAATCGATCCGAGAGTCGATGGATTGATCATTGCTCTACCTCAGTCAGATGATGCCCTTCTCCAACGTTGCCGCGAATCAAGTTTCCCGTGTGTTGGGATAGTTTGTGGCCCTCAGCCTGATCCGATTATGACGGTGAATGCCGATGACTATGAAGGAGGTCGCCTTGCGACCAATCACCTTATAAGTTTGGGTCATCGGAGAATTATGATGCTCCATGGCGGCGATGCGATCTGTACGAACCAACCCCGGATGGAGGGATACAAGGCGGCGTTACGGGAAGCAGGCCTGCTGATCCATGATGAGCTCATTGTTGAAGCTGGCTTTGATTGGAAATTAGGAGCGGAGGCAATGAATGAAGTGCTTGATCGACCTTCCCGTGAATGGCCCACCGCGATCTTCGCGGTTAACGATCTCTGTGCCGCCGGCGCAATTCGATCAATCAAAGCCAGAGGACTCAGTGTCCCGAACGATTTTGCCATTGTCGGTTTCGACGACACATGGTTTGCCACTACTATCGTCCCCCAACTCACCAGCATCCGGATGCCCATCAAGGAGATGGGATCGCTTGCCGCACGGATGCTCGCCAGAGAAGTTGCTGGTGACCCGCCATCTGAAAGACACCCCGTTTTGGGAGTGTCGCTGACCATCCGGAATTCTTGTGGATCAAATGCCCAAGTGCCGGTCTTGGAATTCCCCGAATTCTGAATTTATACCAAATAGGAAATAATAATCATGACTCAAAGAAGAGATAAAGCGCTTCATCAAGGATTTACTTTGATTGAACTCCTCGTCGTAATCGCGATCATCGCCATTCTGGCTGCGATCCTTTTCCCCGTCTTCGCACAAGCAAAGCTTGCCGCGAAAAAGACTTCAGACCTCTCAAATATGAAGCAGATCGGAACATCACTGATGATTTATCTCAGTGACAATGATGATTACTTCCCACTGGCATCTTTTGATAGTGTCCCATTTGTTCAAGCCGACTCTTATCGATGGAGTTCTGTTCAATGCATTGGTCCATACGTAAAGAACTTGCAGATATTCACCACGCCTGGGGATCCAAACTCGTTTTCGCTGCCTACATCAATGGTTCTTAATCCAACAACGCGAAAGGCTCAGGCTGCAAATAACTCATATATGGCAAATGCGATGAGCACGGCGTACTTCGCCGGTGGCTACTTCCCGCCAACTGTGACCGTTTCAAATGCCAAAGGCGTATTTGCACCGGGGCCCTATTACACAGGAGACTTGTCGGAGACCACCTCTGCTTCTCAGACGTCAATCGCCTATGGGGCTGAAGTGATCATGTTTGCAGGAGGAGCAGTTCAAAACATGGGACAGACTTATGTCGGTTGCACCGGTTCAAATGGTCCAAATACTGAAGTGACCCGATGTGGTTATGAAGAACTCATCGCTCCGTATGACGCATTGAATCTCGCCCTCGGGACTTACTACGGCATTCCTGATGCGACACTCAAAAATGCTTGGGGTAAGTTCAGCGGCGGTGGAAACTATGCATTTACTGATTCTCATGCAAAGAACTTGAGACCTGGCAATATGCTTCGAGGAGCTTATCTTGACCCAAGGAAGTTCCTAATCAATCCAGGGGAATGAGGATCATCAGTAAGGACAATCGTATGAAACTTCATTTATTATCTCTGTTTGTTGTGGCTCTTTTCATCGGCGCTTTTACTTGTGGATGCAGTGGCGGTGATTCGAACACAGCCGTTGATAAAGTTGCAGAACAAGCAGGCAACGAAATGGCCACTCTTGGCAAATCGGCCAAAAGTGCAGGGGGAGACTATGACAAACTGCCAGAAGACGTCAAGAAAAAATTCCTTGAGCGAGTAGGCGGCAATGAAGCACAAGCTCGAGAAATGGTCACCCGATTGGCGGGTGGCGGTGGACCAAGAGGTGGCGGAGTAGCTCCGACCAAGGCTCCATAAAGAGATCAAAAAGACAATTGGGCCACATGCAAAAAAGTGGCCCTTCCTTCTATGAATTCGACTCTTCTGTTTTACTTTGCATTCATTTGCTCAAAATCCAAACCAGGTTTGGAACTTGATAACCCAGCCATCAGAGTTGGCAATTCTGTGTCCGGGCACTCTTTGTTCATAACACCTTCTGGAAAGCAATTCTGGTCATTTGGCGTCTGCTGCGTTGACCAAGGGCCTCCGAAAGACAAGTACGATCCAAAGAATCCCAGTTATCATGCTTGGTCTCTCTTCCCGACGGAAAGAGAATGGGCGCTGGATTCCGTCCAAAAACTCCAAAATTGGGGATTCAACACTTTAGGAGGCTGGTCCGATTATTCGGTCATTTCTAAGCTTCCACCGAAAAAGAGGATGCCCTATACGGTTGTCCTACACCTTGGGGCCTACTTCCGCGCACCTTGGGACGATCTCTTTTCCTTGGATGCCAAGAAGGCGATTGAAAGAGCAGCATACGATCAAATTCAGCCTATTCGTGAAGACAAAAACCTGATCGGCTACTTCACCGATAATGAACTTGGCTGGTGGGACGATACTCTCTTTCTTCACTACTTGAAGAACCTTCCTATAGAATCGATAGGCAGAAAAACTGCCCACGCAATGCTAAAGAAATTATACGGAAGGTTTGATAAGTTCAAACTTGACTGGAATACTGAGAGCTCGGGTTGGGACGACTTTGCCAGAAAACCATCACTTACTTTGAAACCGAAAGGAAAGGGGATCAGGGCAGTCAACCTTTGGATGCGAACCATTGGCGAACATTACTATAAAACGGTTCATGATGCTATTCGAAAAAACGATCAGAGCCACCTCATTTTAGGTGATCGATATCAGCAGTATTACAACATCGAACTGGCAAGATCATCGTCGAAGTGGATTGATGTTTGCTCGACGAATATGGGTGCGGACTGGATTGACGGAACGTTCAGCCCTTTCTTTCTCCGAACCCTGCATCAAGTAACCAGAAAGCCAATTTTGATCAGCGAATTTTACATGTGCTCAACGGAAAACAGAAGTGGGAACAAGAATTCTAGTGCGGGGTTTCCCGTGGTTCCAACTCAGGTTGAAAGGGCAAAATCCTTTTTCCGAAATGTAAATGCATTTGGAGAATTGCCATATGTTATTGGAGCACATTGGTTCCAATTCAGTGATGAGCCACAACACGGAAGAGGCGATGGCGAGAATTTCAACATGGGCTTAGTAGATATTAATGGTCTGGCATACAAAGAAGTGACTGAAGCGGCTAAGGCTGTAAAGCCAGAATCATTTTTGAACCGAGTTGAGGAAAAACAAGAGGCAAGAAAGGTTCCTTTTGTATCGATCGATCCAATGTCTTCGGCTTCGCTTCTACGTTGGCCCAGATCGGTAGCGGTTGTTCGCTCGAACCAAGGAGATGGTTTTGGCGATCTCTTTGCTGTTCAGACAAAAGATGCTCTATACATTGCTCTCTATGCCATGGATTTTACCGACGAATCGCTTTACCTGGGCGGAAACATTCCAGAGTCAGAACGTTCACTATGGAACTTAAAAGTCGGAAAATTGAAAATCGGCATCCGCTTCGGTGGTCAAGCAGGGAAAGGCAAGCCACTCCCGCTCAAAATCATTGGCAATGGTGTTCAGGCAATCGAAAAGCCAGACCTAAAACATACGATTATCCTTAAAGTTCCTTTTTCCGCACTCGGCGGCCGTACATCAAAGCTTTCCCTTACTGGCCTTCTCCAGTCTCATTCTCGAGGAGAATCAATGGGCTGGAAATCCAATCTCACATTATGAAAGACCTCATCATTCCTAAAATCGACAGCCTGCTTCACGGCGGAGACTATAACCCCGAACAGTGGCCTCACGAATCGTGGATCGAGGACATGAAACTGATGGGGCCAGCTAAATTTGATGTGGCGACGGTCGGGGTCTTTAGTTGGTCGCAACTCGAAACCGCTGATGGTGCTTACGATTTCGAATGGATGGACGAGGTGATGAATCTGCTCCATTCAAATGGCCGGCATGCAGTTCTTGCGACACCAAGCGCAGCAATGCCCGCATGGTTGTCTAAAGCTCATCCAGAAATTTTACGAGTCACTGAGGAAGGTGTCCGCAAGAAGCATGGTAACCGGGTGAATTTCTGCTGGACCTCTCCGGTTTATCGCAAGAAAGTAAAGGACATAGCGACAAAGCTTGCCCAGCGATATGGCAATCATCCAGCCCTCGCCGCTTGGCATGTCAGCAATGAATACGGAGACCGATGCTATTGCGAACTTTGTCAAGACGCTTTCCGAGAGTGGTTGAAAGTCAAATTCAACAACGATTTGGATGCCCTTAATCAGGCTTATTGGACTGCATTCTGGAGCCACACGTTTACCGATTGGGATCAAATTGAAATTCCAGGTGGGCAACTACGAGAGCACTCAATTATTGGGCTCATGCTCGACTGGTATCGCTTTTCCTCTGACCAAATCATTGATTTCTACTTGCAAGAGAGCGAACCCCTGAGGCAGGTTTCGCCAGACATTCCCATCACGACTAACCTGATGGGATTCTATTCAGTTCTTAATTCACAAAAACTCGCTCAATATCTCGATTTTGCCTCGTGGGATAGCTATCCATGCTTCATCGATCACCCTATAGATTCGAACGACTGGGCAGCCGTTTCAATGACCCATGATCTTAATCGTAGTCTTAAACGAAAACCCTTTCTGATGATCGAATCGACGCCGGATGGGTCGAATTGGTATCCCGTAATGAGACTAAAACGCCCCGGGATGCATGCCTTAGAAACGGCTCAAGCAATTGCCCATGGAAGCGAAGGCGTTATGTATTTTCAATGGCGAAAAGGACTTGGCTCCTCTGAGCAGTATCATGGCGCAGTTATTGGTCATGACGGCACTGACAAGACTCGGGTTTACCGCGAAGTCTGCCAAAGTGGAGAACTTCTCCATGGCTGGAAACAACTTAGAGGAACTTCAACAGAATCCAAAGTAGCCATCATTTATGATTGGGAAGTTAACTGGGCTATCGAACTGACCCATGCCCCCCGGATAGAAGGACGAAATTACCTTGCCACCGCTAGGGATCACTACAAGGCTCTTTGGGAATCAGGTGTGTCAAGCGATATTATCGCTTCGGAAGCTGACTGGACTCACTATCGGATTGTCATAGCCCCAATGCTTTACATGTTGAAGCCTGGAGTAGCTGAAAAAATTCGAAAGTTCGTTGCATCAGGAGGAACCTTTGTGATGACATATTGGTCAGCGATGGTGGACGATAACACCCGAGCAATTCAAGGTGGCTATCCGGGCGATCTTCGCGATGTTTTTGGTATCTGGGTCGAAGAGACTGACTGTTTATACGACAGTGAGAGGGTTCGAATTGAATCCACGAAAGGGAATTCATGTGATTTTGCCGGGCAGTTTGATGCAAGTCAGTATTGCGAGCTTTTGCATCTCGAGGGAGCAGAACCTCTTGCAAATTACGCCAGTGAATTTTATGCGGGTAGACCCTGTGTTACGAGAAATGATTTTGGTGAAGGCGAGGCGTTCTTCGTTGCATCTCGAAATGACGACGCCTTCCAGCGAGAATTCCTCAACATGGTAGTGGAACGCGCGGGCTTATTGCCAGCTTTGGAAACCGTGACGCCACCTGGGGTCACAGTTCAGGTTCGTCATGACGAGAAGATCGATTATGTGTTCATATTAAACTTCTCTGGCGAACCTCAGGAATTTAAACTTGAAGATTCTGATTTGTTAGATCTTGAAGGTAAATCGATTCACGGCAGCATCGCCCTCGAGACCAACGGGTTCAAAGTACTATCTCGCCTCCGTTCGAGCATTTCCTGTCCGACTGTCGAGCATCAAGAGGCAGGAATCCGATGATCTTGGCAATGTCCTTCGCGGCGGCATTCGCCCTCAATAGTGGAGATCGAGTTGTGTTTTACGGCGACAGTATCACCGAGCAGAGACTGTACACGACCTATGTTGAAGCTTTTGTGACTACTCGCTATCCAGGTCTAGATGTTCACTTTTTCAACCGAGGATGGTCAGGCGATGCTAGCTGGGGCGGCGGAGGCGGCTTGCCATCCGATCGAGCTCGACTAGACGTTGCTCCGCTCAAGCCAACCCAAATCTGCGTCATGCTGGGCATGAACGATGGAGGCTACGTGCCGTATGACTCCAAAATTGAAGAGGCCATTAAGGAATGGTATCCCAAGGTTCTCGATGCGCTTTCTGCCACGAGTCCGAGGGCAAGGCTAACTTTGATACGAACTTCGCCGTGGGACGATTTTGCCCATTCCTATGCTTCAGTTGGCAAACCGCCAGAACCCTGGGCACCCTGGAAAGGATACAACGATTCTCTCCAAAGGTATGGTTTGATCGCAAAGAATGAAGCAGAAAAGAGAGGTGGTCAATTTGTCGACTTCAATCAACCATTGTGCGATGTCCTGACGAAAGCGGCCCAAAAAGATCCTTCAAGTGCCGAACGGATCATTCCGGATTCGATTCATCCTGGACCCGGTGGACACCTCATTATGGCGGGTTGCCTTCTTGATGCTTGGCACGCGAATCCTACCGTGAGTGCGGTTGTGATCAATGCCAAGACGCAGGTCGTCATCTCATCACATCAAGCGAAAGTTTCAAACTTGAAAAACCTTTCGTGGTCGCAAATCGATAACTGTCTGCCTTTCGTTGCGGATCCTAACGATCCTGTTCTTCATCTTGCTGGTTCAGTAGGAATGTTTGACGAGTTGCGGAACCGTGAAATGCTGACTATCCAAGGACTAGAGGAAGGAACGTACCAACTTTCTATCGATCGACATGTTGTGGCGACTCTATCATCTTTCGAGCTTGCAGGTGGAGTTAATCTGGCTGCCTTCGATACACCTATTCGCCAACAGGCTCACACTGTGCTTGATCTGGTTCGTAAACGAGCTGAAATACAATTCACAGCTTGGAGAACCATTCAGCGAGAAAGTAGCGACGCAAAATCAAGCAAAGCAGCATATGACACGCTTGAAAAGCTCGCCGAGGAGCTACACCAACAAAGTCGCGCTGCCGCCATTCCTAAGCCCCGCCAATTTTCTCTCAAGCGGGTCTAGCCGAATGATTTCACTTGTCTTACTGTTTATGATCGCCCGAACTCCTCTAGCCGATAGTTGCCCTCCACCAAGAAAGGCATATTATCTAAGCTCAACTGGTAGCGATTCGGCAAGCGGACTCGCCCCACAAGCTGCCTTCCGAACACTTGCCAAAGTTGCCCAGTTACCATTAGTCGATGGCGACCAAATTTTCCTCGAAGGTGGATCGACTTTTGAGGGTTCTCTTTCCATTTCTAACTCTTTAACCGTGGGTTCGTATGGAAAAGGCAGAGCCACCATCATCTCACCAACAGAATCAGCTATCTCAATTGAAGCAAGTAACGTCACGGTTCATAACATAAATCTTGTTGGACAAGCTTCAAAGAAAGTAGAAGAGCATTTTGGTATTGCCCTGCTGTCGACGGGTAAGAGTCGTAAAGGCTATCACTCAATTCACCTGTATGACTTGGACATATCAGGATTTGGAGCGAAGGGCATCTTGATTGGATCAATTGATGAAAATCGCACAGGATTCAAAGAAGTAACGATATCTAACTGTATAGTTCGGGCAAACTATGGAGCCGGAATTGCCAGCTGGGACGACGCTAAAGATCGTTCCAAGGGCTATGCTCATCACGACCTAACGATTCGCGACTGCGCAGTCACCGGGAATCTGGATGGAACAGGAATCGTTATTGGAGGGGTCGAACGTGCGCTCATCGAGCGCTGCGAAGTTCGCGACTCTGTAGGGAATGGTGGTGGAGTGGGCCTCTGGGCGTGGATGGCCAAAGGAGTGGTGATTCGGCACTGTATTGTTAGCGGAACAAAATCATTGGGTGGTGATGGTGGTGGCTTTGACCTAGATGGTGGCTGTGTGGACTGTATCGTCGAGGAGTGCCTTTCGTACGAAAATGATGGCCCAGGATTCATGCATTGCGATTATCCGGGAGCGCCTCCCACCACGAACAATATTTGCCGGAAATCAGTAAGCATCAATGACGGAAGGAAAAAGGGAGGTGACAATGTGGGGTTTGGATTCGTCACCTGGGGCTCAGGATTGGACAACTGCCGAATCGAACGAACGCTGACGATCATTGAGCTTGAATCAGCGTCTGAGAAAGAACAACCCGCCTTGTTTGTGACGCATATCACCGGTAGTGAGCAGAAAGGCGACATCCCGCACGTACGAAGTTGTGAGTTTCAGGAAAACGATGTTTTCATATCTGGCAAGGGATTTGCCTTCTATTCGACTGGGCTTCCCTCGGTAATCGGGGACGAAGTTAGGCTGCGAGGCAACCAATTTCTGACAGCTTCCAACGTTACGGCAAGCATAATCGAGGGACAAAGGTTTGAGTCATTCGAGTCATGGCAAAAAGCGACTGGACATACAGGATCGAAGAGAGTATTGAGATCCTCTACGTTTAAGTTCGAAGGATACAGAAAATTGAAGCCTGCTCATTTGGTCACCAGAGCGCCATTGGAATATTTTCGAAGGGTCGCATCAGTTTTGTGACCTCCTGCCGATACTTCAATCTAATTAGCCAATTAGAAATAGATTCTAATCTTCATGCCTTTGGAAAATCCAAGACGTGGGCTACAAATTGAAAAGGACTCAAGTTCAACTGAACCTAAATATTTGGTGCGCGGGAAAGTGCGCTTCTACCTGTTTGAATCTCCAGACAGGTAGAAACTCGGACTTATAGGGGAGTTAGGCTTGAGTTAGCGGGGAGTTCGTGGGCTACAAATGGGCTACAAAGGTAGAAGCCCGAATTAAGGCTCAACACTATGCTTCAAGGTGGCCACATTTGGCTAAGTCGGAATTCGGGTGAAAACTACGAGTTAATCCATCGCCGATTGCCGTTTGGCATGGTTTGTGCTGACACATTCCTTCCGTGGCTAATCACAACGTCGTCATCCGCGGCTTCCTCAAGCGAGGGGCGCTTTTCAGCATATTCCTGCTGATGCTTCTTGTCGCTATCGGCATCGCATTCCAAGGCAGTGGGAATCCCACCATTCAGCCTGGCGGAACCGCGAGCTTCCCCCGAACTGGCTACGACTACCCGACTTACGCCATGATGTGGGACATCAAGAACGGCTCGGGAACCATCGTTGCTCAAGACGACACTCCAAATGGCTGGAACATGACCGTCGTCAATGACAATCTCGTTGTCACTGCTCCAGCGAACGCCGTGGTTGGCACAAACTACGAAGTTCGGTTCTCGGGCGCGATGCAAGAGATGGGGGCCGTAAAATCTCCTAGCGCACGAGCGGAAGCGATGAAAGCACGCATTAGGGTTCCCCGAACTTTCGGGGGCGGACCAGCGAAGCACGGCGAAAAAGTAGCCCCGCTGCCTTCACCAAAGGCCAAGGCTCATCCCGATGACATCATTATTATCCCGGTTTCAAAGAGCGCGTATTTTGATGTCGTCTCGGCGAACGTTGCGCCAACTGCTCCGTCTAGCCTCACTGCAACGGCTGCTGCCAGCAACCGCATCAACCTTTCCTGGCATGACAATTCCAACAACGAGGGCGGCTTTAAGATTTACAGACTCGCTCCTGGTGGCTCCTGGACGCCGATTACTACCACGGCTGCGAACATCACGAGCTACTCAGTCCGCTGCTGCCGGCTACCTCTTACAGCTACAAGGTAACCGCGGTCAACAGCTACGGGGAATCTGCGCCGTCGAACACCGCAACCCAGACGACGTTCTCCTCAACTGTGCTCTCTGACGGCTACGCTGGCAACGACTTCTACGTGATTGTGCCGGACAACTGTTCGCAGGAGCACACCAACCATAGCGGAGCCAAGGTGCGCATTACCGCCCAGGATGGTGCAACCGGACTTCTGACTTTGACATCCACCGGTGAAAGCACCCCGTTCACCGTGGCGGCAGGTGGATCATCTCTCGTCTCCCTTTCGGATTTCCACCGCCTCACCCAAAACGACGAAGTCAACAACGAATCGTATCGACTCACCACCGACAACGCTGTTACGGTTGAGGTACTGGATTATGATCAGTATGTTTCCGAGTCCTGGGCTGTCCTGCCAAACACTATTCTCGGCACTGAATACGTCTCCTCGAACTATATCGGCAGCGGCGGCTTCATGAGCCAGATTGCGCTTGTAGCTACTACCGACAACACGGTGGTCACGATCAGACCGTCAGTTATTTGTGGTTCGAACCGTACACCGCACGTGCCGTTTACCGTCACGCTTAACCATGGTCAGGCTTACCAGCTGAAATCCACGCAGTGGGACCTCACGGGAACCCAGATCACTTCGACGCAACCTATCGGCGTTGTGAGCGGAGCCCAGGGCGCTCGAGTGCCGCTTGAATACGGCTACGGTAATCCTCTTGAAGAGCAGCTCCTGCCGTTCAGCCGCTGGCAGCCCGAGTACGTCGGCATTCCGTTTGCGCACCACCCGCACGCACGATTCCGGGTTACGTCTGCCCGAAACCGGACCCATGTCTCGGTCTACTTCGGCGATACCGACACGACGTCTACTTACACCCTCGACGCGGGCCAGATGCAGGAGATCGAGACGACTTCGCCGATCTGGGTAACGGCGGACAAGCCAATCCAGGGGATGCAGCTCTCCAATGGCGAAGCCCTCGACTTCAACTTTAACGACCCAGCAAGCGTCGGCGATCCAATGATGGTGACAATGCCATCCACTTATTCACCGAATAATATGCGGTCGAACTGGCTCACTAACGCCATAATTCCCGTTGCAAACGATGGTTTCGATTACCACTACGTCACCCTGATCTCAGAGACTCACGCGATGACGACGATGTACCTCAACGGAAACGTCATCAACGGTTGGCAAGGAATTGGAAATACACGATTCGAGTACGTCCGCGTGGCCTTAGGCCCAGGAAACAACGTCATTAATGGGATCTATCAAGGTGGAGCAGTCGGCATCAATTTTCCAGCACGATTTATTGCCTATACAAACCAGTTCACGGAGTCCGATGCGGCAGGAAGCATTGTGGGCGGACTAACTGTTGCCAACGACTACGTCAACGTCCATCCGAACGATCCGACCGACCTCACTGCCACGACTGTCTCGGCTTCCGCTATCGACCTCGCCTGGACGGGCGATTCCCAAGCCTACGGCTACCGTATCGAACGCAAGACTGAGACGGGAGCATGGGGACAAATTGCCGACGTCACAGACGGATCAATCACGACCTACCACAACACTGGCCTGCACCACAAGACGAAGTACTACTACCGGGTCGTAGCTTATGCCGACGAGGACTCGGGATATTCAAATGTAGCTTTTGCGACAACTTTCAATGAGAAACCGTTGATGCCAACGGGCCTGGCAGCACTTGCACTTTCCGATTCCCAGATCAAGTTAACCTGGACCGATGCCTCCGATAACGAAGTCAACTTCTTCATTCAACGAAGCCTAGACGGACAATCAGGTTGGACCGATGTCCAGACCACGGACCCTGACGTCACGACGTGGACGGATTCTAACCTGACCAAGAAGAAGACGTACTACTACCGCATTAAGTCGTGGAACAGCGATATGGGTGACCTAGGCTGGACGGCTCCGGTATCGGCGACCACTAAAGACACTAAGCCGACTGCCCCTGCGCTCACAGCGGTGACAGGTGTTTCCTATAATGCCATCGACCTTACTTGGACGGACAACTCTGACAACGAGGACGGCTTCCGAATCCAGAGGCTCGACGCCGCCGGCCAGTGGCAGACAGTCGGGACGAAACTGCCCAACCAGACGACGTTTCACGACGCCAGTGGGCTACAGCCGTCGAGTTCGTACACTTACCAGATCGTTGCATACAACAACGGAGGAGATTCACCCAGCAACTCAATGAGCGGCTCGACACAAAATCCTCCTGCGCCTGAAGCACCGTCAGGGTTGGTAGCGGAAGCGGTCTCGGATTCACAAATTCAGGTGTCTTGGAGAGATAACTCTCAATACGAACTTAGTTTCCATATCGAACGATCGACTGATGGCATCAATTGGAACTCAGGGATAAATGTAGGCGCAAATACTACTGCGTACCTAGACTCGGGTCTTGCTCAAGTTACGAGTTATATTTACCGTGTTCAAGCACGAAATAACAGTGGGAACTCGAACTGGAGTAATTTAGCTTCTGCAACCACAGAAGCCACGCCGCCTCCAGGCACAACTGCATATCTGCAAGACGTTTGGCTTACAAACGACGTTCTTATCGGATCAAATCTCACAACTCAGGGAACCGTCAAATTGCGAAAGACTGCCACAAGTTCGACCCGCGTATACCTCTCCTCCTCTAATCTTGGAGTTAGTGTGCCCGCCTATGTGGACGTAGCTCCAGGTTCAAGGGTCGCTTCTTTCACAGTGTCGGCAGATTCCGCGCCACTGAAAGAACAGCTATATATCTACGCAAAGTCAGGTTCATGGACTCAAAGAACCTGTCTTATCCGTCTGAGTTCGATCAGCGACACATCGGCTGCGGTGTCGACCTCAGGTTCTCCAAGCAGAAGAATTGTTTCAATCGAGGAGTCTGGAGAAGTTCCGTTTAGAAAATCCATTTTAGGATTTCGCGTGTATCGCCAAGTCGATGGAGGAGCATATTCCCAGATCACCTCATCGCCGACAACTGACCGTGCCATCTGCGATGAATCACCAGTTGCTAATAACTCAAACGTCGGATATAAAGTTGAGCTTATCGGACAGGGCAACCAAGTCTTGTGGACCTCGTTTAGCAATTCGGTGAATGTGCAGGCGTCGAATTCGAATTCGTCCCTTACAGTCTCGGATTCAGGAACTGACCTAATCGTCTCATTCCAGACTTCAAACGCGAACGGCCAGGATTTTTTCCTTGTGCAGGGTACGAAAGTTATCACCCAGATCGATGCCTATGCATTCAGGGGCTACTCCATGGCTACAGTCCCTAAATGGAGCCTCTCCGAAACCAATTCTGCACCCCTAACGGTTGTTTCCTCGCCTGACGCAACCGGTCGGATCGTCGAGACGAATTCTGTTGCACCTCCGAGTACCTCGGCTTTGCGTGTACCTACGAGTGACTCAGGCATCTATCGGGACGAAATGCTGCTTCCATACTTCCATATCAGGACTGGAAATGTTTCTGATTCCGTAACGCTAACACTCCGAGATGCCGCTGGTACGGTTCTGAACCAAGTGACAGGCTTTGGTGACGACATCACCTGGACTTGGGACGGCACAAACTCTTCTGGGTCTGACGTTTCCGAAGGAGATTTCAACCTGTCGGTAGATATTGACGGTAGTCCATCTCAGTCGGCAAAAATCCCGCTCAAGGGTGTTAAGCATGGCGAGAAATTCCTTGCGTTTTTGAAGGCAGACCTTCCGATTGCTGGTGAATTCACTCAACGATATGCCGCTACAGTAAGAACGCAAATTGGAAGGATTTGTGCGCGACAACCGGGACTGAAAGCCACAATCTACGAATTCACGAGTGCCGGAAGTCGAACGACATTGAGCGAAAAGGTTATCAAGAAAATGATCATTGACGCCTCGTACTTCTACTACTACGGACATTCGAGCGAAACTAGGACTCCAACTGACGGGGAACACACCATCTTCCCGTCGGGTACTCCGGTGCGAAATTACTTAAAAGTCTTCGCTGGGGGCTCATCAGGCGCAGGAATTTTCGTCAATGGCGTGTGCATTCCTTCGTTCGCGTCTCAACTCCATCACAAGTTTGCTTGGATCGACGCCTGCCACACGGCAGGTTACGATGGGAGTAAACCGAGGCCTTATAACACGACAACTCCAAACTATCTCTGGTTTACGGCGTTCAACATGCCCATGAGCGTAGGATGTACTTTAACTTGGAATGGTCAGATTCCCTATGTCGCGTCTGACCTCACGCTCGAAATGGGGAACAGTCAATGGATCGGCCAAGGTACATTTAGAGAACAACTCTGGATCGCGCTTGGCGACGGACTTTCTGTGGATGCAGCGGTAACGCGCGCTACAACTCGCACTCCGGCAGGTTCAGATTTCGGTAATTGGGGATATCCATGGAACATTCTAATGCAATACGGAGATACCTTCCATATCTCGTTGCCATAATCGTCATTGTCGCCGCGTGGTCAATATGGTTCCTATTCTTTAGGCTCCGTATTGATCCTGGTGGGCCGCACATGACCGATGACCAGATTGAAGCGGCACAGGCTCGTGGCGAAAAGCCAAACTTGTAGAGTTTGAGATAAACGCTGCAATCGGCGAGTGCAACTTGGACACATAACCAGTATTTCTTGACTTCCTAGTATTTCGGCTTTTCTTGTTCCGTTATTCGGATGCTTGGCTTGTCAAACCTCCATAATAACGGTGAACAACTGGACATAAACCCATGGGACTACCCTCGACTTCATCAATACGGCGACTCCTGGATTCCCCGAAGCTAATCAGCTACACCCTTGTACTGATCCTAATTAGTGCGTGTAATCACGCACCGGTCAGGATCATTACACCGAAGCCTCCCGTAATTCCAAGGAAGGAAGCTTCATTGAAGGCAGCCGACATAACGAGCATTACATTCATCCACAAGCAAGTTGAGGTTTTTACTCTTACAAGTCCAAAAGATAAGGCGGATATCGAGCGAATACTCTTTGCATTGCAGAACGGACATAGACCGAAGGCCATTGGCAAGGGCGGAGGAAGACCTGACAGTATTGACATCGCCACCACAGATCCCGTGGCACTAAATGGAAGGTTTCGTATCCCAACCGATTTTGGTCGACTCAATGAGTTGCTGGGACCCGAGGTCACTACAATTCTCGACCCAATGTTAGCTAAGCCTCTCGCGGATTACAAAGAAGGTAAGTTCTAAAGCCTTACTGAAGACGGGTGAGCTTCTCGCGCATGAGTTTATCTGCGGACATAGCTCGTCGTACAGCCAAAGAGTCTCTGCTCGGAAGCTCACGATCTAGCAAAGATTAATGGCGAAGTTGTCTTTAGAACGGCATGAGAAAATGAGAGATTCCAAGCGTTGGGGCATAATCGACGACGACCTGTCCGACAAGGAGACTTCTTGTACTCCGATGGTACAAAGATTCTCGCCGGGTTGCAGCTAGCGACCGTGATCAGGCCCAGCTAGTACATCCACCACCGACGTTCTTCTTATATTTGAGAGACCTGGCCAAAATGTGCGGTCGTGGCCATACCAGGCATTTCTTTGGAAACGTGGATTTTGAACCGAGATTAGGTCTAGTACGCAATGACCAAGAACGGAAAGGTCGTTGCCTGCGTCGCGACGGGACTAAAGACTTGAAGCGCGGCTTACCGGCCTGGACGAACGATAGTCCTGGGTTCACTTTCTTCCATTGAGTTCTTTCCTAAAAGTGGGCTACAAACAGAAAAGGACTCTGGTTCAAATGAACCTAACAAAAAGGAGTGGTGCGCGGGAAAGGACTCGAACCTTCATGCCTTGTGAGCACTACCACCTCAAGGTAGCGTGTCTACCAATTTCACCACCCGCGCACAAATGGAATGTCAATAATACCTCATGACCCATATGGTTTGCAGTGAGATGAGCCCTCACCCCCAACCCCTCTGGATGCTCCGCATCTCTCGTCAAGACACAGGAGAGGGGAGGAGTTCAGCGGAATTTGTAAATCGCATATCGAGGACGTTCAACAATGAGTTCACCAACATACGGATTCGCGCGTTCTTTTTCACTTTTCACGAAGAAGATATACACCGGTCTTTCGCGCAATCGGGGGGACATTAGTCCAAGTTGCCACACAATCCATTGTCGGTTTGACTTGATTTCCCATTCTCGGCCGTGATTATAGAGGTCGCGCATATCGACCTTTATCTCGGGCGAGTTTTGGAGAGGTTGTTGGTACGGCAGCGAGAAGAGATTATTTACGTAACAATTTCGTTCCAGAAGGACCAGGCAGTTGGCGTGAATAATCGACGGGTTCCAGCCGACGGGTTCGAGCGGCTGCGACCGCAGGGACGTCATTTGGTACAACAGGCTGCCGTTTTCAACGACTTGGAGATCAGAGCGGAGTTGGTCGAAGGTCGGGTTCCAACTGAGGAAGCGTTGACTTATGTCGGCAGACCGGATGAACAGAAGGCTAAAGATAAGGCCTGGGGCGATTGTCACTTCTTGGACCATTGCTCCGGCGATCAGTATTGCCCAAATAGATATTCGGGCAGAGATGAATGCGCTTGTCATTGCCATGTGCGGGAGGGCTAACCCAACTAAGGTGAAGACGACGATCATGATGAGGGGGAGTGATGTTTGTCTAAAGCTTTGAATCAGCCCCCTCTGTCGTGGCAAAGCCCTCTCGACATCTCCCCCTTCTGGGAGAGAACCTCGGTTTTCCTGTTGCCTTGCTTGTCCCTTCCATATCAGCCAAGCCACTACTCCTACGATCACTAACCAGAAAGTGAGATCGCGGAAGAGGTTTGAGAAGTAGAGAGGAAAGAAGACGTTTCTCAGATGCTCGGGCATCGGGTCGTAAAACATATGAGAGGCCCGGATTCCGGCAGTTGCCGCTAACTTCATATAGATGAGGCTCAAAACGCTACCGATGACGAATCCAGTCCAGAGCTGTTTACATTTGTCGCGTTGATGGATGGCAATGATGATGAGAGCCAATGCGCCGAGTACCAACGCCAGAAGGTGATTCAGCAGAAGGATTGGGAAGCTGAAGGCGACCACCAAAAGGCGCAGTTTTGGCTTTTCTTTGAGCATCAGTTGGACGCCCACGAACAGCAAAGATAATCCGATCCCAAAGAGGTAATTGATGAAGCCAAATCCGAGGACGTAGCTGTAGGAAAAAAGGAGTCCGAAGAGTCCCCAAAAGCTCCATTTTTGGGAAATGGCCCGATTAGTTATGGCGAAGCCAGCTCCGGTAACTCCGATCGAGTTAAACAGGAAAATCTTCATCAGCCAGAGGGCATTGGTGTTGAAGAAGTAGACGATTGGCGTGATGAAAAGGTCTACCGCTAGGTTTGGGAGAATTGCCCAGTGAGTTTTATAGAAGCTGGAAAGCGCGGGTCCTTCTTGAAGTGATGCGAGGACATGAAGTCGAGCGACATGATTGGGGGTGTCGACTCCGGGAACTCCGTGTAGGATGAAAATTGGGATACCGGCGATTGCCCAGGCTAGTAGGAACCAGCCCCAAAACTTTTTGGCAGTCATCAGGGTTTCTTCCGGCAGCAGAACATTGCCTCGACTTCGTCGAGGCTGAGGGGTCGGCGTCCCCAGTAGCCAGCGGTTCCACCGTAAACAGCATCAACCACGAAATTCGCTTGTTCGAGCATGCTGGTGACTTCGGGGGCAATGAACAGTCGTTCGTGAATTTGGATTTGCTTGGTGCCGCCTGGGAGGTCCCATTCGTCCATGTAGTTGCTGACCATGGTTGCGGGATTGAACCGTCCGTCGGCACTGAACTCATCTTTGAGTTGACGGATAACACTGTAGCCGTTGAGGCAAGTGATGACCAACGGTGCGTTGGCTTTGAGGTGCTTGGCGATGTTTCGGTAGACGCTGAGATCGTGTTCGACGGGATTCTCGCCTCTTTCGATGAGACCTAGCGAACCTTCGCAGAGGCAGATTGCCGCTTCGTACATTTTGTCAAGGGCGAAGTTTCGGGCATCAGCATTAACCCATTCGATATTGAGTTCTCCGGCGTTGGTTTTTGCGACTTCGAGCATTTTTTCGCTGAGGTCGAGTCCAGTCATTTGGTAGCCGCGCTTGGCAAGTTCGATGCTGTGGCGACCGGTTCCGCAGCCAACATCAAGGATCGAGGCTCCGGGTTTGAGCGGATAGAGGGAGAGGAGGAAGTCGACTTCGGCGACGGTGTTCTTGGTGAAAGGATTTTCTTCGTAGGTTGCCGCTTGGCTGTCGAAGAAGTCTCGCCACATAGAACTCATTCCTCTAAGGGTACCCGTGACTGGGTCTTTGGGGCAGTGGCACGGGTGACACTACAGTCGTTGAACAGATTATCTCCGATTTGGCTCCCGTTTATGTCGGCTCCTTAAGGGTCGAGGTATCAACGGCGATTGGAACTTGGCTGCGGCTACAGCTCGTCCCGAGCGTTTGGCGGACAAGGACCTAGTAAGAAGATCATAGGCACTTAAGGAAACGGAAACATCAGTCAAGGAAGGAGTCGATTGGGGTTTTCGCGAAGATCAGTAATTTGCTCAATTAACACATTCAAAACCTGTTTGCGTACGTTTATCGCAGAATCGGCCAAGCTAGGGCCATTCAGTAAACATCGACAAACATTCCAGTCTAGGCATTTTCTTGCCGTGAGAATCAAGAAATGTACAATTTATTAGCCCGTTCGAGGGATCACTTTCGTCGTCTGGCTTACCATCAGCCATTATTGCCCAGGAACTATTTGGCCTTAGACCAGTGCTGACCCCGAATATTCCCGCAATGTCATCGTAGCGAAATGCAAATTCACAACTTGCCTTAAATCTGATGTCAGTCACTGTCTGGCAACTTGTGATCTGAAATATTTCACGGCTCTTTGTGTACGGATATAACGGAGTTGTAATTGGCTGCATTGATGTAAATAGATCGTATGGGCTTCCTGGCGCAATCCCATTATTTATATCAAACGACATTACGTTACTAGCTGCAGTTGGCAAACGATCATTGTCATCGGCGGCATAGAGCCACAAACTCTTGACAATTTGAACCTGCTTACTTGAAGCAGATACAGATTTTGCTGACCTTTTTGCAGCTGAAAATACAGGTAAGAGAATTGCGGCCAATACTGCCAGAATCGAAATCACGACCATTAGTTCAGTCAATGAAAATCCTTTATTTTTTTTGTTTCGAAACATTTGGGTCATTCTCCAATGCTAATTTAGCATCACTTAGTAAAACCGGGTCACTTGAACTTAAGCCTTCCTGGGCTAACTGTCGCCAATCATCACATCGAGCAACAAAGTGCCACCAAAGCTTCTTTTTACGAATATCAGGTGACTTATCCGTTTCTACTCTCTTTAAGAGTTGCAATGCTTTGGTGCGATCTCCATGATTAGCCATATGGGCTACTGTTGCGAATGCCATGACCCTCGTTTTGTCATCCGAATCCAATGTAAGCCTATCCAACTGTTCTACGTCATTGGAAGACAATCGCTTTGAATCAATGTGCTCCATTATTTTAAGAGCTGAGTATTCACCTTCATTTAGATTTTTTGCGCCGAGACTTTCAGCAAGTTTAGATCGATTGTGACTTTCAATTGCAAGCATGGCTATACAACCTATTAAGACAGCAATGACTATGCTCCAAACAATCCAATACTTCTGAAAATTTTGCCGAATCATTATGGAAACTGGATGTCACAACCCTGCTTACACGAACTCAATTCCGCACCTGATCCGCTACAATAATTGGTGCAACAACCATAACAAGTTGCTTTGCTATTCATTTGACTACAGCTGTATGGTCCTCCGCCAACATTAATTGCACAAACTGGCCATCTCGTTGCCGGTGTGCCAAAGCTAGATGATGCTAGTAGGACTGATAATGCTGAAAACCCTAAGGTGAGGGAAATGAACTTGTGGGCGAGCTTCATAACTTGGATTATACAGGATTATATTGGTTTGTTACATTTTTTTATTTAACGGCCTCGCAGCTGATAGCGATATACACAAATTGAAATGTCGCATTGCCAAAAACAGTGCAACCGCGCTAAATTGAAGGGGTTTCTCTCTGTGGTTGGGAAGCAATGCATGTTTAGCTTAAGCGAGATGTTGCAGCCTCTGACATTTGTTGAGACAGCCGAAATTTTTGCGGAGACGCAAACAACCACACAGCTAGGGCAGGGTGAGGATTAAGTGAGCCAGGTGAACAAACACTGCCAACCGTCATCGTCGGACTATGCGGAAGGATACTAGTGGACGTCCAAGATTTTGATCAAAAAGAATCCAGCTTGATACAACACTTTTTCACAATTATATTAGCAATTTTCTTAATATGACGTAATATGGGATTACTATGAAGCTCATTGGTCGCACATGTTATCTGGCTTTGACGATGGGATTATTATCTTCCTCTGTTTATGCAGGTTCGTTTACTGCTCCAAACAATACAAGTGGCGTCACATTCACGGGTAACCCCGGAGGCGGAACCCCAACTTTTGCCAAGGGAAGCGTAACTGGTACCTGCGGTGGAGGAAACGGAAGTGTTTCTATTTCAGGATCTGCTTCAACAACGTACGAGTGGCAATCCTCAGGACCGGGAGACTCGGCACCAGAGAACGTTGTTGTAATCGAATCTTGCACCGTTACAACGATTGCAAGATCATTTTTTGGTACAGGATTTGTTGCTCCAACTGGAACTTCAAACAATGGTATGACTGGAACCTGGTCAAATAATGCTCCCATAGCTTCAAGCATTATTTATGCCTATGGTCCTGGCTTTAGTGTTCCAATAGGGATTCAGCAAACCTCCTCGTCGATTGGAACCAGGGCAAGAATAATAGTTGGTACCGGAGGCGTCGTTGTCTCCAGTACTGTGTCTTCAAATGCATCGGCGGGAAATGGCACAGATTCAACATTTATTGACTACAAAGTTGTTGGAGTTTATCCAGCTACTGTTTCTGTGGCAGGGACGATAACGGTTGGCGGGCTATCTAAGATTCTTCCAGGACAACCAGCCATTGGCGGATTAGGCGTCGGAGGGGATGGAATATCGGTGAAACCAGGGTCTTACCAATGGGACATTACCGGCGATACTTTTACTGACTTTGTCGTTTCGCCAGACTTAGTCCACGGGCATGTCGAAAGAAATACTGATCTAAACGCGATCAATCCGCAGTGGAGGTGGACTCTGCCTATTCAAAGCGTCGTAGCCTGCTCAGCGACCCTGAAATACCAACCCATTGGGTTCGCCAGTGCAGAAATTGGGACAGTGACTGCTTCCAAAATAGTTGAAGCAGTCACTGTAGCATCTACTCAAACAATTACTTGTTATCAGCCTGGGCAACTTCTCTTTAACCCCAAACCAATTTTGACATCAAAACCAGTGGCCCACTCTGACGCAACATATATCCAGTATTTGGCATTAGCACCTACGGACTTCAATTACCAGGGTACAGGTGACGTTTCAATCGTTCAGACATTGACTGACACAGCGTACTTAGTTGATGATGAACCAAGTCAAGCCGTCGCAGGCGATGATGTGGCATTGGATGTAAATTACCCTTACGCGCACCATGCCGCAAATGGAGCTTTCGGAACAGCTGCCGTAGATGCTCCGGCAATAGGTGGTCATTTGGATTCAATTAAGCTTGAAATTATCTTTAGTGCGAAAGATAATGTTATGTATACACCACCAAACGGCAAACCCGTTCCGCTCAAATACGGGAAGTGGACTCACAGTTCTAAGGCTGTGAAAACAAATGGGACTTGGAATTTGCAGTCAAGTATGACCATTAAAATTAGCGAGAACCAAGACCTCTCGATACACCCTGAATGGGACTTTCTATTTGTCAACGTTGGAGAATAGAGCAACAATGATTATTACACCTATTATATTATCAGTATGCTTCGGACTATCGAAGCCTCAAATCGGCGCACCTTCACAGGGCAAAAAAGAATTAAGTAAGGAACAGGAGATAGAGGTTAATCGTCAATTTGTTCGATTCCATTCTTTCGCGCGTTCACAAAACTACCAAGAGGCAGAGTCTGTACTTGTACTTCTTGAATCCTACTTAGATCCCTTTAACCTTCGAGGAGAGCATGTTGAATTGGCACTTTGGCGAAAGGACTACAGTGAAGCGTTCAAATGGCTAAAGTTGTATTTTGAAGGGAGTGGTCATGGTGAATCGGTATCGGTTGGTGGAGCCGAAGAGAAGCGAATCTGGTACTGGTTCCTATTGATACAGAATGGCAATGTAAAACATGCCGAGAAAGTTAAAGTCGATCTCTTTCAGGGTAAAGTTCGCATGCCTATTAACCCCAAGTATATGGACCCAACGGCCCTTTCAAAGAATTCGTTTGCTCAGGTGTACATGTATATGGCTGGTTATTACAACGGCACTACAAATTCTTACCGTTCTCAAAAGTACATTCAATTGGCAAAGCTAGTTGACCCCAGCGTAAAGATTGATCCAAATTTTTCAAAGATGGCAACAATGAATGGCTATAAGGATGGAGTTCCAGGCAGGCAAGAACTTTCCGAACGGTTTCCAATGTTGGATCACACCTTGTTTCAGAAGCAACTTGGAAAATCAGTACGAATTTATTAGGATTCGCAGATCAACAAGTTGGAGTGAGAGTCTGCGAGTACTTAGCCGGAATGCTTTTAATGCAATTCGTCATGAAGTCCTCAGAGTCATGGCGTGGGGATAATTTAGTTTGGATAATTTGAAGACCTGCGATCCCCTGCCTTATCATTGTTGGGGCACGATAATCTACCTCGCCAAAAGTGATGATCGTGGCTTATCAGGTCGAGAGTATGGGCGGGAGTTGCCTAGAATTGTTTTGTAACCTCGACATTACATTCGCCGAACAAATAACCTCCGATTTGACTCCCGCTGACGTCGGCTCCTTAAGGGTCGAGGTCTCGAAAATGGTTGCGCTGGCGTTGGTTCGTCCCTTGTGGACGAGCCGTTTTAGTTTTAGGATGCCGCCAGAATTCACAATAGCTCAATTGCAAATGTGGTGTAAGATCCTATGAGTGCTCAGCTAGTTAAGCTGTAGAATTAATGCCGGCTGGAAGCCCGCGCTCCATGGGGATGTCAGAAGCCAGCAGGCAAAAAAATTTCTTAGTGAACCATCACAACCAGAACGGATATGCCTTGACTCATGCAAAACTGGAAATGTGGTGGTTTGGCGAACGATGAGGTTTGTGCTGCTGGCTTTCTTAATAGTCAGCTGTCTAAGCTGTTCGCGCCCTGCATCCACCAAAATCTCCCTCCGAATCTCGACTTGGTCGGGGGCAGGTGAGGACAGCGAATACGATCGCTTGGTGCAGCAGATTTATCGGGATTTTGAGGTCGAGAACCCCGATATTCAAATTCAAGTTGAGAATATGCCGAGCGACTATGTTGCCAAGATGATGCTCAGCCATATAGCGGAGGTCACTCCCGATGTCGTTGTTTTGGATGCCGCTAGTTCGGCGTTGTTTATGAAAAATGGGGTGCTACAGGACATTTCTGGATACCTTGCCAACGACAAGGACCTGAAACGCGACCAGTTTTTTGAGAACACGTTGTTGGCGGGTACCTACCAAGACAAACTGATGTCGATTCCGGTGGATTTCACTCCGATGGTGATGTACTACAACAAGGATCTGTTTGATGAAGCCAATGTGCCCTATCCTGCCAATGGGTGGAGTTTTCAGGAATTTGAAGCTACGGCGGCAAAGTTGACTGCGGGTCTTGCGGCGAAAAAGAAGAAAGGGTTTGTGATGTCGACCTGGATGCCGGGCTGGGTGATGTGGTTGTGGAATAACGGCGGAAACGTTCTTGATCCGACCGGTACCAAGGCCAGTGGCACGTTGGATTCACCAGCTAACGCAGAAACAATTGGCTTTTTGAAGGGTTTGGTTGATAAGGGATACGCGCCAAAACTGGATGAGGTAGCGGCAACCGGAGTTGACCCCTTTGCCAACGGAGATGCAGCGATGCAAGTTACTGGTCATTGGGCGATTACCGGGTTCAAAAGCGCAAAAGGGCTCAATTGGAAACGACTTGGGATTGTTTCGATGCCGACTCAGTTAAAGTCTCCTGTGACGGTTTATTACGAATCGGGCATGGGAATTGGCAATCGATGTAAGAATCCCGAAGCAGCATGGCGATTTATTAAGCACTTTTGCAGCTATAAGAATCAGCTTCGATACAATTCGTCGGGCATCGCCATTTGCGCTCGAAAAGATGTTGCCAAAGAAAGGGCGGTTGAACCCATCGAGAGTGAATTCCTGCAATTGGTTTCTGGCGCTCGTCCGCCGACAGGAGCGCAAGTTGAGGGGTATTCCTTTGTTGAGCTACAGGGTCGGTCGATGATGGAGTCTGTTTTGAATGGTCGGAAGACGCCTTCGGAGGCACTGCAAGAAATGGCGAAGCGAATTGATCAGGAGTTTGCCAAATGAGCCTTCTCAAAAGAGAGAATCGAAATGGATGGTTGTTTGTTGCTCCGGCGACTCTGCATTTGCTGTTGTTTGCGATTTTGCCAATTGGGTTCACGCTTTATTTGAGCTTGTTTCGGTGGAAGCTTTACCAACCATCAAAGTCCTTTGTTGGACTCAAGAATTATCTCTATTCTTTTCAAGATCCGGCGTTTTTGAACGCATTGTCAAACTCGCTGAAGTATGCGATTGTCGCCGTTCCTAGCGGGGTTATTGTTGCCTTGGCGATCGCGATTTTGCTCAACCAAAAGATGCGGCTTAGTTCATTCTTTCGGACGATTTACTACCTCCCGGCAATATCGAGTGGCGTAGCAATTTCGATGATCTGGATCTACATATTTTTGCCCGAGACTGGGTTGTTGAATTCGATGCTTTCGGCGGTTGGGTTTACGAGTGTGGACTTTTTGGGCAAGACAGAGACCGCCTTATGGTCGCTGGCATTTATGTCGATATGGATCGGTTTAGGACCTAAAGTTGTCCTTTTCCTCGCTGGATTGATTGGAGTTCCGCAGACGTTGTACGAAGCGGCGATGCTTGATGGAGCGAGTGGATGGCAGTCGTTTCGATATATCACGATGCCGATGTTGGTGCCGACTTCACTGTTCGTGGTTGTGACATCGACGATCTCCGCGATTCAGGTTTTTACTCCGGTTTACATGATGACCAAGGGTGGTCCGGAAGATTCGACGGACGTGGTTGGGTTTCACATATATAACGAGGCTTGGATATCGTTTAACACGGGGTTAGCTTCGGCAAAGTCGTTCATCTTGTTTGTGCTGATTGCTGGGGTTGCGTTGATTCAGTTTCGGATGAGCCGAAAACAGTTGGAGGGGCACGTTACGCAGTGAAGTCAGCCATCAGCCATCAGCCTTCAGAAAGGAGTTCAAAGGAATGAAGCGAGCCCTTTCAGCCATTACACTTTGGGCACTGGCGTTGTTCCTCATGGCTCCTTTTGTGTGGATGGTTTTGATTTCTCTACATGGCTCTAAGGAGCCTATTCCGCCTTTGTCGAAGACTATTCCGGAGACGTGGCACTTTGAAAACTACTCTTGGGTTTTGTTTAATCCTTCGCTACCGGTTGCTCGATTCTTTTGGAATTCCGTCTTTGTCACTCTTACCGTCGTTATTTTACAGCTCTTTGTCACCTCGTTGGCGGCGTACGCATTTGCTCGACTTCGCTTTCGAGGTCGTGATTCCTTGTTTGCCTTATTTTTGGGTTCGATGATGTTCGCCGGGAGTGTTCTACAGATTCCGGTTTACTTGCTGATTAAGGGATTGGGCTGGCTGGATACTTATCAGGCACTTATTGTTCCTGCGCTTGGTTCGTCTTTCAATGTCTTTTTGCTACGGCAATTCATGCTTTCAATACCTCGGGAGTTGGACGAAGCGGCAAAGCTGGATGGGGCTACGGAGTTTCAGATTTACTCACGAGTAGTGGTTCCTCTTAGTAAGGCTGCGTTGGCGACGGCGGGAGCCTTCACTTTCTTTGGAGTTTGGACCGACTTCTTTGGACCTTTGATTTATACCAATTCGACGTCGATGCGGACGCTTGAGGTTGGGTTGAGTGTGTTTAAAAATTCGTACGGTGCGACTGCTTGGCCGCTCCAGATGACTGCGGCGGTGATCGTAATGGTTCCTTTGATTGTGGTTTTCTTGTTCTCACAGCGGTTCTTTATTAAGGGCGTCTTGTTGGGTTCGAATAAGTAGGACGAACCATCTGTTCCGGGTCTTCGTAGTATGCTTTAGCATCCAAGGAACTACTGATGAGCCCAGATTTAGCCGCTGAATACGAACATCTTAATACCCGCGTGGACGGAATGATCGATCGGGTTGGAGCCTATGCTCCTGACATACAGACAGCCCCAGTTGGCAAGAGCTATTCGCCATTGAAGGCGGTTGAGCACATGTATTTGGTGGACAAGGACTACGTGAAGTTGATTTCTGGTTTTGACAAAGCGAAGTTTGCGGATAAAGCCGGTAAGCCGACATTCTTTTATCGTTTCATCCTCAGGGGAATGGTCAAACCAGCGAGTTTTGCCGCTCCTACCCTGAAAAAGTTTTCGCCCGACAGCGCCATGCCGTTGGAAGAGTCAGCCAAGCTCTGGCGAGAAGCAAGGGCAAAATTGATCGCTCATATGGCGAATTTTGGTGACAACGAAGGTGCGATTAAGCACGCCCTCTTTGGTTTGATGAGTCCGAGGGACTTCTTCATCATTTTGGAGAAGCATCAGGACTATCATGACGTCCGATTGCCTAGCTAATTGATTCAAATAAGACTAAACTAGGATTATGTTCCTAGCGTTTCTTCTTGGTAGTCATCTGGTAGCTCATCAAGGAAGCTTTACGATTACTCGCCCCTTTAAGCAAGGAATAAACCTTATTCCGACAAAAGAGGATCTTAGCCAACCAGTTTTTGAGATTAAAGGCAATAACAAAGTTGTCGATATGAAGGGCGTGATCTTTCGTGGTACCGACGCAAACGTTGAGCCGGACCAGCGAAAGGGGCTCGGCATTCGCGTCTCGGGAAACAATATTACGATCAAGAACTTGAGTGTTCACGGTTACAAAGTCGCTCTAATTGCTGAGAACTGCAAAAATCTCAAGCTGATCGACTGTGATCTCAGCTACAACTGGAAGCAGCACTTGGCATCTACGCTTGAAAAGGAAGACGAAAGCGACTGGATGAGCTTTCATCAAAACGAAAAAGACGAGTGGTTGCGATACGGAGCCGGGGCGTACTTCAAAAACGTCAACGGCTTCGAAGTCAAAAATGTGAAGATCGTTGGTGGGCAAAGTGGCTTGATGCTGATGAACTCCAACAATGGTCTGGTCTGGAACAATAACTTTTCGTTTTTGAGCGCAATTGGGGTGGGAATGTACCGTAGTAGCAACAACCGGATCATGCACAACAGCATCGATTATTGTGTCCGGGGATATTCGCACGGGGTCTATAACCGGGGTCAAGATTCGGCGGGAATTCTGATCTACGAGCAAAGCAACAAGAATACGTTTGCCTATAATTCGGTGACTCACGGTGGGGATGGCTTCTTTTTGTGGGCTGGGCAAAGCACCATGGACACAGCGAAGGGCGGCTGCAATGACAACCTCGTTTATGGAAACGACTTTAGCCACGCACCGACGAACGGCATTGAGGCAACTTTTTCGCGCAACCGCTTTGTGAACAACCTTATTCGGGAATGCTGGCATGGCTTTTGGACCGGTTACAGCTACGATACGCTGATCTCCGGAAACGTCATTCAGGAATGTGAAGAAGGCATTGCTCATGAGCACGGGCAAAACAACACGGTCGACTTTAACAAGTTCAGCGGTAACAAAACCGACATTCACATCTGGGCGAACGCCACACAGGACCCTAACTGGGGCTATCCGAAAAATCGTGACACCAAGAGTCGAGATTGGATTATCGATAACAATACGTTTTATGGCTCGTTAGATCGTAAGATTCTTCGGGCGAACCGGACGTCAGGGATTAAGTTTACGGGTAACACTTCGTTTGGCGGAACGTTTGACGTCGCGGATGATGTGACGAACCTCATGATGGCAACCACTTGTCTTCATGCACCTGACAAGACAGTTTTACCGAAAAATGCAGTTGCTACCGATACAAAATTTGAGCCGATGCCAACGCAAACTGCGATGGACGCCTGGAATCCGCGGGACCCTGAAGATGTCTTTGAGAAAGACTCCCCTGAACCCTTGAAGGGAGGTCGAATGCCGTTCCTGGCCGAAGGGAGCCGAGGCAGAAAAACGATTATGGTAGACGAGTGGGGACCTTATGATTTTAAGAGTCCGAAGCTTTGGCCAGGACCGATCATGAAGGATGGGTCGCAGAAGTACTCAATCTTTGGTCCGGCTGGATCATGGTCATTGAAGACGGCTGAAGGATTGGAAATCAATGTCAATAAGGGGCAAGTTCCTGGATCGATCATCATCAAACCGAAACTTGGGTCGAGCGAACAAAAGCTGGTTTTGGAATACAAAGGCAAGGCGTTTGTCGATTATAAAGGCAACTTCATTAAGGCCGATCAGGCGTTTCCGCTGTCTATTCGACGGTTCGATTTGCCGATTGACTGGCGAGTGAAGTTTTTTGCTTTTGACGAGAAGACGGAAGATCCACGAACCCAGTTTGCTGCCTATACGGCAAAGTCGGCTTCGGCCGGACCGGAGTTTCAGAAAACGAAGCTCGACTATTCGGGCTACGGCAAGTATGAGAAAGGGGTGCCGAATAACTACTTTGGAACGATGGCAGACGGCTCATTTACGATTGCTCCGGGCGAGTACGTGATTGAGTTGACGGCAGATGATGGCGTTCGGGCTTGGCTGGATGGCAAGATCATTGTTGATGCTTGGAAGTATCAAGGCCCGACGTTGTACACAGCAAAGGTTCGGTTGGGTGGCACGCACAAATTGAAGGTGAATCACTTCCAATTGAACGGATACTCGGCGTTGCAGTTGCGAATTAAGCCGGTGAAGTAAGGTTTGCCTGGGCTGCCAGGTTGATCCGTTTCGAAGCTGATGGAACTGAAAGGGTCGAAAGCTAGTTTGACTTTATGGATGAAGAAGCGACTTAGGATAATCTTGCCGCTTCTTTTTGCGATCTTTTTAGCTTCTTATCACTTCGTGTTTGAACCCAATTCGGATTCAAACTGGCTGATTTATGGTCTCATTGAAGGTCAATTCGTCTTTGCTCCGGTTTGTGGGTTAGCGGCGCTATTGTGCTTCAAGAACTGGCGGTCTATTCTGCTTTGGTTATGTCTTGGGGGTGTGACATTCGTTTTGGTCGGGCATCCGAGTTGGGGATCTCGGCCCTCGTTAGGCGGAAAAACCCTCAGAGTACTGACTTACAATGTCGCAGGTTTTGAAGTTGACAAGCCAGGCGTTATGAAAGTGCTGAAGGAGTCCAACGCCGATATCATCTGCTTGCAAGAGGCCTGTAAGATTGGGAAGATCAAGCAAGCCGGAGAGGCACTGAGCAAAGAGTTTCGGGGCTACTATTGGTCGGGAGCATCGACCAACTTGATCCTGTCACGATATCCGCTGTCGGAAGAGGATGTTCTCAAGGTGCCAACGAAGTGGCCGACGAAGGAGTTTCCTAGTGCGGTGGTGGATAGCCCTCTGGGCAAGATTCGGGTGATGTGCGTTCACATGGAGCCGAGTTGGATTTCTGCTTGGTCACAAGGACTTGGTGACACCGCGAATGTATTGACTAAGGTCTGTGACGATCGCCGAGCCCAAGGTGACCTGATCTTGGCTTCGCTGCGACCGTCGAAGGAGCCAGTCTTGTTGTTGGGGGACTTTAATGGCCCGACAGGTTCTGAGTCCATTTTACGCTTCGGCAAGTACTTTACCGATAGCTTTGCGACAACAGAAAAGGGGTTCGGGAACACGATTCTTGCGAAGATGCCGTACAAAAGAATCGACTATGTTTGGGTTCGGGGGCTGACTCCGATTCAGAGTGAAGTGGTAGATTCGGTGGCAAGCGACCATCGGGCAGTGCTGACGGTGCTTGGGCGTTAGGCTGGTGGGGCGGTCGCGAGTTTTCTTGATTGGAGAAGTGCACAGTATTCACAACACAGTTCCACCCCCTCCGACTCGCCTTTCGGAAGGAGTACTCGTTGTAAACTCGGATCGAAAGGCGAGCCACCTCCCCACAGGTGAGGAGCGTTGGCTATTCTGTTTCCCATGAGAGTCTATTGGACCCGAGATTTATGTTTTGCCGGCCTTAAGTCAGCACGACAGGCAGGATGTCGCCGTTTTCGTCAAAGAACATGCGCTCAAGACAGGTGACGCGATGATCGCGGGCGGTTTCGTCGATAGGACGTCGATGGTAGGCGATGATCCAGTCATCGGTGCCGGGAATTTGGAGGACAGAGTGGTGACCCGCCGAGTTACCGACCTTCGGATCGCTCTCTAGGACTTTGCCGTGGCGGACGAACGGACCGAGTGGGGAATCTGATCGGGCATAAGCCACCGAATAGCTAGCGTCGCCCCAGGAACCTTCGGACCACATGAAGTAGTATTCACCGTTTCGCTTGACCATGAAAGGCCCTTCGACATAGAGTTCAGGCGTAATTTCATGGAACTCTCCGACGGTGGAGATCATGTCTTCACCCAGCTCGACCACAACCGCATGCTTCCATCCTCCGTAGTAGAGGTATGCCTTGCCATCGTCATCAATGAAGGCATGGGCATCAATGGGTTGGGCTCCATGGTGGTACTCCTTGATGAGGGGTACGCCCAAGGCGTCCTTGAATGGTCCAGTCGGTGAGTCACTAAAGGCGACACCAATTCCGGCTCCATCTCCTGCAGAAAAGTAGAAGTAATAGTATCCATTCCTAACTGTAATGGACGGTGCCCACGCCGCACGGTTGGTGCTCCAGGGGACGTCTTTGAAGTCAAGAATGCGTCCTTCGTTGGTCCAGTTGGTCAGGTCATCTGAGCTGAATACTTCGAAGAAAGTCTGGACTTCGTAGGCAGCAGAGAAGGTTGGGTAGATGTAGTAGCGACCCTCGAAATGGTGAAGCTCGGGGTCGGCATACCAACCAGGGAAGACCGGATTGCCAGAAAGCTTTGGAGTCCTGTTTTGCAACTGCTAGTCCTTCTTCTTTGTTGAATAGTAGTCGGAGCTATTGCCCACCGTACAGGCATTAATAGGTTTCTTGAGGTCGTTTGTCAATACCGTCACTTTGCTACCGTCTGGGAACGAAACAACTCCAGCAATGCGATAGCGCTCTTCGTTTCGTTTGTACGAATCGCCCTGATCGTAGGTTAGGTACTTGGTGATCAAAAGATCGTTTTCAATCCGCCAGGTCCCGCTTCCTTTTGCACTGCCGAACTTGGTCGCACCCACTTGTCCGCTTGCACTGCTAAAGGTATAGGTGAAAGTTCCGTCGGTCTTGAGATTTAGGGTTCCGCCGTACGAGACGAATGTCATGGTCGAGGCTCCGGTGTAGATGTTTTCCCACTGAAGCTGGGAGCTGTTTCCGTATGAGTAGTCCCCGACTACGGCCGACTTATCTGCGAGCGGTATTCCTTTCGCCGACGGGCATTTGAACGTCCGCATCATGAGTTCGGCCCAATCGGCACTGGTCGGGTACGAGAATCCAGCCGACATTTCGCCACCGCTCGTGAATCCGTCAGTATCCCACGTTTGGGCGACGACGACGGGCTGCCACATGGAGCCGCAGTCAATGAGATATACGCTGAAAAGAGTCGAATATCGGCGACCTTTTTCGATGCCTTTACCGAAAATGAACTGGGAAAAGAGTCCGTCGCCGATATACCTTCGGAAAATCATTCCACTTGCTTTGTCGGCTAGCTCGGCTGGGACTCCATCTTTCCAGGCCTTGCGAATGGCGTCACTAAACGATCCTTTTGCGGTCACCGCGGGAAGAAACCGCATGAGAGAAGATGTGTTATAGTCTCGTTCACCGTTGCTACGGATGTACCAGACTGACTTGGGATCCTTTGCCCATCCCTCGGCGATGCTGAACGAGAAACCGGGAGCCATGCCGTCAGACGATGATGGCGGATCTACTGGTTTGGCTGGGGCAACGCCTTTTATCGACGTGTCTTTGCCTTTGAGGTTAATCTGCTCGAGGCTTGTTCCCAACAGGTTTTTAAGCGTTAATGCGGCGGCAAGCTTCACCTTGTCGACGTCATCTGCGGTTTTTGCGGTACTGAGAAAGACAACGATTGAGCCGACTGAGCAAAGGGCATATTCATACGCCTCTTGCTTCTGCTTGTCGGTTGCCTTCAGCACGCTTGGCTGGTTGAAATAGTTTTGGAATTGTCCGATAAGCGTAGGAAATGCTTCCTCATCGAGTTCAGAGCCATTTGAAACGCTCATGAGCAGTGAGACCGCGAAAGCATAGGATGCAGAGGCATCGTCGGGAAAGCCTGCCTCCTTTGTCGTTTTTCCAAAGCTCTCAATCAATTGATTAAAGACTGGGGTAACCGCATCCCGTTCTTTTTGAGAGTCGAACGCTTTTTCAATATAGGTTTTGACAAAACCATGGTCGGGTGATGCCTTGAATGCCGTCGGGCTTTTGGATGGCTTTGGTCCCGTAGGCAACCCTTTTGCGCCCACCTGGTTTGCTGCCGTAATGACCGGGTTGTTCTCGGGAGCGATTTGAGCATTGCCAACTGCGGCAAAGCAGAATCCGAGTAAAGCGGCTACAAGGAACTTAGTTTTCATGGTTGTCTTGGTCTGGGGCAATTATGCCTGGTTTGGTGACTTCTCGGTAACGAATTGAGTGCAAATAGCTACAACAACACACAGTATTGCGAGAAAACCGAGTGAGACCAATAGACTCGAATTGTGAGCAATGAAACCGAGCACCGGAGGACCGACGAGTAATCCTAAGTAGCCCATTGTTGTCACTGAACTGAGGGCGAGGTTTGCGGGCATCACGTCTTGCTTCCCAGTCGCGGTGAAGAGGATAGGAACAACGTTGGCCAAGCCTATACCCACGAGCCCGAAGCCGAAGACCGATGTGAACATATTGGGAATTGTCGCGGTCATGATAAACCCAGCCGCCGCGCAAATGGATCCACCGAACATGACCGCCTTGCGTCCGAGTTTGGTCACCACGAAATCACCCGTAAGGCGAACTAAGGTCATCATGGATGCAAATGCAACAAAGCCCAGACCTGCATGATTAATCGTTACGTTCCGGAAATCGAGAAGAAGCACCCCGCTCCAGTCGGTTATCGAGCCTTCGCTCATAAATACAATGAAGCAAAGGACGCCAAGCAAAAGGACTTTGCCTCGGGGCAGAGCAAAGGATCGAGAAGGGATCTCGCTGAGATGTTTGTGATAAGGGATAAAGTTTGGGGTTGCGGCACCTAACATGGCAACACACCCGAGTGCCACCACGGTAAGGCTGACGAGCGGAGACAAGTTGAGACTAAGAAGGAGAGTTACGCCACCCGCTCCGACGATTTCGCCGACGCTGAAAAGACCATGAAAGCCGGACATCATGGGGCGTTTGCTGTTTTCCTCTACAATTACGGCTTGGATGTTCATGACGACATCGAGGGTTCCACCACCAGCGCCCAATAGGAACAGAGCCGCGGCAACTGCGTAGGTGTTGGTCGCCATGGCAAGCAATGGAAGGCTGGCACATAGGGCCAACGCTGATGTAACAATGACTTTTCGACAACCGAACTTTGCCGCTAGTCGGCCGGCAAATGGCATGACGATGATTGATCCAAGCCCAACCCAAAGGAGCAGGAGACCAAGGCGGCGATCGTCAAGATTTAGATGGACTTTGATTCCGGGAATGAGGGGGGCTAGGGATGAGAACCCGATTCCGGCGATGAGAAAGGCAACTCTAGTCGAGATTTGTGCCGGGAAGTTCTCGTCGCGCGGTATCACTTAGGTTTAGTATCCACCTTTTTGGTGCGTATCAAGACACCTTTGGGTCTTCATCGAGACTGATCCAATACCTGCGGACTTGGCAGTTATAGAATTCAGACCATAAGGTGCGTTCGATGATTCCGCTACAGCGTTCGATCGTTCGCCATGATTGGCGTTATTGTCATCCAGCGACGCTTATGGCTTTGGAGGAGGTCCCTTTTGGGTTGGTTTGATTAATTTGAATCCATAGTCAATAGCAGGTGCAAACGATAAGGCATACAGGGCCAAGACCCCTTTTTCTGGCCAAGACGAGGCACTTCCACCCAGTCCAGGTCCTAGTAACATCAATACAAGAAGAATCAACGACAACGAACCTAACGCGATTATTCCGATGCGCATGAATACCCGAGCTGTTTCGGGTTTTGGCGGAAACGCAAACAAACAGACATAAGTCCAGATTGCCAATACTGCCATGCTCTGGATGAAGGGCATTGGGCCAATGCGAATGCGCTCACTGACCAAAACCATTTGGACCATTCTGTAGAGCATTAAACCTGCTGGAGGCAAGTATATCCACCCTTTTAGAAGGAGCTGGATTGGTGGTTTTAGCTCAGTATTCATGGCAAGTCATGCAACTTGGTCTGGTTTCATTCTATCCAATCTGTCTGTCAGTCGGTGGCTCCCTCTAGCGGGTCGCGACTTGGATGTCACTTCCTTTTACCTATTTGCAACCGGAATTACGAGCTTGAGGGCGCTGAGTGTATCGGAGAAGCGAGCGACTTTGACGTCGACTAACCCGTTGGCAAGGGCATAGGCACGAATGTGGGTTTCGGTTAATTCCTTTTTACCCTTCAGCCAAACCGCCCAGACTCCACCGTTCGAAGCGATAGCATCACGGGCTTTGGTGAGGTCAGTTAAGTCGTCTTGGGAGGCTAAACGGACGAACACGATGTCAAATGGACCCTCGGAACTTGGTTCACCGGCGACCTGGTTGAGTTCGGCGGGGAAGGAATCGTCAAACTCGCCCCAGGCGGCGTATGTGTGGTTTGGTTTAAGGCCGAGCTTGTCGAGCCGAGATTTGGGGTTCTTGATCGCGTGTTCCCATTTCGTGGCGGCATCGCCAATATGGAATTCTGCCAGTTCGGCACCCTTGACTGCGGTCAAGACTCCATCAAAGCAGGAAACGCTTGATAAGTCGGACCACTTCCACCGAATCTTGAATTCGCCTCGGAATTCGAGTTCTCCGTCACCACTGTGAGCTTTGCCTTCCGAGATTTCGGAGTTTAGTTTGACTCGACAGACTGTTTCTAAGCCCATTCCACCACCAGGTAATACCAATGCTTCACACTTTTATTTTGAACGAAATGGAAAGCCATGGTTAGAGACCAAGACGGAACAAACATCTTGATACTGCTAGTATGAGAATGAGATGAGAGCCTTCGTTCTACTATTCGCCAGTTTGTCAGTTTTGGTCGTTCCAGTTTGTCTTGCTTCAAGTCCCAATCATGTCAAAAGGGAGAAGCCAGCGGACTTGATCAAAGGCGTCATAAAGGACTATATCGAAGGATATTACGAAGGAAATGCTGAGCGGGTGAAATCCGCCCTTTCTCCTCTGCTCGCAAAGCGATTCGTCGCGAAGACCAAGGATGGGGTTGAAGTGCTGAAGGACGGCACTGCGGCGCACTTTATTGAACTCACGGCAGCCCTTGATGGTCCTAAATATTATCCAGCAGGCAAGCGGAAACTTGAGATCAAGGTCTTCGAAATTGACGGAAAAATTGCTTCTGCTAAAGCGATCGCTCAAGACTGGGTTGACTACATCCATCTCTGTCGGATCAACGGTAAGTGGGTTATCGTGAACGTTGTTTGGGTGAGCAAGTAAACTAGGTTTTCTCCAACGGAAAATCACCATGGTTACCAACAATCCTGCCGCTCCCATTGGTGTTTTTGACAGCGGACTAGGTGGTCTAACCGTCTTGAAGAGCTGCCTGGAGGTAATGCCAAATGAGCGGTTTGTGTATCTTGGCGATACGGCACGGACGCCGTACGGATCCAAGGCTCATGATACGATTCGCCGATACGGGCTCGATTGCGCCCATTACTTAGCCGGACACGATGTGAAGATGATCATCGTCGCTTGCAATACGGTTTCGGCTCACGCGCTAAAGGATATTGAAAATGAGTTTGAGTGTCCGGTACTTGGGACGGTCGATCCGGCAATTTCGACTGCCTTGAGAGTCACGAAGAACCATCGGTATGGAGTGATTGGGACTGAAGCGACCATTGCCGGTGGAGTCTATCAGAGAGGTTTGATGGCGGCTGATCCTTCAGCTCAAGTTTTTGCCAAAGCATGTCCATTGTTTGTTCCTTTGGTTGAGCAGGGAATGGTTTCGGGCGAGATTGTCGAAAAGGTCGTTGAGTTGTATATGGCAGAGCTTCGAGATTCGGGAGTCGATTCGATTATCCTCGGCTGTACTCACTATCCGCTGCTGGCTGGTGCCTTGCAGGCGTACCTTGGACCAGATGTCTCGCTGGTGGCCTGCTCGGATGCGGTTGCGGCGGCGGCGGTTGGGTGCCTGCACCTTGGTTCATTGGCTCATATGGCTGGTGAGCAGACCGTTGAGTACTTTGTGACGGACGCTGCGGATAAGTTCGATAAGCTGGGTTCGACGCTGTTGGGGATCAAAGGCATCCACGCGACGCATGTGGATTTATAGTCTGCTGTCGGCAGTTAGCAGTTAACAGAGAGAAATTTGAGCATGAAAGTTCGAGCGGCAGTATTAGAGCGCATTGGTGGACCGCTGGAGGTTCGAGAAGTGGATCTTCAGACACCGCAAGTGGGCGAAGTTTTGGTCAAGATTGCGGCATGCGGTGTTTGTCATAGTGATTGGCATTTGGTGACGGGTGAGACGAAGCATCCCTTACCGGCAGTGCTGGGACATGAAGGAGCAGGGGTGATTGCGGAGGTCGGACAAGGAGTTTCATCGGTCCGGATTGGGGATCATGTAGCGTTGAATTGGGCGCCGTATTGTGGTGGATGCTTTTATTGCATACGTGGAAAAGTGAATTTGTGCGAGGCCTACGTTGGGCCGATGTGGGCGGGGACAATGCAGGACGGAACAACTCGGCTTTCGGAGAATGGAAATCCGATTTTCCATTACTGCGGATTGGCGTGCCTTGCGGAATATGTTGTAGTTCCCGCAGTTTCGTGCGTGGTAATGCCACCAACTTTGCCCCACGAGATTGCTGCGGTCATTGGATGTGCGGTAACAACTGGGATTGGGTCAGTTTTGAACACTGCCAAAGTAGAACCGGGTTGTTCGGTTGTGGTGCTTGGTGCGGGCGGCGTAGGTCTTTCGACCGTCATGGGTGCCGTATTAGCTGGTGCGACGACGATTATTGCGGTTGATCGATTCGATTCGAGATTAGAAGCTGCCAAGGAATTTGGGGCAACCCATACTTTGGTCAGTGGAACCAATACGATAGCCGAGATTCGAGCCTTGACCGGGGAAAGAGGTGCAGACTACGCGTTTGAGGCAATTGGTAATCCGGCGGTTCAAGAGCAATGCTTGGAAGCGGTTCGACCCGGAGGAGAAATCATTTTTTCGGGTTTGTCAGCGATGGGGTCCTCAACGAACTTACCGGGAGCGGTTTTGGTTCGGCAAGAGAAGACAGTCAAAGGATCGTATTACGGGACCGCAAATCCGCCTCTCGACTTTGTAAAATTTGCAGAACTATACCAGGCAGGGAAGTTACCGCTTGATCGGCTCATTTCGAAACGATACACGTTGGACCAGGTGAATGAGGCTTATGCGGATATGTTAAACGGGGCAACGAGGCGCGGAGTTATCTGCTTCTAGGGCGAGTCTATTAACAAAAACGGCGCCCGGGGTTAAGCCGAGCGCCGTGATGGATTTTTTCTCTATAAGAGCTGACTCTTATTTCTTGTTAAGTTTGCGTCGTCGGATAAGACCAAGCGCACCCAAGCCAAGAACTGCCAAAGAAGCTGGTTCTGGAACCATGTGGAGTTGACTTTGCCCCCCTTGTCCGGATGAACTGAACAATTCAACACCGGAGGTGATGCCGCTGTTCTTTCCAGCAGTGAAATAGCTTGAAGCAAAGCCCAAAGCTGTTGCACCAACACCGCTCGTTACCTTCATGTTTCCGGTTGCACCGTTGAACGAAGCGCCGTTGTCGTATAACGCATCCCAAATAGCTAATTGAAGACCCTGTTGTTCGTCAGCATTCATCGCTGAGCTGAAACTTGTCGCCATGATTTTGGCAGCTAGCGCGAGGCCAGTTCCGTTGGTCATGTCGACGGCTCCAACTGTATATGGGTTGAAGTTACTGTTTAGTGGCGAAAGAGCGTCGGCACAGTATGTGACGATTGAGCCAGAACCTGTATTAAAGGTCAAAGCGCCCATGCTAACGGCGGTTGAATTACCGTTGACATTGATCGTTCCCGAGTTTACAGAACCAAGCTGTGTACCCGTGAACTTTAGAGATTGCGCGTTTGCAACGGTGGCAGCCCCAAGGATGCTCATTGCAATCGCAATATTTAGTGTTCTTTTCATTTGGATTTCTCACATAACCCTCCACCTAGGACGGGTCTGGATATTTCCAATGCAGAATTTGTGCCGAATATGAACCTATTTCGAAGATTTAACCAAGATTGTTAATAACGTTGGCATACTTCTCTTTCACGACTTTTCGTTTTACTTTGAGTGTCGGGGTAAGGAAACCGTTGTCAATTGTGAATGCGTCGTCGATCATTGCCCATTTTTTGACCATTTCGAAGTTGGCGACTTGCTTGTTGGTCTTGTCAATTTCCTTTTTCAAGAGCTCTCGAACGCCGGTCACTTCCGCCAGATCGGCATCATCAGGAAGCCCGAGTTCCTTTCGTATCGCTTCCTTGTTTGGAATAATGAGGGCTACGCAATAGTCCATTCCGTCACCAAGAACCACGGCTTCGGAAATGAATTTAGATTCTCGAATGAGGTTTTCAATGGGTTGTGGGGCAACATTCTTGCCATTCCCGAGCACAAGGATATCTTTTTTGCGATCGGTAATTTTGAGTGAGGTGCCTTCCATTTCACCAATATCACCGGTATGGAACCATCCGTCCCGGTCAATGGCTTTTTCAGTTTCTTCGGGCTGGTTGTAGTAGCCAACCATGACAGTAGGTCCGCGGAGCAAAATTTCGCCGTCTTCCGCAAGTTTGAGCTCGACCCCAATTGGTTCGCCAACGGTCCAGTACTTGTTTCTCTTTGGATGGTTGACGACTGATCCGCCCGTCGTTTCGGTTAATCCGTAACCTTGCAGAACAGTCAAGCCGAGGGCAAGATAGAACTCGGCGACATGCTTTGGCAGAGCAGCTCCGCCACTCACCACTAGTCGCATTTGACCACCCAGCCTTTCTTTAATTTTCTTGCCGACGATGGCATCGAGGATTCCGTGGAGGGGCCCGAATCCGCCTTGGGCTTTCTTCACGCCTTGGCTGATGTATAAATTGAAAAGCTTCTGTTTCATCGGCTTTTGCTTCTTCATTCCATCGACGATCCGGTCCATAAAGGATTCGAGGAATCGGGGAACGGCAACCATCACGGATGGTTTGATTGCAAGGAAGTCGTTTGCCATGGAGGCAACACTCTTGTTCTGACCAAGGCATGCACCCGCGTAAAAACAAAGGCAAGAGGCAATTTGTTCAAAAATGTGACTCAGCGGTAGGAAGCCAAAGAAGACATCCTTGCTGGTTATGCCTAGGTAAGGGACGGCATGTTCGCAGACGGTTAGGAATGCTTCATGGGTAAGCATGGCGCCTTTTGGTTGCCCGGTGGTGCCACTCGTGTAAATGAAAATTGCTAAGTCGGTTGGGTCAATGGAATCGATGATGCGATTCCACTCAGCTTCATTGAGGACTCCATGCCTCTCTTCTCGAAGCAATTCAACGTGGATTCCTGGAATTCCACTCAATTTTTCGGCATGTTCTGGCGATCCACACAGGGCGACTTTGGCAGCCGCATCTTTTGCAATGTATTGAGCTTGATCTGGCGGAAGGGTTGGGTAAATTGGCACGGTCACCACTCCTAGGGACATGCCAGCGTAATGAGCATAGAGCCACTCGGCGCAATTTTCGCTGAGGATGACCATTCGATCACCCTTTTTGAGCCCAAGGGCTTGGAGAAAAGCGGCATAGCTTTGGATGTTCGACCAGAATTCTTGGTAGGAAAGGGTCTGGAAATGCTTGCCACTTGACACCATAAGTGCTGGGCTATTCGGAGAGGTCTTAGCCTGCTCGCGGATCATCGCTGCCAGAGAATGGGATCGAATTTTCATCACTCTTTTTTGAAGGTGTGTGTTCCTTCTAAGAATGCTATTGTAGTCCTAAGTCCCTCTAAGGTTGAACCGTCTTTCGAAAGTTTCAACGTGATTTTCTGTTGATATGCCTCATAAAGGTCTTCATCTGGCACAAATTTGAAATTTGGATTGACTCCTTCTTTGCCACCCTCGGTCTTCACTTTGATGTCGTCGGGATCTAGGGTGATTTGACTTCCAGAGATCTTATAGGTCCCTTTGATATCGACTTGTTGCTGTTCGCCCTCGAGATGCAAGAGGTACTTGTTTTTGTCGAGCCGAATACTGACGTAGCCATTGAGGGTGTGGTGTTTCCGGTCTTCTGGTCCATCTGGACCGCGATTCACTTTGTCGACAACAAACTTGCCTGGCCACTGACCAAAGAATGGAATTGATTTCTTATCTCCACCTCCACCAAGACCCTTCATTAACAATAAGGGGAGGGAAGCAAATCCGAAGAAAACGGCCAAAACAATGACGAGTGGATGAATCTTCACGATTTTCGGACCTCGTCAGGAAAGGAGCGGTACAAAGCGGCTTTGAAGTTTTTGACTCTTCTATATACGTCGCTATGCATTGTTTCGATTTCGCCGGTCCTGGTTGCAGCTTGGTTGAACATTTTATCGAGGGTGTCCAGGTCTTTTGTAAGTATTCGGATTTGAAATTCACCAAATTCGGCAGGACCAAAGCCAAGTTTACGTCGCTCAAGGGTCCAGGATTCGGCCAGGCCTTGATCCTTAAAGTGGTTGAGATACTTTTCGATTGCCTTCGCGAATTGTAAGTCCTCTTTCCCATCGATCAGATCAACCCATATCGCGTAGACGTTCATTGGAAATAGTCTACAGCCTTCAGCTTTCAGTCATCAGCGAATTGGTTAAGTGTGGGCGGAAGTATTGACGCTCCTCAGGGGAGAAAGGCTTGGGTTGTGGGGACGCACTAACTTTCGGTCTGACATTACTATACGATCAAGTGATGCTCATCACGACGATCCTTTCGGCGGAGATCCCGAGTGGCGGAGCGCACTTTGACGGGCGGTTGACGAATACGTTTGTCAAAGAAGGCGGCTTCTTTGGTCGCCCTTGGGCGTCTGCTTCGATGAAGGCACTGGCTGCTGCGGTTCCAACGAAAGGGAAACCATTCCCAGAGTCGTCAGCCAAGAAGGGGTGAAGTCCCTAAGTTCTGGTTATTTTGAAGACTGGTTAAGCACCGGCGATAGAATGCCTATTGCCGGTCCCAAGGACAAAAAAAGAGTCCGACGTACCGGTCGTTGATTAATAAGTCGTGCTTCCTTAGCGGTTGGAGTTCTATTCGTCATGCTAACACTTCAGGTTTTTTCTTTGCACTAAAGATACTGGAATGAGGTGCGCCAGCAAGGATCAAGGCAATTGTTGCGCTACCGGCTGGCCGATGCAACTGGTATCCAAGGACAATGACCAATAGGGCGAGGACAAAGAAGACCAGATACTTTCCAAAAGCTTGCCCGTCTGGGAGCAACGTCATCCCCTTTTTCATTTCCTCCTTGCGCCCCGACGAAAGGAGGAACAAGATAATTAGGATGAGCGTCGGTGTTGCTATATATCGACAAAAGGCAACTTCCGAATTTGAAAACCAATACATTTGGATGACAAAAATCATGAGGCTGCTTGGCAAGCCATATAGCCAAGCCCAAAGCAACCATTTCTTCCCGGAGAGCGTCGTCATGAGTTTTTGACTTCGGGTGATTTCAACTTTCCATCTTTTGCCTTGACGAACAACAAGTAGGGAAGAATTGGCAGAAAGTTAAGAACTGAGCCAACAGCTTCATCAAGTCGGTTGTGAGACTTGAGTCCGTTTATGACGCCAAAGTTGACTGCTACTACCAGGAAAAACGCGATTGAACTGAAGATGTAGTCTGACTTTGACGGTAACTGATATACGGCCATCCTTTCCATCACGAGGATAGCAAGCAAACACACAATGAAACCCACTAAGAATAGTGAAATGGGCGCAATTCCGAAAACATTGTAAAGCTTAATTTGGTGGTAACTCGCTGGAACATTGAATGACAGTGCCAGCCAAGTGCGGATGAGCCATCGCTGTTTTGGGGTTATTTCTGGCTTCATTCTATTTCTATTGTAACAAAGTTCTTGAATTCGAACAATGGTTTGAGGGAACCGCACCTATTTACATTAAGCTGTAAGGATCGACGTCGATTACCAGCTGGACGCCTTTTTCTTCGACATCGGAAATCGCTTCACCGATGCGTTGAACATCAAAGTTTGACGGTAGCTTGACGAGCAAGTGCCGTCGCCAACGGTTGTTTAATCGTTCTAACACGCAGTCGGTCGGACCAAGAACGGTGATCTGCTCGAATGTCTGAAGGCGAGCCAAGATCTTAGCTCCGAGGCCGATTACAGCTGGACGAGATTCGCCCGACATCACAATATTGATGAGCTTCTCGAATGGTGGATATTTGGCTTCCTTACGTTCTTGCAGGCAATAGTGGAAGAACTCTAAATACTCGTGCTTTTGGGCGAAGACAATGGCGGGTGTCGTCGGATTAAATGTCTGAATGACAACTTCGCCAGGCTTTGTGCCTCGCCCCGCTCGACCGGCGACTTGGCTCAATAATTGGAATGTGCGCTCGCTACTCCGAAAGTCGGGAAGGTTCAGCGAGACATCGGCGGCGATGACGCCGACAAGGGTTACATTGGGAAAGTCGAGCCCTTTCGCGACCAACTGAGTCCCAACAAGAACGTTTTTTTCTCCGCTGCGGAAGTCGGCGATGACTTCTTCGATCGCACCTTTCTTTTGGGCAACATCTCGGTCTAACCGCGAGACTCGAGCGGTTGGAAACTGTTCTTTGACCAACTCTTCAACTTTCTCGGTACCGACACCAAACGGCTTAATCTTCGTGCCATCGCACTTGGGGCAAACTTCAGGAGCCCGTTCTTGGTAGCCGCAATGGTGACACTTTAATCGGTTGTCTTGTCGGTGATAGCTGAGGGTGACGGCGCAGGAGGGACACTCCCACTTGCTTCCGCAATCGCGGCACATGAGGAATGGTGAATATGCCCGGCGGTTAAGGAACAAGATCGCTTGGTTTCCTTCTTCGAGGGTTCGTTCTAACTTTTCGGTCAGCAATGGTCCAAACAATGACGGGCTACCGCCCTTGTAACCCAGGCTGAGATCTTCGATGAAAACCTTGGGCAAAACCGCGGATGCCGTTCGGTTTGGGAGGGTTAGCAACGTTAACTTGGTGGCATCGGCTTCCTCTTCGTTCGCTTCAGCTTCGGCGAAGTACTCGATTGATGGAGTCGCACTACCGAGTACGAGCGGACAGTTGTGTTGCTTTGACAAGAAACGGGCAACGGTTCGGGATTGGTAGCGGGGCGATTGTTCCTGTTTATAGCCCGTTTCGTGTTCTTCATCGAGAACGATAAGCCCAATGTTGTTGAGCGGAGCAAACAAGGCGCTGCGCGGGCCAAGAACGATGCTGGCTCCGCCGTTACGGACTTCTTGCCAATTCTGGAGTCTTTCAACCGGTGATTGCTCACTATGGAGAATGGCGATGCGAGCGCCGAAACGCTCTCTTAGTTGGGCAATGGCTTGGGTCGCTAGGGCTATTTCTGGCACTAAGTAAAGTACTTGACGACCGTTCGCGAGTGCCTTACCGGCTGCTCGGAGAAAGACCTCAGTTTTGCCGCTTCCAGTTATACCGAATAAGAGGAACGGTTGCGGTTGGTTGGCGTCAATTGCCGAGCAGATAGCGTCAATGGCAACTTGTTGATGTCGATTTGGGGTTGGCGGTTTTTTGGTGATGTGATGGTCATCACTTGTCACGATTTCCAAGATTTCCGCTTTGATCAGGGCCTTGACGGTGGTCTCGGTTACGCCCGCCATCGCGCGAATTTCTGCGCTGGAGAGGGCCGATCCGTCGGCTTCTTGAATCTGCATAACTGCGACCGCCTGGGCAGGTTTCTTCTTTCCGTCGACCCGGAGAAATTGCTCGACCTTTCCTTCATCCGAAGTTAGCCGGTAGAGGGCATCGGCGGATTTCTTATGTTGAAATGGCTTTAATTTAAGGGTTTGCTCAACGAATTCTTGGGATACCAAAGATTTGAGCGCCTTTTCGGTTCCGGGCTGAAGGCTTTCTTTTTCCTCAATTTCTCCTTCTTGATCAAGGATGTTGAGGACTTCGATTTCGAGGGTTTTAAGGTCATCGGTACGCGGTTTTCCGGTACTCGCCCAGCATTTGATCAGGCGATCCCGTACGCCCGGGGGAACCGCCGCGGTCAGAGCCGACGGGATTGGGCAAAGGTATTGTTCGCTGACGTAATGCACCGCCGCCATGATTGGCGATGGGATTTGGAGCCCGCTGACTATCCCGGCGACAGGTTTGAGGTGAACGGGATCGAAACCGAGTGTTTCGGGTGTGACGTCGCGAAATCCGATGGCGTAGCCAAGGACTTGGCGATTGCCAAGTGAGACCAGCACCGCGTCACCGATTTGGGCCTTTGGAGTTGGGAGGTAGGTGTAAATGGCATTGGTTCCCCCGGAACGGGGATCGAGAGCGACGTCTACGACCCGAAGGGAACTCATGCGGTTAGTTTACAGGGAACTGGGAACAGAGAACCGACAGAGGGCAAGAAAAGGCCTGGGGGTTTAGATTCAATAAGCGCCTTGATTCATAATCTTTCGGTGAGGTTTGGGCAGACGAAGAAGCTCAATATGGTTCCTTTGGCGTTGGCGACGTTCTGTCTCGTCAGCGGTGGCCCTCACGGTCTCGAATCAGTTCTCGGCGAATCTGGCGTTTCTCTTGGCATTCTCCTTATTCTTATCACACCGTTCATTTGGGCCCTTCCCATCTCACTCATGACCGCCGAGCTTAGTTCGGCGATCCCTGAAGAAGGGGGTTTTTACGTATGGGTAAAGCAGGCGATGGGGCCGTTTCCAGGATTCATGTGTGCTTGGCTATCCTGGCTCTATAGCATCGTTGATGCCGCAATTTATCCTTTACTCTTTGCCACTTACTTGAGCAAATATGTCGAGGGTGCAACTGGACATCCGGTATCAAACTTGGGTCAAGCGATTCTCGCTCTTGGTGTGGTTGTATTAATGACCTTTGTTAACATCAGGGGCATAGCTGCTGTCGGGCGAGCCGCAACCATCTTAACTGTTCTCATCATCGCTCCGTTTTTGTTGATGGTTTGCAAAGCGGGCCTAACTCTTCCAAGCTTTTCTGGCATCGTTTTTACGCCAACTGCGCTCTCCGTCGGATTAGCAACTGTGTTATGGAACTATACAGGCTGGGATAACTTGAGTACGGTCGCGGGAGAAGTCGACAACCCACAAACGAGCTTCCCTCGTTCTCTTGCTGTCTCGATTCCGATGGTGACTTTGGTGTATCTATTACCCGTCCTCTCCGCCATTAAGACCTCACCAAACGCTGACCAATGGAGCGAAGGCAGTTGGGCAGGAATTGCGGCAAGGGCATCGGCACCATGGATCGGCAACCTGGTTTTGCTCGCCGCCCTAGCCGCGACAACCGCGATGTTTGGCTCGCAAATGCTCGCTTCATCGCGAATACCTGCGGTGCTATCCGAGAATGGATTCTTCCCTAAGAGACTGGCGGCAATCCATCCGAAGTGGGGAACCCCGGTTCGATCTATTGCTCTTTGTGCGTTTTTGTATGCCTGTTTTTCATGGTTCAGCTTTACAGAACTAATCACAGTGAATTCGATTCTGTACGGGCTGAGCGTCCTATTTGAATTCGCCGCGTTAGTGATCTTGCGTATTAAGGAGCCGGGCCTCAAGCGACCCTTCAAAATTCCGGGTGGATTGCCCGTTGCGATCCTGATTGGCGTTGTTCCAGCGCTGATCATTTGCGTCCTTTTTGTGAACACCGTTAAGGAAGAAGGTTGGATGAAACAGATCGCAACGGCCATCGCGATCGCATTCGGAATCGTGGTCTACTTGATTGCCAAACACCGCTCAGGCCGACTAACCCCAAACTAGGCGAGGCAAATTCTTTAGCGACATAGGTGCCATTCAAAAGGGTCAAGTGTGAGCGCTGGTTTAGGAGGCTCTATCTATTGCAGGCTGAAAGTTCGCGTCAATCCAAATCGAGACATTCCTACCCATCAAAATCTGGATGAAGATTCTTGACCCGCTGACCGACAAGCAGTTTTGAACCAGCGCCGAACGCAAGCTTCTCCCAAACCTCATAGATTTCCTTTGTGAAGGGAGACTTGTGGGCCATCGAACTCATTTTACGCTTGACCAGCTGAAAACTGATCGCTGAAAGCTAAAGGCTAATGGCTGAAAGCTATACTTTCATGAGTGTCTGAATACACAATTATTTTCCTTGGCGATGTGGTCGGTAAGCCTGGACGAAATGCGGTTAAGGAGTACTTGCCCGGTCTGATCGCTCAACACAACCCACTGTTTGTCATCATCAACGGCGAAAACAGTGCGGGCGGTTTAGGCATCACTCCCGCCATTGCAGAAGAGTTTTATGCGGCCGGCGCCGACGCGATCACGCTTGGCAACCACGCTTACAATAAGAGGGAAATTGAGCCCTACCTCAACTCCGGAAAGCCGATTGTACGGCCCTACAATATTTCTCCGAACGCGGCAGGAAAAGGAGTTATTCAGATTCAAAAAGACGGGGTTCAGCTCGCAATCATGAACATGTGCGGGCGGGTCATGATGGATCCAATCTACGACGATCCATTCGAGGCCTACGACGTGATTACTCGCGATATGCAGACCAGGCATCGATTTTTGGACTTCCACTGCGAAGCAACCAGCGAAAAAATTGCGATGGGATATCACTGTCAGGGGAGGACTACGGCGGTGGTTGGAACCCATACGCACGTGACGACCGCCGACGAACAAATTCTTGAAGGCGGCACAGCATATATCACCGACGTGGGCATGTGTGGACCGGCAAATAGTGTGCTCGGAATGGACCGAAACATTATTCTTCGACGATTTAGGACCGGGTTACCAGAAAAATTTGAGGTTGCAAATGAGCCTGGCGGTATCTCTGGAGTAAAAATTTGCGTCGAAAAGAGTAGTGGAAGGGCGAAATCTATTGACCGAATCCGCGTCTAAAGCTACAATCACTATATCTGTAAGTAGAATTACTGGCTAGAACCATAAACGGAGAATGAATTGAATACCATCTTGTTAGCATCACTGTTGTCCTTGGCGGGCACCCACCAATCGGGAAGCACACTTTACCGGCCGGGAATCTCATTGAAAGATCAGGCTATCTCGCTGAGAAGTTGGGGCAGCGGAATTTGTTCTGAAACTGAAGAAGACGCTTTTGAGGGTTCAACTTCAATTCGTGTAACCACAAAAAACCTTTTCCAAGGCGGAATCCTTTCGTGGGAAAAGCCGGTTGATCTTGCGGCATCGTATCCTGACAAGGCGAACTTGCTTCGTATCACCTTTAAATCACTTGATGCAACTGTTTCGTCTGGCGGCGGCGCTGGAGCGGTAGGCGGCGGCAAAGGTAAAGGCGGGGCTGGTGGATTTGGCGGCCTTGATGGTGGCGACGGAGGAGGAAAAGGCGGCGGCCCACAAGGCGGCGGAGGCAGACCGGGCGGAGGACCTGGCTTTGGTGCTCCGGGTGGAGGCGCAGTTGGTGGTGGTGCAGGTTCCGCCTCAGTCAGCACGCTCAAGATGATGAGAATCATCATTGCGACGACCGATGGCATGAAGAGCGAAGCATTTATTCCTGCTGCAACAACGGTTGGTATTGATCGAGGATGGAAGCAAGCTGGAATTCCACTCCAAGCAATCAAGGGATTTGATAAGAGCAACAAGATCATCAAGAACATTAGCTTTAGCGGCGACGTTTCAACTGCTTTCTACTTGGGCGATATTCGGGTCATCAATGATCGAACCCCGATTAGAGGCGAAACTTCATTCCGAACTGCAGTATCCAACGTTAATAGTAGCCTCACCTTTTCGGCGACCGGCTATGGCGGAAGCAGCATTCTGAAGTACTCATGGGACTTTGATGATGCTGATGGTATTCAGGCTGACGCTGAAGGACAATCCGTTAAATATACGTTCAGAACGGCAAGCAACGATCTTACGAACGCTTCGACACGGCGGCCGAACGGCGAGTTTACGATCACGTTGACCATTTCGGACACCTTTGGGCTCAAAGATCCGTACTCAACCACGATAAAAGTCAAAGTTAACTAAACTGAGCAAATACCACGTTCTCGCCAAAGTGAGAGCGTGGTATTTTTTTAGTCCGCTGATTTGGCTTTGAGGTTTTTTTGAAATTTTCTCGAGCAAAATTCGTATTTGAATTAATTAAACAATGCGAATTGCAATTTTTTCGAAAGAACGGCTCTTTTTGGACGCCATTTCTGGACTTCTCGTCAGAAATATGGCGCTTAGGATTGTTGCTCGCGAAACCAAAATTTGTTCGTTTATAACTAGTGCGAAAAGTGCCTCCGCTCAATTGCTTATTGTCGACACGGAGAAGCTTGATGCTGATGAAGTCCAGTTTTTCCTTGGCGCCAGGGCTGGCGGTGAATTTCTTCTCGCCGCTATCGGCGAAGATTTCGCGGGTGCAGACACGATCATTCCTCGGTCGTCTTCGGCTGATGAGTTAGTTGAATCGCTTTTTGCCCTCGCTCCGTTGATTCCTGTCGATGAAAGGAGTTCTGAAGGACGACGGTCGTACGGTAGTGCCAACAACCTCACTAAACGGGAATTTGAAGTTGCTCAATTTATTGCCAGGGGAATGTCGAATCGCGCGATTGCGGAGACGGCAGACTTGCATGAGCAAAGCGTGAAGAACTTGGTTAGCGTGGTTTTGCGAAAGTTGAGTTGCGAGAATCGTACTCAGGTTGCTTTGAAACTGCTGAATCCCGATCTTGAGCCTGTGCTTCGTTAGGCGTTTTCCTTCGGCTAAACTAGATTTGTGAAAGAACGAGTCCTTACGGCAATTGTGCTTCTGCTTGTCGTGATTGGGGCTCTGTTTTTTGATCCGACCGGCTGGGCGGTTAAGGTGCTCATTTTGGCCATCGCTGGAGTTTGCGCTCTCGAATTTGATCGTCTTGCTGAAAAGAATGCTTCTAATGACCCGGCTAGACTATCTTCTGCGATTGCTGCCGCAAGTATTACTGTTGTTGCAACAGGGGCAGTAACCGTAAAAGGCATAAACTTGCCGTTATTCATTTACCTCCTTCTTGCCACTGTGTCGGCCATGATCATGATTTGGCTGTTTGCCAGGAAAAACTCTTTGGCAAGCATCGGTTCAATTTTTTGGACTATTGGCACGGTTATCCCCCTCGCTTTGCTGGCTTCAACAAAGTCACCAGGAAACTGGCCACTACTTATGACCGCTGCGATCCCCATCTGGTGTGGCGATACCGCCGCGATCTTTGTCGGCAAAGCCTTCGGCAAGCGCAAACTCGCCCCATCCATCTCGCCGAACAAGACTTGGGAAGGG
>JBAXBU010000002.1:0-104886 GCA_037141835.1 Armatimonadota bacterium | reverse complement strand
ATTAAGCCAGCCCAGGCGGTAGTCGGGTTTGCGGCGAGAATCATGATGACTCGCCGGCCCCTCGTCGAGAAGATGACCCTTTTTTGGCACAATCACTTTGCGACCAGCGCTGAGAAGGTAACCAACGCGCCGCTGATGATCCAGCAAAACGAAATTCTTCGTCGCAACGCACTGGGAAACTTTAAAACCCTCTTGTTGGAAGTTTCAAAGGACCCAGCAATGTTAATTTGGCTCGATGGCCAAGACAATATCAAAGGAAGAGCCAACGAGAACTTTGCACGCGAGGTCATGGAGCTTTTCACCCTTGGTGTTGGAAACTACTCAGAAAAGGACGTACAAGAGGCAGCAAGGGCATTTACTGGCTGGAGCTTCGTGCGTACTGCAAAGGGTAAAGCTGAGAAAGCACCAGCCGAATTTATGTTTAAGCCAGTGTTGCATGATGACGGCGCAAAAACGTTCTTAGGAAAGTCCGGAAACTTGACTGGCGAAGAAGTTATCGGGATTCTTTGTGCAAACCCTCAATTGGCCACGTTTGTCACCACAAAAATCTGGAATTGGTTTGTGTACGCAAATCCAGAGCCATCCGTGATCAAGCCGTTTGCTGAGGACTTTATTCGGTCTGGTCTCGATATTAAGACCCTTATTCGAGCCATTGTTGAGTCCAACGAGTTTTATTCGGAGCGCTCGTATCGAAAACTCATCAAGAATCCTCTCGATTTTTGTTTGTCGACTACGAGAGCCATGGGCATCGGTGAAAGCATGGCAGAAAAGCTTGCTGCGGTCGGAGCGGGTGAAAATGCTGCAAAAGCCAAGATTGGTCCCGCTGCTGGTGTATCGAGTGCGATGAAAAACCAAGGAATGTGGCTCCTGTATCCGCCTGACGTTTCGGGTTGGAAACCCGGCGACGCTTGGATCACCTCCGCAACGATGGTAGAACGAATTAGTTGGGCCAATAAACTCATGGGGATTTCGACGAAGGGGGGAGTAGGTAAATATCCAATTTATAGCTTGTTAGCCGATGACCCAACGCCTCAAGGCATTGCAAAGAAATTAGCATCAATGTACGACGCCCCATTTACTCAAGTAAAACTGGATACTTTGGCGAAGGCTGCCTCCCAAAGTCTGAAAGGAGAGGATTTCAGTCAAAAAAATGCAAATGCAGTTGCGGCAGATGTGTTAAGGCTAATTTTTGGATCGCCAGAATTTCAGTTCTGCTGATATTCGATGGAAGTTTTCGGCTCTTGATTAACATTACAGGGGTTCAACAAGTTAGCGAACCTGCTTAAACCCCTGGAAAGTCCGAGCAAATTTCGTTCATAATAGAAGTCTCTAAGCGGGCGTAGCTTAGTGGTAAAGCTCCAGCCTTCCAAGCTGGCCATGTGAGTTCGATTCTCATCGCCCGCTCCAATCCCCTATTTTAAGAGCTTTTGAATGGTTGTTTCGTACCGTTTAAGCACTGATTCCGTTAGCTCTCGTGCGCTCATATGATGTCCTTGATGAGCGGCTTCAGTTCCAGATTCTATGGCTGTCTTGCTCGACGATGAGTCTATCGCTCGCATATACCATTGGGTTAAATCTTTTTCTTTCGGACAAAAACTCAATCCGTTAAGCTCAAGAAATACAATGCCCGAAACGAGACCGACTGCGCTATTTCCAGATTCAAATGGGTTTAGAATCGAAAAGCCCCGAAAGAACCGAGCCGCTTGAGACATTACGTCATGGCTCTTGCCATAAGCGTATTGGTAACTCGCCGCTTCTTCCAATTTGGCGAAGCTAAACTTGCCCTGCTTGTTGGTGATTTGGAGTTGAATCCAAATAATGTCCTGAACTGTCAAATAGTGCATGGATTGAATGGTCTATTTTAGCCGTTTGCGTGGTCCTTAAACCAAAAAAATCCCCGATCTCACAGAGAACGGGGATTTCATTGATTGAATTAGAAGACGGGCAATGGCTTAAATTTCTGACCAAGGACGACTTCACTATCTCCCCCGACCCAATTGTCAAGAGTCGATGCATAGACTTCACGGAAATCAATCTTGTACTTTATATCTCCGTCTTGGAGATCGGTTAGGTCTGGCTTAGAACCATGAATTCCACCCTTCACCTTGTTTCCAATCAGGAACATTGGTGCAGCGGCTCCATGGTCTGTTCCTTGACTTGCATTTTCACTGACTCTTCGTCCGAATTCAGAGAAGACCAAAACGACAACCTTATCTGCTTTACCAAGGGCCTCCATTTCTCTTTGGAATGATGTGACCGCATTTGAAAAGTTCTCAAGCAATTTAGCATGTGTATCAATCTGTCGGGAGTGTGTATCAAAGCCTCCTGCGGAAAAATAAACGACCCGAGTTGCTGGTGAGGCGCCAATAAGCTGAGAAATTTGCTTGAATCCTTTTCCGAAGTTATCATCGCCATAGGTTTGCTTCGGCGTGAAATTGCTCAGCTGCTTACTCAAAATGCTCATGGCATCCAAAGCTGATTTGTTGGCTTGCTGGACAACTCTAGTTGGACTGCCCGACATAGCATCCATGCCTTGGATGTCCCTCAATAATTTCTCTGAATTGGCATCTCCAAGCATGTTTTGCACATCGGTCAAAGATGCGAAGCAAGGAATACTTGCGTTTTCACCGACCAACGACAAAGGCTTTTCGGTAGAAAGACCTAAAGCCACAATCGGATTTGGCGGCTGATTCTTCATAGCAATGTCAAAGTGCCGGCCAATCCAGCCGTGCTTCATTTTGTCATCAGGACTGGCAGATTGCCAGATATCCATGCTCTTAAAGTGAGAGCGATTTGGCTTTGGATATCCAACATTGGTGACAACTGCGACTTTGCCTTCTTTGTACAGAGTGTGCATCCCCTTCATTGACGGGTGCAATCCAAGAGACTCATTTAGCTTCAGAACAACATTTTCTTGATGAGCGAGAGATGGTCTGTATTTGTAGTAGAGGGCATCGCTATAGGGCACTACAGTATTGAGTCCGTCGTTTCCACCGGAGAGTTGGCACACGACGAGCACCGTATCACTAGCAGCCTTTCCTCCTTTCGAAATACGAAGTACATCAGCCTCAGCGATGGTAGACAACCATTTTGGTGCGGCAAGACCTACCGCAATCATGCCACCATGTTTCATTAAGTCGCGTCTCGTTAGAAAATCACTCATCGTAAATTAACCTTACACCTTTTTTTAAGATATTGGAATCTTATTGGATACAAACGTTGTTAAAAGTATAAAGTTCAAATGGAAGGATATGTTTAACGTTTGGTCTGTGCCAAAAGCCTCACTCTTACCAGCATTTTTGCTGGCATGTCTAGTTTTGTTTACTTATTCAACCCTTCAAAACTATGGACCAGAAAGTACGGTAAGGAAGTTTCATACTGCTCTTCACAGCATTAGTCAGGCCCAAAGTAACAACAAGCAAATTTCAAAGCGAGACTGGGATGCCTTACGATCAGTCATTGAAGAAGACATCGGGAACCTTGGCGGTGCTTCAGACCCGGCAAATCGGGACGGAATTGCGATCATTGGAATAGGACTTGAACAGTTTCGATTAGGCAAAACATATAGCCTTGCACGAATGGATCGATTGACTCGCGAAGTTCGGATTGCGGTGCTCTATCAAAAGAATGCAAAGTCTCCGAGCCTACCAATTGTTTGGGTAGTCGACAAACCGGTCGGCGGCCGAGAATGGAAAATTAGTGCCCGGAAAACACTTTCCGCCATGCCCGTTCCATAATGAAGTACATATCATGAAATCTCATCGACAAGCAGGAAGAATAAGTATCTTGGGGCTAGCTATTTTTGCCATTGTCGGCATGATTGTCGCATCAATGGTATTTGCGAAAGAAGACCCGTCTTCGGTTGGTGCCCAATTCATGGATGCTTTAGCCAGGCACGATGTTGACAAACTCACTGAACTGAGCTACGTTGACCAATCTAACCCAACAGAAGCTGAGAAGACAAAGTCTCGCTTACGCGAACAATGGACATTTTGCGTTAAAGTGGCGGGGCAACACTATCCGTTCTTTTGGAGAATTTCAGGTGCGACGACAACCTCGGACAATTCGGGATCAGTTATTGTTCAAATCAATAAGGGAGGACCGAACGGATATGACGAGAAGTTCGAGCTTCCTCTTGCAAAGTCAGGCGACAAGTGGAAGGTTGATGTAACTCAGATATCACGAGTCATGTTCCCTGCCTTACCCGAGTGATTAGCCTGGGGGCCAAGAGAGTTTTCGTCCACCAAGAAGGTGGGCGTGAAGATGATTCACGCTTTGTCCTCCATCCTCTCCCTGGTTAATGACCAATCGGTATCCGTTGACCAGGTTCTCTTGTTCAGCAATCTTTTTTGCCGCATTTAATATTGCAAGATGATCTCCTTGGTCAGATAGTCCAGCTAATCCGGATATCTCTGACTTGGTAATAATGATTACGTGAGTTGGTGCTTGCGGTGAAATATCGCGGATGGCGAACACATGGTCGTCCTCATATATAAATTCAGCAGGTATCTCACGATTAAGAATTTTTGTAAAGATCGATGACATTGTTGACATGATATCCGGTAGAAACTCAATTCCGAACAGTTGAGCAAAGGTGATGGCTTTCTCAAAGAATTCGGGTTCAATGTCTATTGGTATGACAATTCAGGAGGTCTGGTACGGCAAATCCGCTTTGGGCCATGTTGTTCGGATCCTTCTTTTGCCCCTGAGTTGGCTGTACACCGTTGGATGGCAGACATATCTCCTGGTTTACAAATTAGGAATCAAAACGCCGGACAAGGCGTCCTGCAAAGTTTTATGCATTGGTAATTTCACGGCCGGAGGCACCGGCAAGACTCCTACGGTGGTTTTTGTCGCGAACTGCCTTCGCGAACTCGGGGTTCCCTTCGTGATTGGATGCAGTGGATATGGAGCACCCCATTCGGTTGGAGCTTCTGTCGCTCCAGACGGCATCCTCAAGGCTGCGGAGTGGGGCGACGAACCAAGCGAAATACGAGAATTGCTACCTGGGGTTCCTCTCATCGTTGGTCGAGCGCGAGTTGCGGCGGCAAAACTGTGCGTTGAAACATTTCCGGGCTCCTTGCTACTGATGGACGATGGCTTTCAACACATGCCGCTGTTCAAAGATGTTTCGATCATCTTAGATCCAGAGACGCAAAACTCCTCTACTTTTCCGGCTGGACCATTTCGTGAGCCTCGAAGTAGTGGCGCTAGACGAGCCAACTTGGTTATTCCTTCCTCCCAATTCACTCATCAGTTTTCCAAACTTTCCTTTTCTGATCCAACTGGTTCCCCAGTGACCGCTCCAGATAGAGCCAGAGTCATCACTGCGATTGGGAGACCAGAGCTTTTTCGGGCGGCGATCGAAGCTGCTGGAGTCAACATTGCAGAGTTCATCGCCTTGCCTGATCATGACAAGCTCGACGTTAATCTCGAGGAGAAGGAAGGGGACCTACCGTGGATCGTCACCCGAAAAGATTGGGTTAAATTGGGTCAACATTGTGATCCAAACAAAGTCCCCATTTTCATTGCCAACAGAACTGCCAGCATTGAACCAGTCGATGAGTTCAAGAAATGGCTCAAAATAAAGTTAGGATGAATTTCAAGCCCCTTATCAACAAGCTTGGGCTTGGACTCTTGACCCTTTCAAAATCCTGGTTTCAGATAAAGGATGTTGAAAAAGCTGAGCGTCGAGGCATTCGCTTAGCGAACATTCTTTACTACTTAGACAAGAAGCATCGAAAGCAGACCCACGCTAATCTTGCGATTGCCTTTCCTGAATTATCCGACTCCGAAAGATACACATTAGCTCGCGCCAACTATCGGCATATCGGTTGTCTCGTTGCCGATTTCATGGGGTCGCCAGCATTTAGCGACGAAGAAATTGCGATGCCCGAAGAAGGATCGGAGCATATCAAAAAGCTCCTTGCCGAAAAGAATGGAATCCTTCTCATCACTGCTCACCTTGGAAATTGGGAAAGGCTTGGGGCGTGGGCTCCGGTTCATGGAGTTCGGGTCTCGGGAGTAGCCCGGAAAGCGAATGATGACCAGATAACTCAAGAAGTAACGAAAATCCGAGGAACCAGAGGTCTCAATATTCTTCCGAGTGGGAGCGCTGCACGGGATATTTTGACTCGGCTCAAAGGTGGTGAGATTATTGCAATCCTCCCCGATCAAAACAATGACGAAGCCTATATTCCGTTTTTCGGGAAGATCGCTGGCACGGTGATAGGTCCGGCGAGGATTCATCTCAAAACAGGAGCTCCAATCTTGCCTATGTGCATGTTGAGAACCTCGCCAGGGAAGTACAAAGTCGTGTATCGAGAACCGTTGGTCGCTCACGAAGGCGAAACAGCCGAAGAACTTATGACCAGGGTGAATGCGGAAATTGAAGCCATGATTCGACTCGCGCCAGAGCAATACCTTTGGATGCATGACCGTTGGCGCAACGCCCGAAAGAAAGGTCTGTTGTGAAAATTCTGATCGTTCGATTCTCAGCGATCGGAGACTGTGTCATGGCGGGATATGCAGTGAGCGACTTGCGACTGCAATACCCAGATGCAGAAATTACCTGGGTTGTCGAAGATCGATGTGCGGGTATCGTAGCGTCGCCCAAGCTAGCCCATCGGCGGTTGGATTTGCCTCGAACCGAATGGAGGAAGAAAGGTGATTTCAAGACTCTTTTTGCCCAATATCGGTGGCTGACCAGTTTGCGACAGTACCAATTCGACTATGGATTTGATTTACAAGGACACAGCAAGACCGGGTGGTGTCTTCGCCTGTCCGGGGCAAAGAATAGACTTTCAATTGGAGGCACCGATGCAATCGCTCGTCGCCTCAACCCCATCTACCAAAGTCCAGGATTTGAAGATAGACACTCAGTTGAAAGATTCGATGAATTGATTGGTAGCGTGTATCCCCTCTCAAACCATCACGCTGACTACCTTCCTGGAGAACCTGCCGAACGAAAGCCAAAATTAGTCACAATATGTGTCGGAGCTGGACATCCAGCCAAAGTAATACCGGCAACAACATTGACGGAAGTTGGTTCAAAGCTGATGGAAAAGGGACTCGAAGTTGTTTATCTAGGAGGCGCTGGAGACTCGATCAACGTTCCTAATGGTTCTATCGATTTGACGGGAAAAACAACCATTGAGGAATCAGTTGATTGGATCCGAAAAAGTGCCGTTCATATCGCCGGAGACACAGGAACAGGTCACATTTCCGCAGCGGTAGGAACTCAGTTGGTTACAATTTGGGGAAATATGCCAATCGAACGATTTCGACCGTTTACCGAAAATGTAACAATTCTCAATCGCAATGGGATTCCTGCAGATGTCGGATCCCAAGAAATTTATGATGCTGCGCTTGAGAGGCTCAGATGAAGATTCTCATTTCCCGCCTATCAGCTTTAGGGGATTGCGTATGTACCTTGCCGGTTGCTGTTGCCCTCAAACGGCAATTCCCTGAAAGCAGGATTACGTGGGCGGTAGACCCTCGGTTTGCCGGAATCATCGAATGCTGTTCGGCGGTTGACGAAGTACTCAAATGCAAACCTAGTTTTTCTCTGTCTTCCCTTCCCAAGTTCGAGGAACCCTTTGATATTGCCCTGGACATGCAAGGATTATCAAAGAGCGCAATGGTTGTTGGCCGGGCAAAGGCTCCGATCAAGCTTGGCTATCATTGGCAACGGGAAATCGCTCCGTTCTTTTCAAGGGCAGTTTTGCCCGATCCAACCAGCCTACACATCGTCGACCAATATCTGGACGTTGCCCGAGCGGCTGGAGCCGAAACCGAGGTGGCGGAATTTGGCTTAGTTCCGCAAGACATCGATCGCGAATCAGTCAAAACCCTCCTTCAGTCAGTTGGAGTAGCTGGTCCTTTTGTCGTAATGAATGCGGGGGCAGGCTGGGCATCGAAGAGATGGAACCCCGAACACTTTGCCGTGCTTGCCGAAATGCTTGCCGCCAAGGGAATTCATTGCATACTGATTGGTGGCAAGGCACCGGGAGACATCGAAGCGGCAACCCAGGTTATTGCGGCCGGTTTGACTCCGATTGTCAACTTACTGGGAAAAACTTCGGTACGCGAACTGGTCGCACTGATTTCGTTCAGTAACGCGCATGTTGGAGGAGATACTGGAAGTTCGCACATTGCCGCTGCATTGGGCGTTCCTGCCATTGGACTATACTCAATCACCAAGCCGGCAAGGTCATGTCCCTATGGTCAAATTCACAGATGCCATTATTCGGAAATAGGACTTCATGACATTTTGCCAGCTGACGTTTACAAGACATGCTGGGAGGCTATCTAGTGACCATTGAAGAACTATTAGCATTGCGAACCAATAAGAAACTTGTTTTCACCAATGGCGTGTTCGATATTCTTCATGCCGGCCATGTGGAATATCTTACGAAAGCCCGACGTCTTGGTGATTATTTAATAGTAGCTCTCAATACTGATGAAAGTGTTTCTCGATTGAAAGGACCAACAAGGCCAGTAAACAGTCTTGGCGACAGAATGACGGTGATCGCGGCACTTCGGTGTGTGGACTGCGTGGTTTCTTTCGGAGAAGATACACCAGAGCGAACGATTTCAGAGATAAAGCCTGACATACATGTCAAAGGTGGAGACTACACGGTTGAATCGCTACCGGAATCGAAAATAGTTCACGCCTACGGTGGGAAGGTTGTCATTTTGCCTCTATTGGATGGGCGATCCTCCACACGAATTATTGACCGAATGAATCAAGAATGAGCCACTTCGATCTAAGCGTACACCGATGGCTCTTTTGCATGACCCATCCAGATGACGAAATCTCGATATGTGCCTGGATTCAACGCTTAACTTCAAATGGCAATGAAGTCTATATTTCGTGGACCCATTCAAACCCAGTTCGTGAAGCAGAAAGTCGAAAGGTTGCCGAGGTCTTGGGCGTCCCTCAGGACAACTTGTTCTTTCATGGCGCCAGCGATGGAAAGGTTGGTGCAGAATTTAAGGAACTGCTTCCCGCATTCCGAGACATGATTACCAGCGTCCGACCAGATGTTATTGCCTGCGGAGCATTTGAGCAGGGACATGCGGATCATGACACCACGAATGTGCTGGTTAACACAGTTTTCGATGGGGACGTACTTGAGATTCCGTTTTATCATTCGTACGCGACAAAGCTACAAAAAATCAATTCCTTTTCGGACCCAACTGGGCAATCGGAAATCCGTCTAACAATTGAAGAGGCCAAGCTAAAGAGACAAGTTGCGAAAATGTTTGTCAGCCAAAATATCTGGAGCGTCTTGCTATGGTTTGAGATTTGGCAAGCCCTGCAATGCCGACGTTCAAATCTGTCGAGTCGAGAGGTCATGCGCCTACAGAAGCACACACTTTTTCGGGTTCCTAACCACCCGCCGAGCCTGGTCAGTAAGATTGATCAAAGTGAAACTTGGCGAACGTGGTGTGATCACGTGTTGCCACATCTCCCCGTCTAGGTACCCTAGATAAATATGTTTCGCAAACTGATGGAGCGCGTCGACCGAATGATGGGTCGGGGTGTCATTGACGAAGAGTTTTATGAAGAACTCGAAGAAGCCCTCCTTCAGGCAGACACCAATATCCAGGTTGCCCACGAAATTTTAGAAGAACTTCGCAAAGCCGTTAGAGAGGAAAAGATCACAGACGCAATTGGAATGCGCGCCAGGTTACAAAAGGCAATTGGCGACCGCTTTCGCTCTTTAGAACCCGTAGGACTTGCCGTTGCCGAAGAGGGGCCGACCGTTTATATGTTCGTTGGCGTTAACGGAGTCGGAAAGACAACTTCCATCGCCAAACTTGGTCACCTTCTCGTTAACAAGTTTAAAGTCAGCGTTCTCCTAGCCGCAGGTGACACCTTTCGTGCCGCGGCTATCGAACAACTTGATACATGGGCGAAACGAATTGGCACTGACATCGTCAAGTCACAACCTGGCGCGGATTCAGCTACCGTCTTGTTTGACGCGATTACTGCGGCTAAGGCACGGGGAACCCAGTTCGTCTTGTGCGACACGGCCGGACGTCAACATTCGAAAGCCAACCTCATGCTCGAGCTTGAGAAGGTCCGCAAAGTTACGAACAAAGCCCTTGGACGTGACCCGGATGAAGTTCTCTTAGTAATTGATGCTAATACGGGTCAGAATGCGATTCGACAAGCCGAAGAGTTTACGAAGTCTGCCGGGGTGACCGGACTCATTCTCACAAAGATTGACGGCACTGCGCGTGGTGGAGCGCTGATCGGAGTCTATGACCGCCTCAAAGTACCGATCAAGTTTATTGGCACGGGCGAGAAGGTCACCGACCTGATCGACTTCAAACCCGACGAGTTTGCTGCTGGTCTGTTTGATGATTAGGGTTGATTATCCTCGCAGGGTGACACTTATAGGTTTGGACATAAGGTTTCGATGCTACTTGACCACCAGGTCTGCACCATTCTTAAATTTTTCCACAGCCGCGGCGAACCTTGTTTCAATCGCAGCAATTTTCTCTTGATCTTTGGCTGGATCTAATATCCCCACTCCTCGACAAATACAGCTATAAATTTGCGGCTGTCGAAAAGCAGCAAACGGCTTAAACTCATCACAATTTACTCCTGGCATCTTGGCCGCCAAGTAGGCATATTGTTCGAGAGGGAACCTATACGGTAAGCCTAAGTATCTCAGTCCTACGCAGAGCGAAATTGGCTTAAGCCCACCCTCGCGAACTCTAATCGTATTTAAATACAATTCCTGTAGGCCTTTAATTTGGCCAAGAGGCTCCAGGGTGTCAAGATGGTGGTACCCCCAAACTCCGGCCCTGATTTCTAAAACTTTTAATGATTGAAGGTCCTGAAGTGGCGTCAGGGATCGAATCTTTGTAGTGCTTCCTAGGGAAAGAATTTCTAAAGCAGGTAAGGCGCGAAGCGAATCAAGATCCGTTAGCTTCGTATTCCAATAGATTTGGAGACTCCTTAGCTTAGACATGCGAGAAAGTGCGGACAAGTCCGCCATTTGCATGTCTTTGAATCGCAAATCCACCACATTGATCAAATCAGCAATTTTTGCTAAGTCTTGCTGCTTCGACTTGAATACATAAGCCGCGTCACCATGGACTCGATGTTGGAGGGCTTTTAGGGAGTATTCAATTCCGTCAATAGTGCATTGAGGGCCTTCAGTCTCACCTGTCGGCACACTATTAAATGGGTTAAAATGCCGATTCGCTTTATATATGGGGCCGGACAAAATGAAATACCTCTTAGATCAGCTTTCTGAACTGGTGCTTTCCAACTTTCAAAATCTTCCCTACTAGATCTGCGTGAGGAATCGAAAGGCTGGTTACCTTCTCACCATCCAAAGCGATTGCTCCAGCGCTGATAAGGTCTTTAACCTTTCCATTGGATGCCGCAAGACCAAGGGCAACAACTAAGCTCGGAATCGAAACCAAGCCATCAAAGACCACGCTCTCAGGAATAGCGGCGTCATCCGCTTCGGTAACAACCTTGCGCTGGCTGAATGTATCAACGAAGAACTGAACAGCTGCGTCTGCCTCTGCTTCGGAGTGGTACAAGGCGACGATTTCTCGACCAAGGCGCATTTTAGCGTCTCGAGGATTCTTGCCTTCAGACATCATTTCGGCAACATCATTCATTGGCACGTCAGTACAAAGCTCAAACCAGTTGGCAATCGTCTCGTCGGGAATCGACATGGTCTTGCCAAACATCGTGTTCGGATCATCGGTAATTGAGATGTAATTGCCGAGCGATTGGCTCATCTTCTCTTTGCCATCGGTACCGACGAGCAGAGGACATAAGACCACCGCTTGTGGTTCGAGACCATATTGCTCCATGAGAGTGCGCCCGACTAAGTTGTTGAATTTCTGATCGTTCCCGCCAATCTCGATGTCACTCTTGATTTCAACCGAGTCCATGCCTTGACACAAAGGATAGAGAATCTCGTGCATCGCAATCGGCTCGTGGTTGGTGAATCGCTTGGTGAAGTCATCGCGCTCCATGATTCGAGCAACCGTGTAACGGGAGCAGAGTCGAATAACGTCTTCAAAGCCCATTTTTCCGAGCCAATCCTTGTTGTAGTAAATCTCGGTCTTTGCCGGATCGAGAATACGGAAGAATTGCTTGCTGACCGCCTCCACATTAGCCTGAACTTCTTCTCGTGTCAGTTGCTTGCGGGTTTTACTTTTGCCAGTAGGGTCGCCAATCAGAGCTGTGAAGTCACCAATGATTAAGCAGGCGATATGCCCCATTTTTTGGAAGTCCCTCAGTTTGCGAAGAACGACCGCCCATCCGAGCGTTACGTCCTTTGCCGTTGGATCAACGCCAAGTTTGACCCGTAAAATCCTTCCTGCCTTAATTCGCTCCAAAATTTCCGATTCACCAATAATTTCAATCGTGCCTCGGCGAATTATTTGAAGCTGCTCTTCTTGGGTCATAGGTTCAAGTTTACCGGGAACTTGTAGGCAAGAATTTCCGGTAAAGTACGGACATGAGGCTTCGTTCTTCGATATCAATTTTATTAGCGGGATCAGCGGTTCTTGCGAATGCCCAATTCGGAACTGGATTGCGAGAAATCCCCAAGGAACTCCAGAAGGGATTCAATTCAATCAATACCAACGATGGTAAGAAGTACCTTGGCTATTTGGCCGGTCCAATTTGTGAGGGCCGAGGAACCGGGCAACCTGGTTTTGAAAAGGCAATGGACTTCATGGCTGACAACTTTAAGAAGTTTGGTTTGAAATCCATCATGCCCGACGGCAGTTACTTCCAACTTGTTGATTTTTGGAAAGTAGGAACCGACGTCAACTCGCTCGTTCTGAAAACTGATCGATACGCAGCAAAGACCAATGAAATTGGCGTTTCCCTCGCCGGAGACTTGAATGTCACCGGAAATGTTGTCTTCGTCTCTGCCAACGGAGCAATTGGAGCTTTGTCAGCTGAGCAAGAAGGTCAGGTTAAAGACAAAATAGTAGTCCTCCTCAACAAGAGTAGTCGTCGAAGAATGGAAGGCATGTTTGTAACTGCCGGAGCATCTGCGGTGATCTCAATCGTTGATAAAGTCTCTGCGCCTTCTTGGCAAGGTCGTCGAACAAAGCCTGACGCTTCAACTGCGGTCGCTCGACTCGCCATGACAATGGACACGGCTAAGAAGATGTTTTCTGCCGATGAAGTGAAAATGATGTCTGCTCCATTAGAAAAGGACTCATTGGTGGTCTCGCCACTCACTTCATCAGTAACTGCAGCTGCAAAGACTATGGTCGACAAAGCCAGAGTGGGTAACGTCGTCGCTAAGCTCGAAGGCTCTGATCCCATCCTAAAAGATGAGTTTATCGGAGTAGGCGCTCACCTCGATCACCTTGGAAAGAACGGCGATGTGGTCTATCCTGGTGCCGATGACGACGGATCTGGTTCTACCGCTCTACTCCACGTTGCAAAAGCATTAACTTCAAACCCAATCAAGCCTAAGCGAACGGTCATTTTTATGGCTTTCTACGGAGAGGAAATGGGACTTGTCGGCTCCGGCTACTTCGCCAGCAACCCGCCAATCGACTTAACGAAGATGGTTGCTGAATTGCAAATGGACATGGTCGGAAGGAACTCCGTTGGCGCCCAGAACGGAGATCAAAAACGAATTGACAAAGAAGAGGAGAACCGAGACACTATTCGACTCGTGGGTTCCAAGCGAATCTCTACCGCGCTCGACAAAATCATTCTTGACCAAAACGAATCAATTGGTTGGAAGTTTAAGTACGATGCCGAAGATGTTTACACCCGTAGCGACCACTATAACTTTGCTCGAAAAGGCATTCCAATCGCTTTCTTCTTTACAGGCTTCCACCCTGACTACCACCAACCGACCGACACAATTGAGAAGATCAACTTCGACAAGATCGCGAACACGGCAAAGTTGGTTTACCTAACTATTCACCAGTTAGGAGATTATAAGGGCATGTTGCCTAAGGATGTTCCACCCTCTGCTCCAGCAGGACGTGGCGGCGGAAAGTAGCTGTTTGCCCAATCAATCGGAAAGCCCTTCAGATTTCCTGAAGGGCTTTCTTTTATGTCTCCAAATGGAACCTGACGCCTGATGGTGTCTTCTTAATAAAGGTAGCGTTGCAGCATTCACTAATATAGGACTTTAGTCCTATATTTTGCTGAAATTGATAGTACTTATTACTCATCCTGCAACACCATGGAACTCACCAGTCTAAATTCCGTGATATAAGTGCAGTTGGGTGAAGATCCTATGAAATTCAAAATCCTAACAATTGCTGCATTGACACTTGCTGTATCGGCTTTCGCACACGCTCAATCCGATCCTTTCTTGTTTGGCCTTCGAGCAAAGCTTCCAAGCACTGAGAAGTTGAAAGATCCTCGAATTGCGACACTATTTGAAGTTTGGAGAGGGGCGGATGGCTCCACTCAATCAAATGGGTATCTCGAAATGGGATTCCGCATGGCAAATTCAACCAACGATTTCGTTCTAACCGTTCGAAAGGTTGCTCAAATCTCCGACGCCGAAGGAGCTTTGCTCTTTCGAGGGCAAGGAATCATCAAAAATGTCACTCTAAACACGAGCCGCGAGGTTTATGTTGAATGGTATGGTCGAGACCGACGAAAACAAAACTCGCCAAATCCATTACCTAGTGACGCCTTTGCGATCCGCATGTGGAAGCCAGGCACTGACTTTGATGTTTCTTCGAGGTGGGAGTTCCCGGGATTCCACCAAGTAGAAATCTATCGACCAAACATATAAGCACTCAAAAGCCCTTTCGCAATCCTAACGAAAGGGCTTTTTTCTGTTGAAGACTTGGACTCTTAGAGTCCAGCTTTTGCCAAAAAGTCAACAAGGTCAGCAATTCGGCAGCTGTATCCCCATTCATTGTCGTACCATGCCACTACCTTGCACATGTCTCCAAGGGTGATTGTATCAACGGAACTGAAGATTGAGCTGTGGCTGTTGCCGCGGAGGTCAGTTGAAACTAACTCCTCATCGCTGTACTCAAGAATTCCCTTCATGGCACCATCGGCATACTCCTTCATTGCCGCGTTGATTTCAGCGACCGAGGCTTCCTTCGTTAATAGCGCAGTGAAGTCAACTACGGAAACAGTTGGAGTCGGAACACGAAACGCCATTCCTGTGAACTTGCCTTGAAGCTCAGGAATAACCAGCCCAACTGCCCTCGCAGCACCGGTTGAAGACGGGACAATGTTCTGCGAAGCCGCTCGTGCGTCGCGAAGATCTTTTGACGCCGTATCTTGAGTTCGTTGAGTATTGGTGAAGGCGTGAACTGTCGTCAACAGTCCTTTCTCTATTCCGAATTTTTCGTGAAGTACTTTGGCTACTGGTGCAAGACCGTTGGTGGTACACGATGCGTTTGAGATCACATGATGCTTGCTTGGATCATAAACCTTGTCGTTTACACCTAAAACGATGGTGAGGTCTTCATTCTTACCTGGAGCGGAAATGATGACCTTCTTGACCCCATGTTTGCGGTGGTCTACTGCTTTGGTGGCATCGGTGAAAAACCCAGTTGATTCAATAACAATATCAACTCCTTCAGTATCCCAAGGGATCATGCCAGGGTCTTTCTCAGCAAAAACCTTGATTGCTTTGCCGTTTACATTTATCTCGGACGCATCATAACCAACTGTGCCGTTAAAGTTTCCGTAGGTCGAATCATGTTTGAGAAGATGAGCGTTCGTTTTTGTATCTGTAAGGTCGTTGATCGCAACGACCTCAATATTGCCTGGATGCCGCTCAAGCATCGTTCTCAGCGAAAGCCTACCGATCCGTCCAAATCCATTTATTCCAACACGAATTGCCATGCAAATAGTTTACTGCTTTGGCGTTGCGTGAGTCTCATCATTCGGCTCATGGAAAACCTCTTCGACCGGAACAACCGCTTCCGAATCTGGCTCGGGCTCACTCTGTTCTGACTGGGGCTCAGGCTTCACCGCTAAACTTTCGCCTTCAACCGTAACATCGTGTTCGGTCGGCAAGGCTTCGATTTTCTTTGGTTCATGAAGAATCTTGAGACTCAAAAGGAATCCCGCAATCACACAAACAGCACAACCAACAAACGGCGAGTAGCGACCGAACGATTCTCCAAGCCGCAACTGGACGCCGAGGGGTTGGAATTTCTCGTACATCGCTGCACCAATGGGCGCTCCTATCATGGCGCCGACTCCTTGAGCAGTCATGACGGCACCAATGTTTGTCGCTCGCTTTTCTGGATTGATGTCGCTCACGCTTGCCATCCAAGCGGGAATCGTCAGAAGAAAACCAATACCGACTGGCAAGCCACCAAGAGCTAAAAACCACGGGGAACGCATAAACGGCAGGAAAGCACCCAGCGCAATGAAACTAACCCCAATCGAACACAATAAAAGTCCAAAATGGACGGCCCTAACCTTGCCCAGCTTCTCGCCAATTTTGGCCATGAATCCACTGAGGAATGCCATTGCCAGTGCGCAGGGCAGAATGAGGAATCCAATTGCCGATTCGCTCATCTTGAATTGATCAACCGGAAATAGTTTGAAGATTGCCAATGGGAAGCCAATGCCCATGAAGGTGACAACCGCGAGGATCAAGTATTCGGGAATCTGCTTCAGAGAGTCGATAAAGTCTTGGAAGCCGCTTGAGTGTTCATCCTTGAGAGCAGGCGGAGAACTGGCAATTCGGCTACTCGCAAAAGAGGCAGCACCAAATAAAACAGCCGCCAGGATAATGCCGGCATAGAGTCGCCCCGAAAGGTCGTTAACGATTCCGCCAAGGGGATATGCAAAAGCGATGCCGAGCATATAGCATGCGTTGAGGTAGCTCATTGCCTGCTGGCGCTCACTGTCTTCCACAACCGCATTCATTTGGGCAAATGCGGCTGGCCACAGCATGGCAACCGCAATACCATCAATGGCCCGTAAGGTAATGAAAGCTAAGACCTCAAGTGGAGCTCCGTTGCTATGAGGCAAGAAAATGCTAACAAGGGATGTACCGATACTGAGCAATGGACCCGCAATGAGCAACTTTCGAGTGCCAAATCGATCGGCAATATGTCCGGTGATTGACTTGAAAACTGCTTCAAAAAGCAAAAAGGTCACCATGACCAACCCGATAACCGAAGTGCCAAAGTGACGGTCACCCGACAAGTAAACCGGCATGGTCGATAGGTTTAGAGTTGCATAACCTACCTCGGCAAAGAGGGCGATAATGAGGATATTTCTTACTGGTCGCTTCTTCCAGCATGGTCGCGTCGCGGCTTCACTCATTTAACCTCCTTTCAAACAGTCCTCTTATGATACTGCTACGGCGCAAAAATGGTTTTGTGACGGGGTTGTTTTCTGATAAGATGGCAAGAGTATGTTCATCGGTCCTCTTCTTCATTTGGTGCTCCATTTGGACCACCAGACCATTACGACGAAGTCGTTGATCGAGAGTCGATTTGACTTTGCTCGCGGATCAGGTCCGATTTTTACGCACCGACAAGCAAGTAGCTACTCCCCAACCTCGAAGACTTCCGGTAACGAAGCGTGGTTCGCGAATGATGATTACGGACACTATTTGAGGCAAGAGGGCAAAGAGTATGTCATGGCGGACCTCACTGGTCCTGGCGCAGTTGTTCGAATTTGGTCGGCAAACCCGATGGGCACTTTACGAATGTACTTCGACGGCGAACCGGTTCCCCGAGTGAGAGTACCAATGAGGGATTGGGTCCAAGTCCTTCGCGACGCTAACCCAGTCATGCAGAACTTTGCGTTTTGGGCCGACCGAGGCTGGAATGTTTACGTGCCATTTCCTTACCAGAAGAGCCTAAAAATTACGATGGAGCCGGGAGAGAAGGAGAATCCAGGTGGGCTCTACTATCATGTCGGATATCGGACATTTGCAACCGGAACCGACGTCACTACCTTTGACGGCGAAGACTTAGACGCCAAGTACACGCTTCCTAACAAGTCTGATAATGCGATAGCCAGCTCCTGCACGCTAGAACCAAGCACTAAAACGACAACCGTGAACTTCACTGGGGCAGGCAAACTATCGGATATCCACCTCAACTGGAACTACGGAGCAAAGGACCTCCACAAAACCCTCAGGTCCATTTGGGTAACCGCGACCTTTGATGGTGAAACGACGGTGAGCGCACCGCTGGGTGACTTTGTTGCCGCTCCATTCGGACATGGCAGCAAAGACTCGATGGAAGTTCATCTGAACTTCGATATGCCGTTTAAGCGGGGAGCAACGTTTACTTTTGAGAGAAACACGGCTCAGAAAGGCGACGCCGTCTTCATGCAATTCTCGGGATCCAGAGAAAGGTATTCGGACGAGGACAACTTGAATTACTTCCACGCAGACTTTAGCCGAGATCGAGGCAAGACACGCCCGATGCGAGACATGCATTGGTTGAACGTTCGAGGTTCGGGCTATTTGGCGGGAGTACACCTCCTGTTGGACAACGGAAATCGGGGCTGGTGGGGCGAAGGTGACGAAAAGATTTTCGTCGATGGCGAGACGTTCCCATCTACTTTTGGAACCGGTACCGAAGACTTTTTGAACTATGCTTGGAGTTCGCCAGTACCATTTTGGACTCCGGTTGGAGCCCAAAATTTCACGACCAGCCGGGCGAACAACTTTGGCTACTGCAATATCTCACGATTCATGCAGCTTGATCCGATTCCGTTCACCAAATCCCTCCAGTTCGATGTTGAGATGTGGCATTGGGCGGACTGTCTCGCCACCTGGGATCGGACGGTTTATTGGTACGCCAAGCGCGGAGCCACGGCAGATCGTCAGGCTCGCCCTTCGTGGAAAGAACTCGAATTGCCTGACGTTTCAGACATCGTCAATGTTCCTGGCGCAATCGAAGCCGAAAAGCTGAAGTACTCGGCAACGAGTGGGACAACCGAAATCCAAGGCGGCTTTGGAGATATGTCCGGCGACGGACAGATTTGGTGGCAAGATTCAGCGGTAGGCGGAAAGCTAACTGTCGAGGTTGTCGCGGCAGACGGTGACTATGACCTGACCATGAACGCATGCAAAGCGCGGGACTACGGAATTCATCAGCTCTATTGGAACGGTGCAAAACTGGGTGAGCCGATTGACTTCTACGAACCTGACCTGAAATGGCAGCAGGTGAAACTGGGGCGAGTTCGAGTTTCCGGCGGGAAGGCAATTTTCACGGCGGAGTGCATGGGCTTTAACGCGAAGGCGGTTCCGGCGAAGATGTTTGGGTTGGACTACTTCCTGATGAAGAAGTTGTAAAACACCTCATCTCGGCTTGCCGTGCTGCTCATTAACGGGATGGAAGTTGGGTTTGGGCTGATGTTGCAGAAGCTTTCTCGGCCAGAATACTATCGATCTCGGCTTGATAAGCCATTATTAATTCATCTATCGATCGGTAGGGTTTCTCTTTAGCTGTTTTTAACCCTGGCAAACCACATTCTTCCAATTTCTCCCGATTTCTTTGGAGCCACGAAATTTTCCCATCCAAGTAAATAACGCCTTTTACTCCGGCGTCTTTCTTCAAGTCTTGTGCGGTCGGAATCGGCCTATCGTAGCCGGCGAGATATGAGCAAGTGTGACCCACAAGGTCGGGAATGTAATACTCATCCCCAGACTTGACCACCGTGTATAGAGCCACCTTGTAACGGCTTGGACCTGTGATTAATACATCACGAGAATCTTTACCCCGCATTTCCAAGTGGTATGCATTAAAGTCTCGGAATTTGGGAACCACAAGAGTTTCCCAGAACTTCTTGAAGTTTGCTTCCGTGAGATGAGATTCGTCTCGATCACTTTGTCGGATCATGGACCAAAGATAGTCGACCCGGTTGTTTAGGACGGCATCTCCCACCATCCGTGATCGCTTCTCGATCGAGTCAAGGTTTAACCACCAAAGAAGAAACGATAGCGCCGCCATCGCAAGTATCGTGCTTCGGAGCCTCCAGGCTCTTTTGGCTTTATTAGCAGACTTCTTAACGTTCATATCAAATCTAGAAATTCAATCAAGCCACAATCTAACGGGCCGTAGCCTTCACCGCGACTGATTTCTCCTTTTCCGCCTGCTCTCGACTCGCACTTTCAAGCGCAAGGGCCATTTCATCGATTGTCCGAAAACCTTTTATGTTGACCTTCAAAACTTTGATGCCGTAATGATTCAGTTCAGACCTATTCGCTCGCAATTGGATGGCCTGGTTATGAAACCTTTCCGACGGTCTGACATTTTTCTGGATATTCGTTTTTGTTTCCCTGTTTGATTCGATTGCGTTCAGGCACAAAAATCCCATTAAGAATGGGCTGGAATATTGACCGTCATTCCCCGAAACAAGCACAGACATTTGACCACGAGGTCCCGATACGACCAACATAATTCCGCTACTGGAGGCTCCGATTACCTTAAAATTGGTATATTTGCCCACCCTTGGCACATAGAACTCATCCCAAAATTTATGGAATTGTTCGGGCGACATCTGGTTGGCCTTGCGATCCTCATCACGCAGAAAATCGTAAACAACATCGGCATTAGATGACACCATCGCGTTTCCTAATTTGTTCGCCGCGCCGACTATATTTTCGCGAGTTAAAACTTGGACACTATATACGATCGTAACGATCGTTAACAGTGCCCCGAGTATCAAACTTCGCCAGATTTCGCGAGCATTACTTACTGTGCGTGGCACGATCCAGTATTACAGGTGGTATCCGCGCCCCACCATTGTTCTTCGGTCCACTCTTGGTGGCTTCCATTTTGGCAAGTTCTAGTAACCTTCCAAAACTGTTTGCATTCCCTTGGATCAGAGCCATAGTTGTCCCAAAACTCTGAGCCACAGAATGCATATGCATCGGTTGTGTCAGGCGCCAAGGGACAAGGATTGACTGGCTTAGTAATTTGGGTGCAAGAGTGGCACATACTTGGACCGGACGGTGGATGGGCAACTGTGTAACTGACGCCGGCGAAGACCAGCGCCAAGCAAGTTGCGTATTTCATTCGTTTCATTTGTCGTAGTTTCATGACTTTCCTATTTCTGGTAAAAATTTTGCAAGAAGACTGGCCATTCAGAATTTCGTTTATCCAAGACTTGACCACCGAGAGTGATTGCGATTGATCTTTTGTCGCAGTATTGGCAGTCAATTTTCACGTCGCTCGTGTTGCAATTCTTGTCAAACAGGACGACAGTCTTGTCTTTATATATCTCGACGTCTTGCTCCCAAACCCCGAGGACGTTTCCCATGTAGTAGATCCCACGCATCGACTCACTCCCTACCGTGATTCCGCACGGCACCAAGCCTCTGTGGTTATCCCAAACAAAGCGTTCATCGTGAGTGTAATCTTGCCAGAAGCGAGTGATACCTCCTGGCGGGATCGGAAGACCCATATCGGCAATTGATCCAAATTCTACGGTTTCGCCATATTGCTCACGATACAATTGGAGACCCAGCCACATACCTTTTAGGTTTAGCTTAACCGCCGAAGCCTTTGACGCCATTTTTGCCTTAGCAATGGTAGGGTAGATTATCGCCGTTGTTATCGCTAGGATTGCGATGACCATCAAGATTTCTATGAGGGAAAGACCTTTGTTTTTCATCGGTTGTATAGCCCCGGGATTAACCGAGCATAAATTGAATCCTTGGAAAAAACCGCGACTTGACAATTTGTGGACACCAACAATTCCTCAGGCACCTTCTTGTCAGGACTAAGTATAAGAAACTTCACCGTCTTGTTCTCCTTAACTAAACTCGCGCATTGAATCCGAAAATTGGAACATGAACTACAGTCGGGAAAAACCGCCAATTCGTCGAACCTATTAATTTGATGACCAAGCATGTCTACCGAAGGATAAGATATGTTAGGAACCTTTCGGAACTGGTTTGCTAACACTCTTAGATCTTCAGAATCTGACCTCGCTAACCGCGAAACACCAAATAACAGTAGTGGACTAACCCCTAACAATGCGACTGGTATTAACTTTACTAAGTTCAATTGCATGTGAAGCACCTTGAATATAATGTACTATATCACGACTTCCACAAATTGTATAGATTTTTTGCATGAATTAAGCATGTCTACGGAAATTGACCTTTAGTACTTACGTCTTGAAAGGGGTCAAAATGGGCGATCGGATTGGCTTTTACTATCCTGACCTTAATTTTCCTATCCTAGCCTTAAATGGTAGCAATGAAAGTCAAGCAAGGCTCGGGAATCGGGGAGAATGGCCGTTTCAGCGCAGAAAGCTTGGGCTTTAACTGGAAGGCGATCCCGGCGAAGATGTTTGGCCAGGACTACTTCCTGATGAAAAAGCTATATGGCCCGGCGATTACCTTTAAATAATTGTCTTAATTTGGTCGCAATGCCGAAAAGCAAGAAAGTGATGAGGAAGCTATAGAGGAATTGCAAGACACAAATTTTCACGTAAGTAAGAATTGTCCCCATTGCGGTAGATACAACAACTTGAGATGCCCTAGCGAACTCCGCCTCCGAGCCTTTTCGAAGGATCGGTATTGCTTTGAGAAGTTCGTTCGATGATCGCCACTCCCTTTGTGCCATCTCAAATGTGTCCGTTGCACCAAAGTTAATCCAATTTAGATTGTCATCTCGCAACGGAAATACTTTGATATTTCGGGCTTGCACAGCTTGTGTTTGTAGGGGAAATATCCACTTTCCCTTCTCGCCATCGAGGATGACAACACCCCGATCCTGAGGTCGCTTTACACCGCTCGAAAGCTTACGAATGGCGTCATCAGATTCTTGTTGGGTCCCAGAAATAGCAGCAACGTAGAGGTTGTATCGCTCAGTCATGATAGGCCGATATTTCGCGGCATAGTCATGCCACCCATCCTCGTGTCTTTTCCAGGTAGCATCGAATCGACTGAAGGATCGACTATGTCGGAGGAGTATTGCCGTATGTCCGACTGAAATCAGAATAATGGCCAAACAAAAGCCGAGAATCGCATCTCGCTTGGCCTTCAAGATACCAACAGCGGCAAGAAATCCGGCAATGTACATTGCAAACAAACCAATTGGATCGCTGGCTTCAACGACTCGACCCCAAAGACTGCCAATCTCATAGCCGTTCATTCCCATCACGGTGGCGATCAGGCTCCCAAATACGAAGACCGCCATCGCGATCCACTGGAGCTTCATTCCGTTCGATTTACCGTTTCCACCTCGGATTCCTTTTGCTATTTCGGATACGTTTCCAATATTCTCGTCAGCGAACTTTCGTGCCTCATCAATTGAAGCTCCCTTATGTAACGCTTCTTGAAAAAGGTCCTGGTAATGTCCAACAATTTCTTTTACCGCGTCGTTGTGGTGTCGCCACTTCGTTGCCTTGCGAAGGCGCTGTCCAAATTCTGAGACTGGATCGTTTGTCATGTTGCCCTAGATGCGTCGTAGTTTGAATGTGTCGATTCGGTAGTGATAGAGGCGAAGAATAGCGGCACCCACACCGAGACCAATGAGAAAAGAAGCGAATCGCGCGCGAATGATCATCATTGCGACGTGCGCCGAATATGGTGATCCGGTTTGAGATTCCATGATTATAGAAAATCGAATGCCCACGAGGACTAAACAAAGCGATCCGATTGCTATCGCCTTACCTTCGATTTTCGCAGAGGAGAACCATCCGATTGCCGTTACAAGTCCACCGACAAGGATGGTTGAGTAGGCTCTCGGAAAGACTCCACCGATATAGCTAGAGTACGGGTATGGCAACTGTGACGCAAAAAGGGACAAATATTCGAGGAGGATCGGGACGAGGACCCATAAGGCAATGCCCACCAATTGAAGCCTCTTTCCAGTGGTTAAACGAGCAGGAGAGTCAACGATCTTTCGGGCAATGCCGCCAACAAGCCCGATCCGCTGGGACGCAGTGATCTCCGAGTCGGCTTCGGACTTACCGTTAGATAACTCCTCCTGTATCAAATCGCGATGGTGTTCAATCACTTCTCGGATTGAGTCTTCGAAGTTGCCTCGAGCAAGTCGTCGGACCGCACCCCGAAGTGATTGCTCAAAACATTTATTTGCTTGCTTTGACATACTCAATCACCTAGCGCAGAGTCAGTCGGAACCAAGAAAGCCGTGTCAGCCAGATTCGGCAGATCATAAAGGTCATCAATGCAATCACCAAAAAGAATCCGATCAGTCGTCCTGAGACTTGGAGCCCGTAAGCAAACGATGATAACAAGGTTAGCGGCTTAAATGTTAGTTTATATGCGTGCATCCCAGGCTGATCGAAGTAGGTGATGAACAAAGGCATTAGTGCCATTTCGGCTAACCCGAACAGAACAATCGAAACGGGGAGAAGTACAAGCAGTGGCTTCCATACAATCCGCCTTGAAAGGACGGCCCCAGATCCAAATGAAATCGCAGCCGCCAAAAAGATTCCAAAGAATGAAAATCCAAATATCGATAAGATCGGACCTTCCCAACCTTTAAGACCGAAATACTGAATAGCAACAAAATGAATCGCCAAGTATGACAGAGCAGCAAGCGCGAACTTTTGCATTCGAATTCCCCTCGAAATCCTGCTTGGGGTATTGAGAATCTGCATTCCAATGGTTAACGGACTACCCAGCCGTTTCTTCGCCAAAGCCTCAGCCTCTTCATTCGAGGCACCCTTGCCTAGCTCTTCCTGAATCAAGTCCGCGAAGTGGGTACTGACCTCCTTAATCGAACTCTCAAGCTCGCTTGACTTCGAACCTCGCCGAACTACCGTTCGAACATCATCTTCAAATTTCTCAACCGCATTTGTATTCATTCGATTTTCCCTATTCACTCAGTATCCTTGTGACAGTTGGAGCCACGACTTGCGCATGATCCATATTCGTGAGGTCACAAATCCGATACTCGCCAGGCACAGAAAAACGCCACTAAACGCCATGGATAGTTCGATACCACCGGCAATAATCAAGTATGTTGGCATTGCTTCAGATTCTGCAAAGTATCTCCATTTCTGGCTCTCATTCCGGTTTTCATCAAATCCAGCAAAAGAAACATGCTGGTTCTGCCACTCTCGATCGGCAATACGAGCAGATGAAGTCCGCGTCAAAAACAGTTTGTAAGTCGCAACCTTATCATTCGTTTTTCTCATTTCGACTGGCGTTAAGTACTTTCCGGTCGAATTGGGATCAACAACAAAAATATCTGATTTTGAAGTAGCAATTACATTATTAATGGCCTCTAAACGAGTTTCTACCGGGCGGTTTGTAGCAACAAGAATATGCTCAAGGTGAAAACGCTCATTTGACATGTGGCTTATCTGACTTTCAAACTTGTCGACCCTTTGCTGTACCTCGGCTTTTGTCATCCCGTCCAATAACCTGACCTTGCTGTATTCTTGGTAAAGGACGCTCGCTGCAAAGATTGCGCCAATAATTCCACATACAGCAAACGGCTTCCAAATGATCTTTTTTGCCAATTGCAACCCAAACCCAAAGGCGAGGGCTGAGAGAATAAATATTGCCCAAATAGCACATATGAATAGGATGTTTTTTTCACTCATCCATCCCGTGAAATAACTTGCAACCACGAACAGCACCGTTATCGCAAGTGGAATACCACATGTAGATTGCTGAATTCGAGTACCTCTCAGAATCCTGCTTGGACACCTAAGAATTTGAAGGGCAATCGCTACTGGCTCACCTAATCGTTTCTTGGCAAGTAATTCGGATTCGGCTTGACTAATCCCACTGCGAATTCCTTCATCTACAAGATCACCGAAATGGGCACCGATCTCCTTGATCGGACTTTCGAACTCGCTTGACTTCGAACCTCTACGGACAACAGTTCGAACTTCGCTCTCGAATCGTTCGACTGCCTCATGCATGGCAAACCGTCCACGCCTTAGAAAGCTTCATCACCGCGTTGACTTTGGTGACAAACTTCTCGAATTCCTTTTGGCGCTCCAGCAAGAACTTGCCGCCCTCGTCGGTGATCGAGTACACCCGTCGGTTTGGCTTGCCTTCTTGCATTACCCACTCGCCAACAACGTAGCCAGCTTCCTCGAGCTTGCGAAGGGCGGGATAAAGCTGGGCTTCGCCATACTTAAACATCTCATCGCTTACTTCGCGTATGCGCTTCGCGATCTCATATCCATATCCTGGCTCGCTTTGGAGCACGCCCAAAACCATTGCCTCAACATCACTTCGAAAGTCCATAAAGTGATTATATATCAAATTTTACTATATGGATAGAAAATATTCTTAATTTCGTTAAGTTCGGTTCAAAATTGGCGGTTTTACGGCAAAGAATAGCAAACAAAGGTGTCCGAGACAGGACCATGATCCTGCCCAAACACCTTTCCGTATCCGCCACCACTGGCCGCAATGACCACAAATTGCTTGCCGTTGACTGAGTAAGTCATTGGCGCCGCAAACGCAGATGCAGGAAGAGGAAATTCTCGCAGTACTTTGCCATTTCGACTGTCGAATGCTCGAAAGGTTTGGTCGCAAGTAGAGCCGATAAACACCAGGTTTCCGGCAGTCACCATCGGTCCACCCAGGTTCAGGGTTCCAGTTTGCGGAATTCCCAGATCAGTCAGCTCTTTGTATTCGCCCAGCGTTTTGCGCCAAGCAAACTGACCCGAGTTCAGATCGATTGCAGTCAAATTCCCCCACGGTGGCTTGACGCCTGGGCGCCCTTTACTATCTTTGAGGAATTCGTAGTTCCCCACGACGGCAGGCATATTATTGGTGTTGACAAACAGGCGGTTTGTTCGAGGATCAAACGCCGAGCACGACCAAGGCGAACCACCGAAGTATCCGGGAGCCATAATCGTTCCCTGTGCAGAAGGAGGCAAATACTTCTGACCGTAACTCAATCCCTCAATTCGTTTCATGACGAAGTCATGGTCTTCTTTGGTTAAGTTGGTTACGCTGTCTTTTGTAAATAGAATCTCAGTCAGTGGCGGCGGCAATACTGGTTCAGGTTGGGTCTTGGCGGCTTGCTCTCCCGGTACATCAGAAGGTGGCGCAGGTACTTCTCGAACATCGTACAAGGGCTTGCCGGAAACCCGATCAAAGACAAAACAAAATCCGGTCTTGGTCAGTTGGGCAACGGCGTCGATGCTCTTTCCCTTTCGTTTGACCGTACACAGGATGGGCGGACTAGCGTTGTCATGGTCCCAAAGGTCGTGGTGGACAGTTTGGAAGTGCCACAACCGTTTGCCAGTCTTGGCGTCAAGCGCAATGATGCAATCTCCGAACAGATTGTCACCCGGTCTCGACCGGCCGTCAAAGTCAGGGGCAACTGAGCCCGTAGCGGCAAATAGGATGCCTCGCTTTTGATCCACAACGTAGCCGTTCCAGGCTCCGGCGGCACCGCCATTCTTTGCCGAGTTGTTGAGCCAGGTGTCATTTCCAAACTCTCCGGGACGTGGAATGACATGGAATGTCCACTTGCGTTCCCCTGTTCTAACCGAGAACGCCATGATGTCGCCTGGAGCCGCGCCCGCGCCCTCGTCACCGGCAATGCCGACATAGACCATGTCTTTATACATGACTGGCGCTGCCGAAACTCCGATGTATGACTTGGATCCCAACTCTGCGTGGAGATCGACTTCTCGGAACCCTGGATCGGGTTTTCCAGATCGAGCATCAAGAGAAACGATGCGCCCGTCAGGCGTCCCATAGAGGATCCTGCGTTGACCACTTGGTTTGTTGTCGCTCCAATACGCCACTCCTCGGCTCGCTTTGGCATGACCAGACTTTCCGAGATCGGTTTTCGAATCGTACGACCAATTAACTTTGGCATTTGTCGGGTCAAGGGCAACCACCTTATGACCTGGTGTAACCAAGTACATAGAACCGTCGACTACGATCGGAGTGCATTGAATCGGCACATTTCCACTCTGATCTTTGGAGTGATAGGTCCACGCAACTTGGAGGTTCTTAATGTTTCCCGCATTGATCTGACTAAGCGGCGAATAGTGGCTACCACCAGCATCGTTGCCGAACATCTCCCAACCAACATTTTTGGCTGCGCCTCGATTTGACGCCAATAAGGCGAGAAATATGAAAGAACTCATTTGACCCTTGCCATGCTGATACCGTCGCCAATCGGCAAAATCACGACTTCCACGCGATCATCGATGAACCGATCTTGATTGAACTTGCGCAAGACCAAGGTGTTTTCTTCTTGGTCGCTCTCATCAATAATCTTTCCTGACCAAAGGACATTGTCACTAAGAATCAAGCCACCCTTGCGGACTAATTTTAGGCATCGCTCGAAGTAATTGGGCATGTTTGGCTTGTCGGGGTCGATAAAGGCAATATCGAAAGGCTCCGTTCCCTCGGCGATGAGTGAATCAAGCGAATCGAGGGCAGGAGCGATACGAAGATCGATGTTGTTCGCGTAACCGGCTTCGTCCCAATATCGCTTGCCGACATTTGTAAATTCCGCGCTAATATCGCAAGCGGTTACGTGACAATCGGGTCCCATTGCCTGGGCCATGACGAGCGTGCTGTATCCGGTGAAGACTCCAATTTCCAGATATCGCTTGGCTCCAACCGCCTTTGCCAAGAAGCCCATGAACTGTCCTTGATCGGGGCTGATTTGGTATCCAGCTTCAGGCATCAATGCCGTCTCCTCTCGCAACCGCCTCAGAATGTCGTTTTCTTTCAGGGTCACCGACTCGACGTAAGTCTGGAGTTCAGGAGCAATGAAGCTTTTTGCCATGCCTCATGTTTACCTTCATTTGCTCAATTCAAGTCCTTGAATTGTTTATGAACCAGGTCACGCTAAGCGATTCCAGACTTAGTAGCGTCTGGGCTCCATGATGAGCTCTCGATACTCTTTGCATTGCCAAGGATATGCTTCTGCAAGCGATTGCCAACGAGGATCGTCGTAGTGTTTCAAGAGTTCAAGAGCGGTGAAAACTTCGTTTTCTTCCTTTGACTGACTGGAAATATACGCGATATCAATCACCTGAGATTTATAGGAGGTCTCTCTTAATGGATAGAGCATCCACATGACTTGGTTTGCAAGCTTCCCGCTTTGGCGTGCGACGCTAAGCAGATGTTCGACATCAGTATCGCTAATTGGCCGATGATGACGAATGTCGCTGCTTAGTTGGCATCCCATCTTCCATACAATTTTATATTCCTGCACGCTGATGCCCAGGGATTTGGCGTTGTCGGCATCTGAATAAATACGCTTCATCGGAATATTAAACGAAGCTGCCGTTGCGATCGACGCAAGAGCAATCAAGGCAGTCCAAATGGCGAAACGCTTCTTCATGGTGGAGACGATTCCTGAGAGCCAAAGCTTTTGACTAGGTAGTCGTGCTGGGTCTCACTCCAGTTAGGATAAGCCTCCACAGCATGGTCTTTGGTCCCTTTATACTTGGACCCTTCTTTCTCAGGTGAAGTTACCGTCGGACTGCGGAGGCAGCAATCAGGCAAATAAAAACGGAGTCCGCAATGCGGACTCCGTTGAAAGTGAATGAATCGAACGAGAGTGATCTCTCAGCGCTTAACGAACTGGAAGCCACGTCGTGCTTTCTTACGACCGTACTTCTTACGTTCCTTAACTCGCGAGTCTCGGGTCATATAACCTTGAGCGCGAAGGTCTTTCTTGAATTCTTCGTCAACGGTGATCAATGCCCGTGAGATACCAAGTCGGACTGCACCAGCTTGACCGGAGATTCCTCCGCCCTTGGTGGTTGCAACCACATCGTACTTGGCTTCGAGACCAAGGTGAACCAATGGGCTCTTTACCAAGATTTCGAGAACAGGTCGACCAAGATATGCTCGGAAGTCCTTGCCGTTGATGATAATGTTGCCTTCGCCTGGCTTGAGCCAAACTCTTGCAATGGCGCACTTGCGTCGCCCGGTTCCGTAGTTTTGCTTAACTGCCATGCTTTATTTGCCGTCCTTTTTGATGTTGTATGGTTGAGGATTTTGAGCTTCGTGTGGATGCTCTGCACCTGCATAAACTTTGCACTTCTTGAATAGGGCTTTACCAAGCTTGGTCTTGGGGCACATTCCCCAAATTGCTTTTTCAACCAATTTAGCTGGATCTAGCTCAAGCATTTCGCCACGGGCGACGTTCTTGAGTCCACCTGGCCAACCTGAGTGCCAATAAATGAGTTCGTCTTTTTTGTTGCCAGTTAGTACGGCTTGGGACGCGTTGATTACAATGACAAAATCTCCACAATCTTGGTTGTATTCAAAAGTTGGTTTGTTTTTACCACGAAGAAGCTGTGCGACTTGTCCAGCGAGTCGGCCCACGGGCATGCCAGCGGCATCCACAATGTACCAATTTCGCTCAATCTCGCCACCTTTGTTGGTGAATGTTCGATTCATTTTCTTTTCCTATTTCCTATCTAAATTGTTTTTTTGATTAAAGCTATTCGATGACTCTCGATTGTCCCGCGGATGCCTTCCGTATCGGATCTTCATTAAACAAAGACCCTTTGCCGGAAGTACCACTGGCCACTGGTACTTGAGCCGCTCCTCTGGTTGGAGGAGTCTACTGACCTCTACGACGTCTCGGTATCCACGACCTACTTCTAGAATCGCGCCTGACATTCTTCGCATCATTCCGCGAAGAAAGGCAGTACCGACTACGTCCACCCACACCTCATCTCGAACTTGCCTAACATCGACTCGGAACAACTCCCGAACTGTGTTGACTACCGAATACTCCAATTCCTCGGTATAGGCTCCAAAATCATGCTCACCGGTGAGTGCCGTTGCTGCCTGCTGCATCAATTCCAAATTTAGTTCGTTTCCCCAATGGTGAGCGAACCGTTCTCTCATTGGGTCTCGACGACCTGTGAGAATTCGATATCGATAAAAGCGGTCAGCGGCTGAAAACCTTGCATTGAAGTTATCTGCGACTTGCTGAGCCTTCATGACCGCAAGGTCAGAGGGAAGGACTCGGTTCAGTGCATAAACCCATTGTGTGACGGGGACATTTACATGGCAGTCAAAATGGCAAACTTGCCCTCTTGCATGCGCTCCTCCGTCGGTTCTACTCGCTCCGATGATCTCAATTTCTTCGCCCGAGACACGGCGAACAGCTTCTTTCAATGTGCATTGGACAGATCTCTGTCCTTTGTGCTGCGCCCAACCCCTAAAATCCGTTCCATCGTAGGCAACGGTAAGTTTTATTCGCATCACAAAAAATCCCACCTTTCGGTGGGATAAATCTTAAACTAGCTCGAGAACTGCGGTTTGCGCGGCGTCGCCTCGGCGGTTACCAGTCTTAACGAGACGGGTATATCCACCGTTGCGGTCTTTGAACCGTGGACCGATGTTATCGAACAAGTGCTGGACGAGGTCTTCGCCTGAAAGTTTGTTGAATTGGATTTTGATTTGTGTCGTTTCCAATGCAGTCTTTCCGGCAGTTGCCTTGCCACTTACGAGGTTGCTTGAGCTATGACCAACGAGAATCTTTCGAGCTCGTCGTCGTCCTTCAAGGCCATCCTCGAGTTTGGTCAGGGTAATGAGCTTCTCAACCATTCGTTGAAGTTCCTTAGCTCGTCCGAAGGTTGTTCGAACGTACCCATGTCGTATGAACTGACGAGATAAATTCGTCAGGAGGTGCATCCGCTGATCGGACGGCAGGCCAAGTTTACGGTGGTCTACTTTATGTCGCATCTATATTTCCTTAAAAGTCGTCGTCGTCATCATCGAGAAGGTCAATTGAACGGTAGCCACCCTTCGATGGTTTCAATTCAAGGCCGTGCTCTTGAAGCTTGTCACGAACCTCAAGCAACGATTTCTTGCCGAAGCCGCGGATCGCTGTAAGGTCTGCTTCGCTGACGAGAGCGAGAGCACGCAGGTTGAGAATTCCTGCACGTCGAAGACAATTGAATGTTCTCTGTGAGAAGTCGAGTTCTTCGATTTTCACGTCTGGAACGTTCTTGAGGATCTCATCTGTGCTTTGCTCTTCGGTTCCAATTTCAGCTTGGAATCCAGCAGCACCGAGATCGAAGAATATTCGGAAGTACTTGTCAAGAATGTGAGCGGACTGCGAAAGCGCATCGTTTGGAGCGATTGCACCGCTGGTCTCAATTTCAATTACCAGTCTTTCGTAGTCAGTTCGTGTTCCTACACGAGTAGCTTCGACCAAATAGTTGACCTTTCGGATTGGTGTAAATTGCGCACCAACTGGCAAAAGCCCAATAACGCCCTTGTATCGCTCTTGCTTGTCAGGAAGAAGATAACCAACTCCCCAGTTCACAAATAGCTCCATGCTCAAAGTCGCCTTTGGATCGCTGATCGTAGCGATGTAGCATTCAGGGTTAACTACTTCAACCCCTTCAGGGCAGACGATGTCTGCTCCGGTAACGATGCCAGGGCCGTTAGCTTCGAGCTTCAAGACAACTTCGTCGATCGGCTCGTCGCTGACTACCTTTACAGCAACGTCTTTTAGGTTAAGGATGAGTTGAGTAGTGTCTTCCTTCACTCCTGGAATTGGAGCGAACTCATGGAACACTTTGTCGATTCGAATTGCACTAACAGCAGCACCTTGAATGGAGCTGAGAAGCACTCGACGAATTGCGTTACCGATCGTTTGACCGTAGCCTCTCTCAAGTGGCTCTAGAACAAACTTTCCGTACTCATTGGTGACTTGGAGGGTTGAAATTGCGGGCATTCTGGGTTCGTTTCTCCTAAATTAGACTCGTCGTCGCTTTGGCGGTCGGCATCCATTGTGCGGAAGCGGGGTGACGTCAACGACGTGGGTGATTTCGAGACCGCTAGCAGCAAGTGCTCTCATTGCGGTTTCTCGACCTGATCCTGGTCCACGAATCTGAATTGAAATCTGCTTTAATCCGTGCTCTTGAGCTAGCCTTGATGCCTTATCGGCGGCTACCTGAGCTGCGAATGGGGTTCCCTTTCGGCTTCCCTTAAAGTTTACGTTGCCGGCGCTAGCCCAGCTAATCGTATTGCCATTCGCATCGGTGATCGTAACAATTGTGTTGTTGAAGGACGCGTGAACGTGCGCCACACCGATTGCGATGTTTTTCTTCTCTTTCTGCTTTCCTTTCGTATTGGTTTTTCTTGCCATGGGTGCCTTTGCTCCGGCGCAATGCCGGAGCCATCAAATCTACTTCTTCGCCTTCTTCTTTCCGGCAACGGTCTTCGCTTTACCCTTTCGAGTTCGTGCGTTGCTTCGAGTTCGTTGACCTCGCGTTGGGAGGCCACGTGAGTGGCGGATTCCACGGAAACATCGAATTTCCATCAAGCGACGGATGTTCGTTTGGACTTCCCGTCGCAGGTCACCCTCGACTTGATAATCAGCATCCAAGACTTCACGAATTCTTTGAATTTCGTTTTCGTCTAGATCCTTGATTTTCGTTCGCGGGTCAATCTTTGCTTTTTCAAGCAAATCAATAACGTTGTGCTTCCCGATTCCGTACAACACTGGAAGTGCATACTGAACCATTTTTTCTCTCGGAAGATCGATACCTGCAATACGTGCCATAAATTCTATTAACCTTGTCGTTGCTTATGCTTTGGGACACTGCAAATCACCCGCACAACACCGTTGCGCTTAATGATCTTGCATTTGTCGCAGATCTTTTTTACACTTGCTCTTACTTTCATGATCTGTTTTTCCTAATTCGCCCGTCTGTAAAGTTAAATCAACCTCACAAATGATGGGAACGAAAGCACACGCAGAACGTCGCTGACGCAACTGTAAATAATACTCAACGTCTGAATCGTTTTGCAACCCCAATACGTCCCGTTTTGGATTTGCTTTGCCAAACTCATCGGAGTCAAGCGAATATAAGACATACAGTCTACCGGGTTGAACTGCTTTTCACGGTACCAATTGGCCTTATGGGGAAAAGACATGAGCGAAAGGGCATAGGGCTAGCGCGTCGGTTCGCTTAGTGCGAGATCAATCTTTGTCGCATCATGGTGAGATTACTAATAAAAAAAGCTGGTACCTGTTGGTATCCAGCCTTGCCTAAAGGAGTCGGTCCTAGCCCTTAATTTCTGTGCCGATAAGTTATTCGTCCCATCGTCAAATCGTATGGGCTAACTTCCACTTTTACGCGGTCACCGGGAAGAATTCGGATGTAGTGCATCCTCATTTTTCCACTTACGTGTGCAAGCACTTCGAGGTCACCTTCATCAAGCTTGACGCGAAATCTTGCATTTGGCAAGTTCTCAAGGATTGTGCCATCTAGCTCAATGCCTTGCTCCTTTCCAGATTGATCTCCCGTTTTTTGCTTAAAGTGCCTTCGTCGCGCCATGAAATTACAGTTTACCAAGGTTCGGCGCCTGTGCAAATTTTTAAGCGTTCATAATTGATCCACATATGAAGCCGGATGTGATTGTAGTTGGGGCCGGCGCAGCGGGAATCTTTGCCGCATGGCGCGCTGCATCACTCGGTGCAAAAGTAGTTTTGCTTGAGAAAACTTCTCGGATCGGAACTAAAATTCTCATTTCGGGCGGTGGAAAATGCAACATCTGCCATGACGGACCCATCGAAGATGTGCTTTCACCCTTTCGTCAAAATGAAGCTCGATTCATTCGACCGAGTGTTTATCGATTTCCTAGCACTTCCATCGTTCCACTGATCACTGACCGAGGCATTGAGGTCTACACACGACCGGATGGTCGAATCTTCCCGGTTCATCAAACCGCCAAAGATGTGGTGGCAGTGCTTAAGCTGTTGCTCGAAGAAGCTGGAGTTTGGGTTTATCTCGATTCTCCCGTTGAAGACCTTATCATCGAAAATGACACGATCAAAGGCGTAAAGATCGGTGAGTCGAAAGAAGTTGGCAGGCGAATTCCGATGGAGAAGACTCAGTATGGAGCTAAAGCATTGCTTTCTGAAGCTCTGACGATTTCAGATCGCCATGATCGAATTGATGCTACGGAGCTATATGCAGAGAATGTTATTGTTTGTGCCGGGGGTTCAAGCTACCCAAACTCGGGAACAACCGGAGACGGCTGGAAGTGGCTCAAGAGTGCCGGACACACCATTGTAAAGCCACGCGCCGCTCTAGCACCGATCTATCTTGCTGAGCCACAGGTTGACCTGTCTGGTGTTGCTTTGCGAAACATAGTTCTAAAGGCAAGGGGAGCCAAAGAAGTCGCACGCTGGTCTGGAGACCTTCTCTTTACTCATTTAGGTGTCTCGGGACCGTGTGCATTAGGAGTCAGCAGGCTCGTCGCTGAAGCTCTTGAGACTCAGGCTGTACGACTTGAAGTTGACCTTGTCCCCAATACAAAAGAAGAAGCACTAACTAATCGCTTCCTTACCGAAAATCCAAAGACGACAGTCTCGAAGTTCCTGCAGGAGTTTTTGCCAGAAAGCTTGGTTGCCCCCTTTTCCAGCAGCTGCGATATCAATCCTTTGACAACGTTTGGACAACTCGATCGAAAGGCAAGAAATCGCTTGGTTCAAAATGTCAAAAGCTGGTATGTCGGTGAAGTTCGACATGTTCCCTTAGAAAAGGGAGAAGTTGTGGCCGGAGGAGTTAGCCTTGACGAGGTTGACCCTAAAACAATGGGATCGAAGATTGTTTCCGGTCTTTACTTATGCGGAGAAGTCTTAGACATTGCGGGTCCAGTTGGCGGCTATAACCTTCAGGCCGCATTCGCAACCGGGTTTGTAGCCGGTGAATCCACGGTTTCGACCTAAGAAAAAGAATTGCCGATAAAAGTAACTGTTCTGCGTAGAACCGTTCCATGAAGAAGTCATTTATCGTAAAGTCTGCAATCCTCGGTCTAAGCGTCCTCTTTGTTTTTGGATTCGCACGCAGATCAGCGCTTATTCAAGAATTTTCTCTGCAAGATGCAAAGGGAGCTAATGGCTTTGCGTTCAGCTTGACTGACGGCTTAGAGCCGCTGCATGGAACCGGAAATGATGTTTCGGGAACGGTGATGTTTAATGCCCAGGATCCAGCTAAATCCACCGGAAAAATTGTTATTGGAATCAAAAGCTTGAAAGTAACCAGCGACCAAATGACCGAAAACATGAAAGGTAGTTGGTGCCTTGATGCGGAAAAATATCCAACCGCCACTTTTGAGGTCGAATCTGGAAAGTTAGACAAGACCGATAAAGATGGCACGATGCACGGAACTGCGGTTGGCATGTTTACCATTCGCGGCATCTCCAAGCGTATAACTGTAAAAGGAACCGCTCGATACGTCAAAAATGGTGTAAAGACTCGCTTCGGCGACAAAGAAGGAGACCTCATGATCCTCAAAACTGAATTTGATTTCAACCGATTTGACTACAAGACTGGAACGGACCTCGACGGTACGCTTATTTCAAACCGAGTTCATGTAAGCATCAATTGTGCGGCGATGTCTTTTGCTAAGCCTCAGAAATAACGAACTTTTCAAGCAGGCCGCGCATCTCTTTGACGAGCTCGGCCTCAATGTAAATCCCGTCTTCTCGATACTCTTCTTTTAATACCCTTCCAAAGTTGTAACACTCCTGGATCAAGCCGGTATGTGCGTATGGGATCAGAGCATGAATCGTCCCTAGCAAGTCTTGCACTTGTCGCTTTATCGCAGCGAGCAAGTCATCGATACCTTCTCCCGTTGTCGCAGAAATAGCCACAGAATTAGGAAATTCGGCGACGAGGGCACGTAACAAGGTGGGGTCATTTGCCGCGTCGATCTTGTTAAAAACCGTGATTGAAGGTTTGTCTTTCGCTCCAAGGTAGTGGAGAGTTTCCAACACTGCGTCACGCTGGGATTCCCACGAAGGAGCGCTTACATCGACTAAGTGAAGAATAAAGTCGCTAAATGTAACTTCTTCGAGTGTTGATTGGAATGCCGCAACCAAGTGAGTTGGAAGTTTACGAATGAATCCGACAGTGTCGGTTAAAAATAGTGCGTATCCATCTGGAAGTTCTATTTTCCTGGTTGTAGGGTCTAAAGTGGCGAATGGCATCGCATCGACTAGCACGTCAGTACCAGCTAAACGGTTCATGAGCGTGCTTTTGCCAGCACTTGTATAACCTACGATACTCGCAAAAGGAAACGGATGCTTTCGACGGCTAGACCGTTGCTGATCTCGAACGCGCTTAACGTCCACGATTTCATCCTTGAGTCGGGATATACGGTCACGAACGAGACGCTTATCTGATTCAAGCTTTGTTTCACCTGGACCCCTCATACCGATTCCACCTTTTTGCCGTTCAAACTTTGTATAAACAGACATCAACTTCGGCATCATGTAGGTCAGCTGAGCTAGCTCAACTTGGAGCATTCCCTCCTTTGTTCTTGCCCTGCGGGCAAAGATGTCAAGGATCAATTGAGTTCGATCAACTACGCGAGTCTCAAATGCTTTTTCGAGATTTCTCTGTTGCATTCCACTAACTTCGCCGTCAATAAGAACGATGTCGGCTTTCAAGTCCTTCGCAATAATCGCGATCTCCTCAACTTTTCCTGAACCAATAAAGGTGCCCTTGTACGGTCGATCTAGCCGTTGGCGAACAATCGTCAGGGGCTCTACGCCTGCGGCCTCGCAGAGACCAATGAGTTCTTCTTCGACGATTACATCGTCAAGTTCATCTTCATTAATGACGACGAGAAGCGCGGTTTCGACCGGATCTTCATTGGACATCGTTTTGGATTTAGACATTAAAAGTTTCCGGTGTAAACCACTCCGCCATGAATTGCACGAACTTCAGTGACAATCCCATTGACGCAAGCATCAAAGATCTTCTTTCCCTTAGCGGCAGTCCCTAGAGTAGCAAATCCCAGAACCCCCTCTTCGCTTATTTCATCCCACATTTTTACAAGAGACTGAGTTGGCGGATCAGACTTCAATCCGTCATCTCGTAATTTATCGGTCCGAACCTTATCCGGATGTAAGTGCATCATCAAACTTGTCTCTGCTTCGCAAGCGTGCTGGATTCCCTTAGCTGACCCTTCCATCAAGTCTCGAATTTCTGATTCTCCAAACACGTAATATCCGACATGCCCAACCGTTAAGTGATTATACTTTTCCTTAAGAGACCTGAGAGCCACACCATTTGGCTCATTGTTTCCACCGTGTCCGTTGACAATTAAAAAGCGATGAAAACCGTGTCGCATCATCGACTCAACCACCGCGGTTATCGCCAAAACGTAGCCTTCCATGGATGCCGAGCAAGTACCAGCAAAATTGAGATGATGTCCACTTGCCCCAAGCCAAATGCAAGGTGTTAGGACAGCTTCATTGACTGTTTGCCTTTCGACTGCCGTGGTTACCGCACTTGCAATGAGTGAATCTGTTAGCAAAGGAAGGTGGGCGCCATGCTGCTCAAGCGACCCAGTCGGAATGAGGACTATTGTATCTCGGGCTAATGCGTCAACCTCTTTCCAAGTCATATCAGCGAGGATCATGTCCTCAGTATGTCTCAGGCAATGGTTCTCTAGTGAGGGTTCAAGTTCTTCATCAACGATTTGACTTGACCAAGAAGTTCCTTGTCGTGATGCATCAGTTCATCGATTTTCTGATATCCGTGCATGATTGATGTATGATCTCGATCGCCAAATTGGGAACCAATATGCTTCCATGAATCGCCGGTGATCCGGCGAGTTAAGAAAATTGCAATGTGCCGTGCGTGAACTACAGGGGCTTTTCTCGATGGACCCTTGATCTCATCAATTGAAATATTGAATTGGTTCGAAACAAGATCCACGATCTGCCCAAACCCCGGCTTAGAGAATGCATTTTGAAAATACTGCTCAACAATTGGTTCGGCAAACTCTTTGGTAAGTGGAGTTCCTTCGAGTGAAGCCATCGTAACCAGCTTCGTAATTGCCCCTTCCAGAACTCGGACATTCCCAGGAACACTTTCCGCTAAAAACATCGCAAGTTCGTAATCCATGTCAACTTCCATGGCTTTGGCCTTTGACTGGATAATTGCGCAGCGCGTCTCTGTATCTGGCATCTGAATATCGGCAACCAAACCGGATTCAAAGCGAGACCTAAGTCGCTCATCCATTTGGTAAATGTCCTTTGGCGGACGATCCGATGTCAAAACAATTTGTTTCCCTAGCGAGTGCAGGTAGTTGAATGTGTGAAAAATCTCTTCTTGTGTTTTGTCCTTTCCAGCCAAAAACTGAATGTCGTCGACCAGCCAGACTTCGACATGGCGATGTTGCCGGCGGAAGTGCTCAACTTTGTTGGCTTGAAGCGCGTTAATGAATTCCTCCGCAAACTGCTGGGCGGTCATGTAGACAATTGAAATTCCTGGTTGCGTGGAGGTTAGTTCGCGCGCAATCGAATGAAGGAGGTGGGTTTTGCCGAGGCCACTCGAACCATAAATGAAGAGGGGATTAAACTTGAGACCAGGCTCTTTCGCGACTGCTTTTGCTCCGGCAACGGCTAATCGATTGCTTTGCCCTACGACAAATTTATCAAATTGATACTTCTCATTGGCGACAAACCGACTGACAGTGTTCTCGGTATTTGGGGACGACGTTACTGCCTTGGTCGCTGAGAAGTCTGACTTTTCCCTTGGCTTTGCTAAGACTTCAAGCTGAACTGATTGCCCCAATTCGTCACTAAGGTAGCTTTGAAGAATTCCAGAAAACCTTTCTCGCACCCATTCTTGCAAAAATCGACCCGGGGCGCAGAGTCGCACAATGCCATCATCAAACGAAACAGGACTTAGCGGTCGTATGAATCGAGCCATGATTGGCTCCTGCACTTCACCCGATATTCTTCCCAAAACTCGCTGCCAAGCAGCTTCCAAACGTATTCGGGATTCAGTATCTTCAAGTGAGAGTTGCTCGTTCATTGCTGTGAAGGCGGGGTGCCAGGAGAGGCAGTATACACAGATAAATTCAACAAAATTGAGTAACTTTTTGGACTTTTTTGCACCCTTTTTTGCATCTCATTCGTCTTGACTTTTCTTACCGGTTGACTCCTCTCTACTGGTTCTATTGCTAGGATGGTTCCAGTTGGTAGACTAAAAGCAATTCTTTATGGCTCACCGAAAAATTTTGGGTGTTTTAGGCGGAGATCACATGACCGCCGACAAGGTTGCAGCGTGGGTTGAGTCTGCAGACATTGTCATTGCTGCGGATAGTGGGATGCTCAGAGTCCTAGAGGCAGGCTTTGTTCCCGATGTCGTAATCGGTGACTTTGATTCCATATCATTAGAAGTCGTCGGCCCAGAGACTGAAGCAATCATTGATCACCAACAGGACAACACCGATTGTGGGAAGTTGCTCGACTACGCAAAAAAAATGGGATATTCAGAAATCACTCTGATCTGTGCTGAGGGCGATTTGTCTGACCATTTTTTAGACACCGTCCATTGTGCAGTTCGAAGTGACTTAGATGTGACTATCGGGCTTCAGAGGGGAATAGCTCACGTCTTGAAAGGCCCCACAGAAAAGACAATCACTACCGTACCGGGAAGGCGGGTATCGATGCTTCCTCTCGAAACAGTTACGAACGCTTCCTTGTCTGGGGTCCAATGGGGATTTGATTGTGCGACTCTTTCGGTTCGCGGCTTCACCAGTATTTCTAATGCCGCAACCGATTTTCAGTTAAAAGTTTCATTTGAGGAAGGGGCGGCCTACCTCTTTATAGAGTCCGAATCACCCGAATGGCCAGTATCAATCATCGATCCCGCATAGGAATTGAATTAGATTTATTGAAGTCTTGCTCGATTTAGCGGTAATTTTTACAGGAAATCACCGAATAATAGATTTGGGAGTAACCATGATTGAAGACACTCAAGTAGCAGAACCTATCGAGAACCTCGAAACAACCCATGAAGAGGCCGTTGACGGTGCTGAAGAAACCAATATAGCCGCGGAAGAAACTGGCACCAGTCAGCCAACCCTCGTAGTTAAGCGGAATGGCGCAGAGACTGATGAAGTATTTACCGTCATCAGCCCGTGCGTGATCGGTCGTTTTGATCCATCTGTAGGGCCAATTGATATTGACCTCGGCAACTTGCCTGAAGGAGTTTACGTTAGCCGAAAACACGCAAAGATTACTCAAGAAGATGGAGTTTGGAAGATTCACGACCTTGGCTCGTCCAATGGAACCTTTGTCCTGGCCGATGACTTTGAAAAAGTTACCATTGCAGACCTAGCTGACGGTGCTGAGATTGCTCTTGGGAACGCAAAATTTGTCTTTCACTTGAACTAAATCAAATTAATTGAACATCGCGGGATCCGGTCTGGACCTCCCCGATAATTGCCGCGTGTTCTCCCGATTCGCTCAGGACATCGATGATGCCCTGGGCGGCAAATCGGTCTACGATTAGCACCATTCCAATTCCCATATTGAACGTCCGGTACATTTCCGACTCGGAAATTTGTCCTGACTCCTGGATTAAGTTAAATATTGGACTTGGTGTCCACGATCTTTTTTCAATCAAAACTCGTGCGTTTGAAGGAAGGACTCTCGGAATGTTGTCAAAGAACCCTCCTCCCGTAAGATGAGCGATAGCATGGATGCTCGGCTGGGCTAGAAGTGGATAAACGGAGTTAAAGTAGCAACGATGAGGCTTCAGGAGCGCGGAACCAATACTTTCTCCCAGTCCTTCTGGTTCATCCCGAACACTGAGGCCGGCTACTTCGAAAAGTGCCCTTCTAGCGAGCGAAAATCCATTTGTATGGAGTCCGTTGCTTGCTATTCCGATGACCACGTCACCCGCACTCACTGTCCTTGGCAAAAGTTGATCAGTGTCGACTACGCCAACCATTGTGCCAACGATATCAATTTCACCTTCAACATAAACTCCGGGCATCTCAGCCGTCTCGCCGCCAATAAGCGCACATCCTACTTCAAGGCATGCTTCGGCCATTCCGCCAATAACCGATTCAAATACTTCTGCCGAAAGTCGTGATGTCGCAAAATAATCAAGAAAGAAAAGTGGCTTTGCACCTTGGCAGAGAATGTCATTGACGCAGTGGTTGACAATATCTTTCCCAAGGTTCGAGAAGTCTCCCGCCATGGCTGCGACTTTTGTTTTTGTACCGACACCGTCAATAGATGAAACGATGAGCGGATTTGTCATTCCGGGGAACATTCCCTTGAAAAGGGCACCAAATCCTCCGAGTCCGCCAACTACATTTTCAGTTTGTGTAGCCTTGATCTTTTCTCCAACCCCCCGCAGTGCGCGGCTTGCCTCGTCAATGTTGACGCCTGAAGAGGCATAGGTCATTTCGTTGCTCATCCTTATCAATCTACCCCGGCAAGGGCTGTTTTGGTTCCGCCGAACGAGGTATCATCTTCCGGTTGGGTCTGTAGCTCAGCGGTAGAGCAGTGGCCTTTTAAGCCATTGGTCGAGGGTTCGAATCCCTCCGGACCCACCAAATACAGCTGTTAGCTTTCAGGCATCAGCTTTCAGCCTCCGACCGCTCAACACTGCCGATAACCAATCCAGCTGAACCGGACTTAGTTTCAACTTAAGTGAAACTTAACAGCTAATTTGAGGGTACAAAACCCAAAGACCATGCAATCGCCTCCATTTTCGTCACAGCAAATCAAAGGAATGATCTTTTTGATCATCTGCGCGGTCGTCATCGGTTTAAGCGTGACAATCTTGTTGCCTTTCCTTTCCGCAATTCTGTGGGCAATGACGCTTTCGGTCTTAACCTACTCCTGGTTTGAAAAGAGTCGAAAAAAATACGAAGACATTCGACTGAGCGAACGAAAAGGGTTTATTGCCAAAATTGCAAAGTACGGAGATTCAATCGCGGCAGTTCGAAGCACGCTGTTAACTCTAGTAATTATCTGCCTACCGTTCATTATTGTTGGTGGTTTGGCCGCCGCTCAAGTCTCCCCTGCGCTGAAAGAAATGCAAGGAACGCAAGGATTTGCAGTTACCGAAAGCATTGATAAATCTCTTCATCCGATTTTTGAAAAGGTTGGACTGCATGATTTTCATGTTCAAACCTGGTGGTCCGAAAACTCGGAGGAAATAGTGAGATCATTGCGCCAACCAGCCAGCGGAATTGCTAAACAGGCTGGCCTCACCGTTTTCACGATGATTGTTGCCCTCCTTTCCATGTTCTTCTTCCAACGTGACGGCAAGTCACTCAAAAAGCCTTTTCTAGAATTTTCTGGCCTACCAATAGAAGTAGGGGAAGAAATGTTTGTCAAAGTCCAAAAGACAATTAGGGCCGTATTTAGTGGAAGCGTGATGGTCGCAATTATTCAAGGCGTAATCATGGGCATCACCTATGCCTTGCTAGGAGTGCCAAATTCCGCGCTCTTAGGCTTCATTTCCGTCGTTTTATGCATCGTTCCCCTGCTCGGCGCCCCAATTATCTATATCCCCGTTGGATTACTCTTTCTTGCTCAAGGCGACATCACAAAGGCCGCCGTGGTCATGGGGGTCGGATTCCTCATCGTCAGTCAGATTGACAACTTATTGAAACCGTATTTTATTGGAAATCAAGTCCAACTTCATCCGCTCGCAATCTTTTTTTTCGTACTCGGCGGCATTTCGCTCTTTGGTCCAATCGGGCTAATGGTTGGACCAATGATTCTAACTTTGTTCCTAGCATTAGTGGATTACTCGCGGAGTTTGCTAAACTTGCCAGACGAGAATGCAACTCAATGAATGGTTGACTAGTGCTTCTGCCCGCCTTAGTTCGGTTGGAGTAACTTCGCACAAGCTTGAAGCTCAAGTTTTGGCGGGCCATGTCATGTTGGTGGACCGCACCTGGGTACTAACTCACCCAGATCACGAAGTCAACGAACTTGCCCTCGAAGGAGTCCTTCAGAGGCGAGAGTCAGGAGAACCCTTGGCATATATTCTTGGGTACCGAGAGTTCTTTTCTCGACGATTTCGAGTTGATCAAAGTGTCCTCATTCCTCGTCAGGAAACCGAAACATTAGTTGAGGCCGCATTGGCTCTTCAAGGCGAAAGATTGCGCGTGCTTGACATCGGAACCGGGTCTGGGTGCATTGCTATCACTCTCAAACTTGAACGTCCCACCTGGGAAGTTTGGGCGACTGACATATCGAGTTCGGCTTTGCAAATGGCGAGGGAAAATGCCGAGACTTTGGGCGCCGACATTACGTTCCGCCACTCCAATTTGCTCGATCAACTAGATGGCGAAAAATTTGATCTTATTATCTCGAACCCGCCTTACATTGGGCGTGATGAAGTCATTCCTAGGGAGGTCAGGGATTATGAGCCTGATTCTGCCCTGTTTGCTGATGAAGATGGACTCGCCCTCTACCGGACCTTATCTGAGCAAGTTCCCAATCACCTGTTACTTGAAGGTCGATTGATATTGGAAATTGGGCAAACCCAAGGCGATGCGGTATCGGCTCTATTTCCGGGTTCATGGATCATCAAAGACCTTGATCGAAATGATCGTGTCGTGGCGTGGCGAGGACCGTAAAAGAAAATAGCGTCCTCTAAAATTGAGGACGCTATTTTGTTGAAGATCTCTACTTGCGCTTTCGCTTAAGCAATGCCAAAGCTCCGAGTCCGAGAACCGCAATTGAAGCTGGTTCTGGAACTGGCGAATAGGTTAAGACACCTAAACGATTGCTACCATAGTCGGCGTCTCCACCGGCAACTGAATAGCCAAACGATTGTGAAAGGTTCAATCTCAACTTGTTGTTCGTGGCATCAAGCGGGACAAATGGTGCCCCCTGAGGGTCAGTCGTAAAGTACGACCAAGGTGCAGCAAACTCAACGAGGGTCGGTGCGCCGCCACTTCCATATGCCGTGCCAGGAACAGTTACTACTGAGAAACCAAGGCTAGACAATGTCCCCGAAAGGTATCCCGATCCACCCGGCTTGAAAGCTCGATCATTCTGCAGTTCAAAGCCAATCGAACCACTGCCTGCCCCGCCAAGTCCAAATGGATTTGTTGAGAAGTAAAGGTTGGTAAAGGCAAGAGTCGCATCGTAACTGTCATTACCTGCTCCGGCTGGCTTCGTTTCCAAGAATCCATAGACATAGTTGCTATCTGATCGCAAATAAATATCGTATGCAACCGTATGATTTTTGTTGGTTGGCGCTCCAAAGTTAGCAGTAGGAGCCAATCCATCGTACAAAACTGACGTAGCGGTGACACCGGTCCATTCAGAACCGCGAGAGCCATCGACTCCAACCTGCGAGAACGAAGATGCAGCTAGCCCAACTGAAACGAGTAGGGCCGATAGAACAAGAGTTTGCTTCATTGTGTATTCACCGGTATATCCACCAGTGATTTCATTGTAGAGTGGCGGTTGAAGTTTCTGGGCACCAGAAATACTAGGTTTAACCAGTTCGTACAGGATTCTTATGACGGTTAAAACTACACGTGAGAAAGTGGATGGCTTAACAAAGAACAACAAAATACTTAATGATTAATTGCATTCGTTCCGGATTTGTATTTACCAATTGCTTCATCAATCCACTGTTGAACTGCCTCATGGCTACCCTTGCCGCTGATTTTCTTGAGACTGCTAAGAGCAAAAGGTGTCTGAGAAATTCCTAGCGCCTTCGCAATGTTACATTGCTTCATCCAATCCACATTCGAGAACATTTCAAAAAGCTTTTTAACATTCTTATCGCGATCTTCGCTTCGCGGCTCGCATTCGGCCAGGGTCCTAATCGCCTCAAACTGTGCGTCGAGTTCCTGAGATTCTTCGTACCTCTTCGCCAAGGCGACAGCGGCTTTGGCGTCAAGTTCCCTCATATCATCAATCATGGAGTGGATCTGTTCGAGCTTTGCCGTTTCGACTAGCTTGAGGATGAAGTCGATCCCTGCAGGGTTTCGACTCTTTCCTACTATATTCGATGCCGTGTTATTGCTGATCAATTTGGCATTGAATGCCTTCATCGCAATATCGAACGAACAAGGTAGTCGCGATTCCGTAAGCACATTTAGCAACCTCCGACGAAAAATTGCTGGCCCCTTCTCCTTGGTGGTCGGCAGTTTTAGGAACATGTCTCCAACTTCCTTAATCACTGCTTCATCAGAATTGCCTTCGAGACAACGAGCGGCGGCTATTCGAATCGCTAACGGCTCGGATGACTTGAGTACTTCGAAAAAGGTCTTTTGAAACTTCGACTTCTCAGTCCACAGCAACATGTGATAGGGCCAGTTCGTTGTGGAGTTCATCACTTTCAAGTCCAAGTCAATTTCTGACGATTGCTTCAAGGCATCGACGATTTTGATATCTGACAAACGACGGAACCGAAGTTTGGACTTTTGATATTGGCTTTTGCCCGGGACGAGCAACAGATCGCCATTACTGGCGATATCAAAAACTAATCCTCCAAGAAAAGAGTCTCGATCTTTGTCGCCAGGTTTTCGGTGCAAGTTCCGCTCCATGAAGTATTCGGTTCGACCAAGCACTCTTTTTCCTACTTTCTTCCAAGTTCCATCTAGAATCGAGACGCTGAACTCATTCTTGGTCAGATACAAGTAACCTGGAAATGAGCCCTGGTAAGTGTCCCGATCTCGCTTCGAGGACGTCGAATAATCTGGTTTATACAACCCGATAGGGGGCTGTAAAACAAACATTACCGACCGATAGCCTTGATAGGCTAGAACTAAGTTCAAAACCATACTGCTTTTCCTATTCCTACATTACCAGTGTAGAAATAGATACCGCTGAAGGTTAGTCGCCATCAACCATTCCTGGACGTTCATTTGGGCGACCAGGATAAGGCTTGCTACCCTTGTAAATCGAAAACCAATTGATACGATTCACCCAGTATGGATCGGCACGATCCATCGACGACCAATCCAATGACGCCGTTATATCCGCCCAATACTTCTCTTCCTTCGTCATCGCCACTTTACGACCAGGGTTTGGCTCATCGAAAGGAATATTGTTCGGCGTAATCTCATACGGTGTCAAATCCATCGTATTGGTAAAGCAATCCGTTGCCGGTCGAGCTATCGCATCGAACCGAGTCAAAGGACCGTAGCCAAGCATCATTCCCATCGTTTTGTGGAGGCTGACTTGGGTGAGGAACTCACTCGAAACGTAGTTTCGCTTCGTATACGGGCTCAAAATCATTGTGCTGGTTCGGTGTCCATCCACATGGTCCGGACCAGATTGCGAGTCATCTTCGGTAACCACAATCGCGGTGTCCTTCCAATATTTCGATTTCGAAACCAAAGCCACCAATCGTCCGAGAGCGTAATCATTGTCCGCCATCATCGCTCGCGGCGTTGGATATGCTGGACTAGTTCCTTCGCCATGGTCGCAAGGCAAGGTCATAATCATCAGATTCGGCAGTTTTCCGTTTGCTTCAAATTCCTTAAATTCTTTCTCAAACGTGTCCATTCGATGCTGATCGCTTTGAATCAAAGGCCAATAATGATAGCCTGGGGCAAGAATTGGCTTCAACGAAGGTATCTCGGTTGTCGGCATATACGAAAACATGTTCTTGCCAGACTTCCGATCTTCCCAAGCTTCGAACCAATCCTTCGGCTGTCGCGGCTTGTAAATCGGGTTTTCGTCATCAGCCCATTCGCCGTAGACGCGTACTTTCAATCCCTTCTTCATCGCCGCATCCCATATTCGGTCCCCACTATTGAGTGATAGAGCGTCGGTGCCATCATCTGGGTAGGTTCTCGAGTAACCAACGTAGAAGTGCTCCAAATACTCATTGGCCATCGCTTCACTGCACCAATGGTGTCCGTCCGCGCTATTTGTTCCGCTGGTATAGGCATTATCCAAGAGAGTGAATTGCTTGGCAATTTTTCGATGGTTTGGCATCACTTTTTCGCCAAGACTGCACACAGTCGGGTCTCCGTTACCAATTGGCAAATCGCCATAAATTTCATCGTAGGTGCGGTTCTCTTTGATCACGTAGATTACGTGCTTAATCGCCCCTTGGTAGACCTTCAGATTCGGTTTCTGGCTCGAAGCGGGATCGTTCCAACTGTTGTTGATCGCAACCTTCGCGGACTCCGACGCTAGGTCTTTGCCAAGGTCAATCACCGAAACCGTGCCCTGAAAGTCGTGAGTATTCCTTCCGTTCTTACCCTTCATCGTCTCTCGGACTGAACCATTCCCTTTTGTGTTGAGGACAAATGCGGTTTTGGCATCTTTGCTTAAATGAACTGCCGTTGGATAATATCCTGCACCTCGAAAACCCTTAACTTTTCCGGTCTTCGCGTCCATTTCACAGATCGCATTGTCCCCACCGTCGGCGATGTAAAGGGTATCACCAGATTTTGCAAGGGCATTGGGCATCGAACCAATCAGCTTAAATTTGGAAGTTCGAATCAGCCAACTTGAAATTCGCTTTTTGGAAGAAAGACTGACCACATCAATCGAATCACTCATGGCGCATGCGATATAGGCCAGGTCACCGTCACACAAAATTTCCGTTGGATGCAAACTGGTTGTTATGTCCGTTCGTTCTCCACTTGAGAGTTGAGTGACCGTAACTGTGCCCGAGACCACCGAACCTTGACGATTGATCGCAAGGCGAGTATTTCCGCTTGCCATGGTCACATCGTCAAGGTTCGGCTCTTTGCCTCCCCAGTTACTCACAACAAGCGATGCCTCATCGGGGCTCAAAGTGCAACCAAACGGCACTTTACCGCTCGGCAAGAATTTTGTCGATTTGTAGGATCCAAGATCGAGTTCAACCACGCCATCCCAGTCTGCACAGGCAACATAGAGTTTGGTTCCGGACTTATTGATACAAAGCCCTCCGGGAACTGGATTCCCTTTTTTGTTTGGAGCTACAAGTTCAATTTTTTTGCCCTTTTGAAGTTGTTCCCCATCGAACGTAAACTCTTGCAGGTGTCCAGCATCGGTAGTAACGATGAGTCGCTTGCCATCGGGAGTCCACTTGATTCCGTGGAAACCGCTACTGGCACCAATTGCGACGACCGAATTCGGGATCATTTGAGTCTTATCGCAAAGGAACACATTACTCTTAGCGGCGACCGCAACTATATTTCCGCTTGGGTGAATCGCCAGATCGGACAGTCGCTGTTCGTAAGGGATGGTCCCTGCCTCGATGGTCTGACCAGAAGAAACGATGAACTTCCCATCAGTTTGCGGTCCCATCTGAACTCGCGAATTCTGTATTGAGAAGTATGTAAATCCCGTCGCCGCAACTCCAACTAGCGAAAGAGTAATCCACTTTTTCATTTTTGTAATGTTACGCTTTTGTTGCCTTTCAGTTGGCTCAACAGAACGCAATTTTCGCAATCCTTAATCCAAATTTTTGATCATCTTTGGCTTCTTGTTCTGAAAATCCAAATGGCGGTGACGGCAAGATCAGCGAGAATTCCTACCCCGGAACAAATGAGAGTTAGACTTGAGTGTCCAAGAATCCCAGCGATGGCAAAAGCAAGTGAGCCCAGAATAACCGCGAACGAGGCACCGCAGTGGTCCTTTCGGAAGGTCATGATGTTGCTTCCGATCACGAAACTTCCAATTAGATAGAGAAGGATCGTGATCAAGTAGAAAACAAATTTCAACGAGAGGCCCAAAGCATGCCACGGCGCATCAATTCCTTCGGAACTTCGGCCTCCAACACATTCTTTTGGTGCCCTAAAGCATTGTAGAAAACTCGCCCCTTGCCGTACAACTTGGTGTAAACCTGAGGCATTTTACACGGGTTATCCAAATGAGGTCCCTCAACGCCAGGAAGTGGGAAATCGCATGTAGCCAGCACTTTGACACCCGGATCAACATGCAGGTAGTACTGTTCCGATACGACTTCAAAGTCAGGAAGTCCAGCGGTAATTTCGTGCGGATTTGCGGAATTGATGTTCACCATATATCGAACGCCATCATTTCCTGGGTGAGCCACCCATTGGCTTCCGGTCATGAACTGCCATTCCGTATTGGTTCGGAATGCGTCACACATTCCTCCGTGGCAGCCAGCCATTCCAATTCCTTGCTCCGCGATTGCTTTACGAATTGGCTCAAACTGCTCATTGGTGATCTCACTCATCGTATAGACCGGGATCAAAAGATCCTGAGCGAAAACCAGTTCTTCATCGGCAAACGAGTCCAACGTTCCCGAGACCGTTACGTTAAAGTCTTCAGCAGTGAGGAGATCACCGAGAAAATGGGCGACGTTTTCAGGATCATGTCCGTCCCATCCACCCCAAACAATTAACGCATTCTTTTTTGACATCGTGGGAATTATGGACTGGCTTGCAACTTTTTGGAAACGGTTATCGGTAATTTAACAGGAAACCCCGGAGGGGTTACGAAACAACATGACTTCTTTATCTGTTCTGGCTCTCGCCTCAACCTTGATGAACGCCCATGCTCAAACTACCGAGCCTCGGATGCTTCGCCAACCTGATGTACACGGCAACACGGTCGTTTTTGTTTATGCTGGAGACCTTTGGGCCTCAACCACAGACGGTGGTTCCGTGGCACGACGAATTGCTAGCGGCGTCGGAGCCCGGACTAGTGCAGCCGTCAGCCCACTAGCCCGCCCTCACATATCACCTGACGGAAAGTGGGTTGCTTTCACCGGCAACTTTGACGGATCTTCAAACATTTATGTCGTTTCGATTGATGGTGGTGAGCCAAAGCGAGTGACGTTTAACAATAGTACAGACCAAGCCCTTGGTTGGACTCCTGACGGAAAAATAGCCTATTCAACCGCCGAAGGCAATCCGTACTTGGGTCGCCAAGCCAAACTCATGCTTGTCAATCCTAAGGGCGGTTTGCCGGAAGATACCCCGGTTAAAGAAATCGCCAACGTCTCCTTCTTTGCCGGTGGAAATAAAATCGCTTACAACCGTTTTGGAAGCTTCAATTTCAACTGGAGGAAGTATCGCGGTGGATCCCAAGGCAAGATTTCGATCTACGACATGAAGACCAACAAATACGAAGAACTGCCTGCAAAGCGAGATCAGAACTTCTTCCCAATGGTTATTGGCGAATCGATCTATTACGTTTCTGATAAGGCAAACGGCAATCTCAACCTCTATAAAAATGAGAATGGCAAAGATACTCAGTTGACCAGGTCAACCAGCACCGATATTCGATGGCCAAGTACTGACGGACAAAACATCGTCTATGAGCGCGAAGGCTATCTTTACCAATATTCCGTTAAGTCAAATACGGAATCAAAACTAAATATTCGTATCCCTGGCGATAACTTGGCGACTCGACCGGCGCTGAAGAACCTTATCCCATACATCTCTGGGATGGCACTTTCTCCATCGGGAGCTCGTGTGGCCATTGATGCCCGTGGCGAAGTCTTCTCAGTTCCTTCTAAGACTGGCGAAACCCGCAACATGACAAATTCGAGCGGCTCGCGAGAAATGACGGTTGATTGGTCACCCGATGGCAAATGGATCTCTTATATGAGTGACAAGAGCGGAGAATATGAACTTTATGTTCAACCGCAAACTGGTGGCGACGCCGAAAAACTAACGAACGGAACGGTTAAAGCCAGCAGCTACACTTGGTCACCTGATAGCAAGAAAATCATTCTATTCGGCAACGCAACTGAAGTCAATATTCTCGATGTTGAGTCTAAGAAGATCACCCAAATTGATGACTTAACCCATGGTGGTAACGGTTTCGGTTTTTCGTTTTCTAACGATAGTAAATGGATTGCCTACACCAAGGCCAAAGAAGGTGGATTCAAATCAGTATGGATTTATGAAGTTGCGACCGGAAAGAAACATCAAGTAACTGAAGGCTTTTTTGATGACGGCGATGTTTGCTTTGACAAAGGCGGCAAGTGGCTATTCTTCTCATCCAGCCGAGTGTTTAACCTAACGTTCGGTCGAAATGAGTTCAGCTTAAAGGTTGATGCTACGGAAAGGTTATATGCCGTTTCGCTTAAGGCGGACACTCCTAATCCGTTCCTTGATAAGAATGATGAAGAGCCAGACTCCACCAAAAAGGACGAAAAGAAAGAAGACGAAAAGCCAAAGTCTGGTCCGGATATTGATTTTGCCGGGATTCAAAATCGAGTCATTGCTTTGCCAATGGGAGTGAGCCAATATGGCGGCCTTTCAAGCGCAGACAACGGGTTCTTCTATGTTAACAATGGCACATTGTTCCAATACGCAATGGGGGCAAAGGCTCCGACTCCGATTTACGAAGGAGTAGGACCATTCGTATTCAACGCTTCCAAATCGAAGATGGCGGTCATGGTTCCTGGAGGCATCCAAATCGTTACCGTTCAACCCGGGCTAACGGCTGCGACTCCAAGTCGAGCCGACCTGTCAAACCTTGAAACCGTCATTGATCCTCGAGAAGAATGGCATCAAATCTTGGTCGATGCTTGGAGATATGAGCGAGATAACTTCTACGACCCAAATATGAACGGTGCCGATTGGAACGCCATCCTCAAGCAGTATGAAGGCTACCTAGAATGGGCAAACCACCGTTCTGATCTGAATTATATCCTCGGAATGATGATCGGCGAACTTGGCACGGGGCACGCATACGTTCAAGCTCCTGGTGATATTGGTAGTGCACCCTTTAACCGTGTACCTGTTGGCACATTAGCGGCAGACTACGAAGTCAAAAACGGAATGGTAGCTTTCAAGCGAATCGTCCGCGGATCCAACGATTTCGAGCAATATCAGACGCCTCTCGGGCTGCCAGGAATCGATGTTCAAGACGGTGAATATCTTGTTGCAATTGACGGTAAACCAGTCACCGCCGAAACCAATCCTGGACAGTTTCTGCTGGGCAAAGTTGGCAAGTCAGTAACGTTAAGCGTTAATAGTATCCCATCGTTGAGTGGTGCTCGGAAAGTACGAGTAAAGCCAATTGCCTCCGATGTTCCTGCTCGATATTACGAGTTCGTTGAGAATAACCGAAAGATGGTTCAGAAGCTGTCAAACGGTCGAATCGGCTATATGCACATCGAAGATACTGCTGGTCCCGGTTCAAGCGACTTTGTTCGAGGATTCTATTCTCAAACAGACAAGGAAGCAATGATCGTGGATGAGCGATGGAATGGTGGAGGATACATTCAGCCATGGTTTGTTGACACATTGGCTCGAAAGAAGAAGGCAATGATTCAACCAAGGAACGGAGCGCACCAACCTGACGCTCCTACGATCGAAGGACCAATGGCAATGCTGATCAACGGCTATGCCGGATCGGGTGGCGACTTCTTCCCGTACTTGTTTAGACAAGCCAACAGAGGCAAGTTGATCGGAAAGAGAACTTGGGGTGGACTAGTCGGTATCAGCGGTGGGTACACCTTAATTGACGGAGGAAACCTAACGGCTCCGACATTCTCGATTTATAATCCAGAATCCGGCGAAATCATTGCTGAGAACCAGGGAATCGATCCTGATATGGACATCGATCTGCGACCAGACTTGGTTGCGCTGGGTCAAGATCCTCAGCTCGAAGCTGCGGTTAAGCACTTGATGGAAGAACTTGCGAAGTTGCCACCAAAGAAAGTCTATAAGACTGTTCCAAAGGTTGGTAAGAACGGCAAGATCGGCAACTAGTTACTTCCCCCCTCTCCTGTCACTTTGGATGAGAGTCCTTGTCAAAAGATGCCAAAAAGGCACCTTTTGAAGAAGGAGAGGGGGACAAAGGGGTGAGGGCGAACCATCCAAATGCAACCTTTGGGTTCAAAACTACTACTCCCTAGGCGCGATCCATTTTCGGGCAACCGCCATAATATGCGGAGATGATCCAAGAAGGGACGGCTCTGATTCAACCAACCTCAAATAGTCATACAGGATTTCCTTCTTGTCTTCGTCATTCAGGTGAGTTTCGAGGTCAGCCAACTGACTTCCAAACCCTTCGACGGAATGAAGTTTTACATCGTAGAAGCCAGCTTCCTCGATTTCCCTCTGGAACTCGGTTGGCTCATGGAATTTAGTCGTCGTGAAATAGTAAGGGTGATTCTCTGGATTTCGGTGCTGACCATCGATCAGATCCTGGTCGACAATCGTACGAAAATAGGGATCCTCGATAAACCTCGATTGAAAGCCGTCCATTAGCGATGCATACTTCGAAATGCAGACTGCCATCAGGCGTCCACCGGGCTTAAGAACCCGCTTGGCCTCCTCCAACGCCTTGATCCGATCGCGTTTTTCAATCAAGTGGTACAGCGGACCAAATAGGAGAACGACATCAAATGATTCGTCAGGAAATTTTGTTCCGCGTGCGTCTCCGACCGTAATTGAAGCAAGGGAGAAATACTGAACAACCTTTTTGGCGGTCTCGATATGCGATTCCACGACATCAACTAGGTGGACCTCGAAACCTTGATTCGCGAGCCAGAACGAATAGTGTCCCGTACCGCCATCCAAATCCAAAATTTTTGCGGGAGCATTGAACAAGTTACGGGAAATAATGTCTTTGGATCGGTCAAATTCGAGCCGCCCGTGTGGCGTCATGAGCCGCTCGTGTTCGTGACCTTCATCATAATGCGCGGCTGCTTCTGAGTTCAAGCTGTCCATTCTCAATTATATCTTCGGTTCCTTGTCTTAGTTTTTCAGGACAAGCTCATTGACAAAAATACTAGATTACTTGCCACCCGATTCCTATACTAAATACATGGAATGGGATCTCGATTCCTGTATGAAGGCGTTCGATGAAGGTCGCCTGCAAGAATGGATCGAAAACTACCTCCAAGGTCGCGGTTGGGAGAACTCAGAGGTTCTGAGACGTATCCGAGCGTACTCGGTCATCTGGGCACGACCGGAATTGGTTCCGATCTCCAACTTTGATCGAGTGGTGGGCAAAGGTACAGAATTCATATTCCCGCAAGATCCTGACGAATGGGTACAGCTAGTTCAAGCGATTGCAAGCAAAATGCCCCGACCAAGCGACCTGCCTCCTGTCATCGGATGGAAAGATCCTGAAGGAACAATAAATCTGGCAGACGGTCACCATCGAATTGCTGCCCTCAAGCAGCTTGGCTATACGCAAGTTTGGGCCCTAGTTCACGAAACTCCCCTTCGAAGCGAGGAAGAGTTGCAACAGCGAGCCCCGCTAAGAGAAAATCCCACGGGCGAGCCGTTGATCGAAGGGAATCTTAATGAAGCGTCCGCTCAGTTCGCCGACTACGCCCAATATTTTCACGATTCAAGTGGTCTCTACGAATTCCTCACGGTGAGAATCGCCAAAGACAAAGAGCTCCTGACTATTGCAGCTCACAGTCAACCTGGGCAACCGATCCCAAACATGCTCTTTGGCGCGGTTCACTACCTCTTAATGAACGGCAAGGCAGACCCCTTGTCGCGATACTATCCGAGCTTGACAATAAACCACGAAAGCCCGGACCATGTGTTTCCGGCATTCAGGAAGTTCGTTCTCACCAACTCGAAACAGATCATCGAAATACTCGAGACTAGGCTGGTCCAGACCAACGAGGTTAGACGGTCAGCATTCCTTTATCCAGCATTCAAAGCCGTAAGCCGACTATTGGACAACAAACCCCTTGGGCTCATTGAAATCGGACCGAGCGCAGGCTTCAACCTACTTTGGGACCACTACCTGTATCAGTACGACGAGGGGGAACTTACTGGGTTAACCGAATCTTCTTTAACCCTCACAAGTATGTTTAGGGGCGATAAACGTCCTGACTTATCAGGTCCGATGCCAATGGTTAGTAGCCGAACGGGAATCGACTTGCACCCGATTGACCTCATGAATCGCGACCAGACTCAGTGGCTCCAAGCGCTGATTTGGCCCGAGCACCACGAACGAAAAAAGCGGCTCAATAAAGCCATCCGAATCGCGATGGTGAATCCGGTTGAGATGATCCAAGGCAATGCGCTAGAATTTTTACCAAAAGTGCTGACCAAAGTTCCTGAAACCGACATTGCGGCTGTCTATCACACCTTTGTTGCTAACCAGTTCACAGAGGAACAGCGACAAAGCTTGCTCAAAATTGTGGAGGAATATGGATCGAAGCGAGACATCATTCACATCCATAACTGCATCGAGCCGCACCTGCACGCTACGATTTACCGAAGCGGCAAGCGCATTGACCTTCCCCTGGCTTATACCGATGCCCACGCTCGCTGGATCGAGTGGTTAGCTTAGCCGCTAGCTTTCTTTTGCAAATTCCGGCAAAGCTTCGAGTTGAGGCACAGTGACGGAATCGCGAAAGTACAAACATTGCAGATACCCCTCTGAGAGAAACTCTTCCAATTCCAAATGTTCATTTGCTGCGACGATCGTCCTATCCAAAATTTCCGGAAAGGTCGTGCAGAGCGCGATGTGGACCGCAGCGGCTGTTTGCCTTTTCATTGATTGTTCGCGGTTTAACGGCCCAATGGCCCAATGGCCCGTGCCTGTTCGTTGATAAGTTTTTTAGAGCCCTAAGTTAATCAATCGAGCTTTCTCAAGGGTCCCTTCGACTTCTTTACCAAGCTTGAGATGATGAGGCTAAGAACCAGAATAATCACAAGGCCGACACAAGGTATCCACATAAGACCAAATTGATGCTGAAAATCGGAAAACCAGTTTCCGCTTCCCGTTCCAATTGCGAAGTCCTTTTCTTGAACCCTTATGTGACTCCAGAGCCCACCGCTTGACTGCTTACTCAAACTTTCCGGTAGTTCGGCTCCGCTAAAGGAACGAGTCCGAACCGATCCCTTTTGGAAAATTTCAACATCAACTTGTGTAATTGAGTCCGAAAAGTACCGCAATGCCTCAACTACTTCACCGGATGCTAATACTCCCGACTCATCTAAGTTGGGTTTGCGTTCTCGGAGCGCTTTTGCCTTGATTCTATATTCGAAAGATCCACCCGTGTCGTTATGTAAAAAGATGACACTGAGTGCGCTGCAGGAGAGCAACGTGAAGCAAAGTCCAAGCAGAACAATTCTCGATAGCCACCTCACAAGGTGAATTCTACGGAATTTCGCCAAATTTCAGGCAAAAAAAAGACTCCCTTGCGGAAGCCTCGTTCTTTTTTTGTTCTTTAAAAGCGGAGAAGAAATCAGTTTCGACCTAGATATGTCGAACTTTGCAGTGCAAAGTCGAGTGCTTATCTTTTTAGGAGGTGATCCACCCACACCTTCCGGTACGGGTACCTTGTTACGACTTAGTCCCCCTTACTCCCCTCACCTTCGGCCGCTCCCTCCTTTCGGTTAGGCCACGGACTTCGGGTGAAGACAATTCAGGTGACTTGACGGGCGGTGTGTACAAGACCCGGGAACGTATTCAACGCAGTATAGCTGACCTGCGTTTACTAGCGATTCCGACTTTATGTAGTCGAGTTGCAGACTACAATCTGAACTGGGGGCGTATTTTTGGGATTGGCTCCACCTCGCGGTATTGCTGCCCTTTGTTGCGCCCATTGTAGCATGTGTGTAGCCCCAGGCGTAAGAGCCATGCTGACTTGACGTCATCCACACCTTCCTCCGGCTTACACCGGCGGTCTCCTGTGAGTGCCCGACTTTACTCGCTGGTAACACAGAACGTGGGTTGCGCTCGTTGGCGGACTTAACCGTACACCTCACGGCACGAGCTGACGACAGCCATGCAACATCTGTCTTCACGTCCCCTTGTGGGGGAGGAGCGCCTTTCAACGCTTTGCGATCGATGTCAAACCTGGGTAAGGTTCTTCGGTTAGTATCGAATTAAACCACATGCTCCACCGCTTGTGCGGGTCCCCGTCAATTCATTTGAGTTTCAACCTTGCGGCCGTAGTCCCCAGGCGGGATACTTAACGCGTTAGCTACGGTCACGAGAGGGGTCGATACCTCTCACGACTAGTATCCATCGTTTAGGGCGTGGACTACCAGGGTATCTAATCCTGTTTGCTACCCACGCTTTCGCGCCTCAGCGTCAGATAAAGCCCAGCAACCTGCCTTCGCCATGGGTGTTCCTCCTGATATCAACGCATTTCACCGCTACACCAGGAATTCCAGTTGCCTCTGCTTTCCTCAAGCTCGCCAGTATGTAAAGCAGTTTCCGTGTTGAGCACTGGAGATTTCACTTCACACTTAACGAGCCGCCTACGCGCTCTTTACGCCCAGTAAATCCGGACAACGCTTGCTCCCTACGTCTTACCGCGGCTGCTGGCACGTAGTTAGCCGGAGCTTATTCTTGGGGTACCGTCCTAAGTCTTTCCCCAAAAAAGGACTTTACAACCCTAAGGCCTTCATCGTCCACGCGGCGTCGCTGCATCAGGGTTTCCCCCATTGTGCAAGATTCCCAACTGCTGCCACCCGTAGGTGTGTGGGCCGTGTCGCAGTCCCACTCGTGCGGATCATCCTCTCAGACCCGCTACCCGTCGTCGGCTTGGTGAGCCATTACCTCACCAACTACCTGATAGGCCATGAGACGCTCCTTAAGCGAAAAACCGTTTAATGGAATGGTGATGCCACCACTCCGTCACATCTGGTATTGCTCCGGGTTTCCTCGGTATATCCCAGTCTTAAGGGCACGTTTCTCATGTATTACTACGCCGTTCGCCACTACCCCGAAGGGTCGTTCGACTTGCATGTTTTAGGCACGCCGCCAGCGTTCGTCCTGAGCCATGATCAAACTCTCCGTAGAAAGTGTTGATCAAATTACCTACCTAAGTAGGATTTGATTCTTTTCTTTTTTTACTCATTTTGAACAACCTTACTCTTGTTCTCTATTGCTAGAGAGAGTAAGATTTACGGGTTGATTCGTTAAGTTTCGAATTCAACCGTCATAATCTGACTGTATTTCTTCTTTATTCCGCTTTCAAAGATCAGCTTCCATTAACTGGTCGCAGGGAATATTGTTCCTCATTTGAACTATGAGAGTCAACCCTAAATTCAAAATAAGTTGAAAAAGTCGAATCTTTCTCGATTTTATAGGCGTCTTGAATCTTTTGCCGGCCCAAATATTTAGGTTCACCGCGAGCCTAGCCGCTTACGAATTCTTGCCTCATATTCTTTTGAGAATTCTTCCCAAGTTTTTTCTTGACTGTAAAGGTTTGATGGCGTAATTCCCATCTCGGTCAAACGCTCTTTTTCCGAATTTACAAACGCCAAAACCGATTTCCAGCTGTCTCTCCGATCATTTTGGGGATAACTTTTCCACGCAATTCTGTAAAAAACCGACATGAAAGACAGATTTATGAGCTTTCCGCGAAATACTCCGACCCGCTTTGACGAAAATGGAACATTAAACCAAACTGCATCATCCACATATCTTAATGAGATGATCGCGATCGGAGGCCCTTTCGCTTGTTGATACGAAACGGTTTCATCTTGGATCGGCACCAATGATGATTTCACTTCTCGATGTTTCAACTCATATTTGCCGCTTGCCAATTCGGGATCTAGATAAGTTCTTAAAAATGTCGTGAATGCTTTGGGAGATGGGCGTCCGGAGCTACTGGTTTCTGAAAGGCATTCAACCACTCGCTCCCAATCTCGAACGGCAAAGGCATCCTTAGCAGTCTCAAAGCGTGTCCTTGTTTGACGAGCTTCGTATCCGAAGCCACAAGTTGCGCTTACGATGAGGACTCCAACCACAAGCCAAAGCCAATTGAACTTACGCCGCCTCTTCACCTCTATAGTAACACTGACCCCTTCAGGAAGGTGCCCCCAATATCGTTTCACAATTCAGGTGCTAGGAATGAGCTTGCCCCGTTAGAGGTTTACGAACTTCAACCCTGTCTCGCCATATCTCTCACCAATTGGCGGCTTGATCTTGTTCAATTCTTCAAAATCTAGAGGCGACAACGTAATAATGTCCGCGCCAACATTTTCTTCAAGATACTGCAGGCGCTTTGTGCCTGGAATCGCGACAACATGTTGCCCTTGAGCCAGCACCCATGCCAATGCCACTTGACTCGCACTGCAACCATGTCGACCGGCTACGACTTTTACATGATCAACAATGGCTAGATTAGCGGATAGAGCGCTTTCGGCAAACCGAGGATGATTTCGACGCGCATCGTCCGGAGCAAAGTCGTCCAGCGATTCGTACTTTCCGGTAAGGAACCCCCGCCCAAGCGGTGAATAAGCGACAAAAGTGATTCCAAGTTCAAAACATGTCGGAACAACATTGTGAACAAAGTCCTGAGTCCAAAGCGACAACTCACTCTGAACCGCCCCGACCGGATGCACTTTATTGGCTCGACGAATCGTTTCTGCCGATGCTTCGCTCAACCCATAATGTTTGATCTTTCCTTGCTCAATCAAATTCTTAAGTGCGCCAACGGTTTCCTCGATGGGTACCAACGGATCAACCCGGTGCTGATAGTAAAGGTCAACGTACTCCACACCTAATCGACTCAAACTATTGTCAATACACTTGTTGATATATTCCGGCGTTCCATCCACGATCCAAGGCGAATTCGCTTCCACCTGGTCTTGATGCGATGTCAAAGTTCGATCAAATACGTTGCCAAATTTGGTGGCGAGAAAAACTTGATCCCGATACTTCCCTATTCGATGAGCAATGAGAGTCTCATTTTCTCCCGCACCGTATAGGTCTGCAGTATCCCAGTGGTTCACTCCTAAAGTAATCGCTCGATCCAAAACTTCAAAGTTCGCGTCATCGGAACTCGGACCATAGGCCCAACTCATTCCCATGCAACCGAGTCCAATTCTGCCAAAGGACTTCGATCCAATCTGATATTGTTTCATATTAATAGTTCTACTCTATATATCGCCAAGCCTTTGACGCTTCGCCGAGAAAGTACACGAACTACAACTATCATCTCCGCTTGGTTCTTGCGGATCCTCCAATTTTCTCGCCCCCGCCTTCGCCCTTGCTCTAATTTTCAGATATCCTATCACTCGTGCGAGCACAACGCATTTTCTTTTCGCTTGCAACCTTCGTTGGGTCAGCCTTGCTGTTCCTCATCCAACCAATGGCAGCCAAAATGCTGCTTCCTATTTTTGGCGGTTCTCCCGCGGTTTGGACTGCAGCCATGCTCTTCTTTCAAGTCGCATTGCTGGCTGGCTACGCGTTTGCTCACTTTTCGAACCTCTACCTTGGCCCGACAAAGCAGCGATTCGTTCAAATAGGATTCTTGCTCCTTGCCTTATTCACGCTTCCGGTCACCACCCATAGTTCCCTCTTCAAATCTTTCGAAGCCAAAGCAACGGAAACCACTCAACCAGCCCTTCTTGTATTTGGACTGCTTCTTATGACTGTCGGGGCGGGCTACTTCATTGTTTCTAGCGGCTCACCTGTACTTCAGCGTTGGTTTGCCACCACTAAGGACCCGAACGCCAAAGACCCTTACTTCCTATATGCCCTCAGCAATGTCGGATCAATGGTCGGGTTGTTCGCATATCCATTTATTATCGAGCCACGATTCGGTCTCTCAGAGCAAGCAGTCCTGTGGCGTAATGGCTTCCTTGTCCTCCTTGCCATCTTTGCAATCTGTACATTTTTCATTAAGGTTCCTGAGATCGAATCAGCTGAATCCAAACCTGAACCACCTAAAGCGATCAGTTGGAACCAGCGATCAAAGTGGATATTTTATGCTGCCGTACCTAGCTCACTGTTGCTTGGTGCAACCAGTTACATCAGTAGCAACATTGCTCCCGTTCCGCTCATTTGGGTGGTGCCTCTCGCCGTCTACTTACTCTCATTCACGTTAGCCTTTGCCACAAAGCCACTCCTAAAATCGGCGCAGCTCGCTCGCATTCTTCCAATCCTCGTCGTCCCTTTGGTCTTTACTCAATGCATCGAAGCTACCGAACCGTTGGTAATGTTAGCCTCATTCCACGTCATTATCCTGCTGGTAGCCGGCTGGATGTGCCACTCCTTGCTCGCTGAGCAACGTCCCCCCGCAACCCAGTTGACTGAGTTCTACCTTTGGCTCTCCGTCGGTGGAGCAATTGGCGGACTTTTTAACTCCCTCATCGCTCCGCATATCTTTGCAACCTATGCTGAGTATCCGCTGGCAATTGTCCTCGCTTGTCTCGTTCGACCGCAACCAAAGCCACTTTCTAAGGATTTGATTTGGTTCGGTGCAATCGCGGTTATTTCCTTCGTCGCAATGCTGTCAATCAAAAATGCATTGCCAGCAGGACAACTTCGCGCTGGTCTAGCAATTGGAATTCCGTTAGTGGCAGTCTTCGCTGCGATGGATCGCGTCAAGGTCTTTGCCACGGGTCTAGGACTCATATTCATAGGAGTCAACTTCTTCCAAATTGCCGCTCCTGGTCAAGTTCTCGCAACTCGCCGCTCATTCTTCGGCGTCCATCGGGTCTTGGCAAGTAAAGACTATCTTTCTCTCGTGCATGGCAATACCACTCATGGTCGCCAATCGACCATCGAACAATTCAAAAACCTCCCGTTAACTTACTACCACCCAACCGGACCCATTGGACAGATTTTCACCAAGGCACCGCTGATGGAACGGGTTCATAAGGTCGGACTCGTAGGGCTTGGCGTCGGCTCTCTTGCGGCTTACGGAAAGCTCGGACAAGATTTCACTTACTTTGAAATTGATCCAGAAGTTCTTTACCTAGCTCGGGATTCCGGATTCTTCAGCTTTTTAAAGGATGCCAAGGCAAAGATGACGTATGTGCTTGGAGATGCTCGGTTGACCCTCGCGAAAGAGCCCGATCACTCCTATGACCTCCTTGTCCTCGATGCATTTAGTAGTGACGCGATTCCGACCCATCTTCTAACCCTCGAAGCAATCCAGATGTACGAGCGCAAACTCGCACCCGGTGGCATGATTGCGATGCATATATCCAATCGATACCTTGAGCTCGCGCCGGTTATAGCTTTGACTTGTCGAAAAGCAAACCTTTGGGCCTTTAATCAAGTCGATGCTCCATCTCCTAACTCCGAAGAAGAGCGGCTTGGGAAGACCCAATCAAGCTGGTTGGTAATTCTTCGCAATCCCGGAGAACGCGATAACCTCTGGAAGCCGATGTATTGGAACGATATAGATATTGCCCCAAGCGTCAAGGCTTGGACCGATGATTACGTCAACGTTCTTGGTGCTTATCACCCAGAAAACTAGCCCGAGAAAGCTCCCGTGTCTTAGTTTCCTACAGTAATCGAACAGCGAGAAACCATTCGGCGTTGTCAGATGTGAGGCAAATGATGATCACAACACTAATTCTCACATCACTAATGGCAGACGGCTCTATTCCGGCTCCAAAATTTATCCAAGCAGGTCGTCCATACCTTTTAGTCCAACAGCTACATGCTATTGATAACCTTGACAAGGGTGATGCTCTCGGCAAGAACCGAGCTGACTTTTTCGCCATCGTCATCGTGAACGGCATCACGTACAAAACCGAAATTATGGCAAAGGACAAGGGCGAGCCAAACTGGATCATTCCAATGGATCGAACCAAGCGCTACAGTAAAGTTCATTTTACGCTCATGGACCAAGATGGCGGACTTGAGGGCGCAGACGACCACGTGGACATCAACCCCCGAGCAGGACACAAAGACCTAATGTTCACATTTGACCGAACGACAGGTCGCATCTCAGGCAACGTCACCGGAAAGATGAATCAGAGCATCCATTCAATCGGCAAAGGCGACAATGACAAAGGCGAAATCACCTTTGTCATCACGAAAAAGTAAGAACGGGAAATTATCCCAAGAGCCGCTTCAAAGTCGGCGCTAATCCTTCCGCCCAAATCTTGTATCCATCAAGGTTTGGGTGAAGATAATCTGGCATGATACTTGGTCTCAAAACTCCAAACTCGTCCAAGAACTTATCGTTAATGTCGAGGAAAATTACTCCTTTCTCCTTTGCCAATGGCTCTAACAAACGATTGGTGTCTTCTACTTTTCGGCGGGCCCAATTGTCAGGATTCGGGCTTCGAGGAAAGATTGCATGAAGGACGATTTTTGCTTGTCGCTGATGACTGTGCAGCCAATCCAGGATACTCGCAACTCCTTCCGTAATCTGTTGCGGTGAGTTACCACCAATGTTATTCGTTCCGATCATGATAACCATGACCTTTGGCTTCACTCCATCTAGCTCGCCATTCTGAAGTCGCCAAAGCACATGTTGGGTTCGGTCGCCACTAAAGCCTAGGTTAATTGGATTGTATTTCGCAAACGTCTTGCTCCAATGCTCGTTGCCGGTTCGCTCCCCCGGACCACCACCCCAACCGTGGGTGATTGAGTCTCCGATGAAAGCTAAATCACCGCTACCCTTTTTGGCTTGTTCGACTTCTGCTTTGTGCCGAGTCTGCCACCACTCATCGGGTCGAGGAACAGGGATAACTGCATCGTTAGAAGCTTGAGTAGCAACAAGAAAACTGATCAATGGAAGCATGAAGGTGTTTTACCACTTTCTTTCCCCTCTACCATGGCTTTGCATGGGAGAGGGGGCAGGGGGTGAGGGCAATTAGAACCTAGGTCTGCCGGATCTTTTCTCGCAAAGCTTCATTAACTCTTTAAGGTGGTCTCGATATGGTGCCTCGGGATCGAGTCCGAATAGCTCTAAATTGGGGATCCGAATGACTAAAACATCAAATTCAGACAGATAGCGATCTCTGTCCGAATCATAGATGGGATCATGCTGTTCACCGTCTAGTTCCAACGCAACCTTAGCCTCGGCACAATAAAAATCGAGTCGGTACCCACCAAACGGATGCTCTCGCTTGAACTTGAAGCCGAGCCGACTGTTACGAACAAGCTCCCAGACTATTTCTTCAGCGACCGACGGATGGCTTCGAGCCTGGCGAGCTCGATCAATGTCTTCTTTCTTCTTGGATGGTCGATGATTATCAGCCAAAAGAAACCCTCATCCCCTTACCCCTTCTCCCTTGAAGACAAGGGAGAAAAGGAACTAAGTCACTTGGCCGCTGAGTTGAAGCCTTCGAGGAAGTTCTCACCCATCAGCTTTTTGACAATACCAATTTGGTTAACGGCATACTTTCTTGCTCGCGGTGCAATAAACCGACAGTCAATCTTCTCGTAGTCAAACTTGGTTCCAGTAGGAGTCCAAGTCGCCAAAGATGTGCGTAGCCAGTCGGTGTCGTTTCGCTCCGGAGTATCCATCTTAAAGTGAGCACCTCGGCTTTCGTCTCGTTGAATAGCACCGTCAACAATCGCCTTCGACTGCTCAATCATGTTAACTACTGCGCGGGTAAACGGAACGGCTTGGTTAGCCCAACCACTATCGTCAATCAGTCCACATTGCTTGATTCGAACGGTCAGTTCATCAAGCTTAACTCGTGCCGATTCGAGGTCCTTTTGTACTCGCCAGATGCCACAGTTGTTCCACATAGTTTCGCCAAGTTCTTGGTGAACCTTGTATGGATTTTCTGTTCCGTTGCTCTTTTGCAAGGCATCATATTCCGCCTTCTTCTCGGCTTTTGCTTCCGCAAGAACCGCACTCGACAATCCTTCTGCTGCAACATCCCCCTTCTCAAGATAAGCCATGATGCTTTGAGCGGAGATTTCTCCTGCGACCAAACAAGCCAACAAAGCGTTTGCGCCAAGTCGGTTCGCACCGTGGTATTGATACTCGCACTCACCCGCTGCATAAAGACCCGGGATATTGGTCATCTGGTTGCGAGGACTCTCAGCGTCCCATGTATTATCACCGTTAGTTTCATAATCGACCCAAAGGCCGCCCATCGTATAGTGAACCGCTGGGTAAATGCGCATTGGAGTCGTAATCGGATCCTCTCGCATGAACTTCTCGTAAATCTCAAGAACGCCCTCAAGCTTATCGTTGATTTGTTCGCGAGTGTATGGACCGCCCCGATCGTGGTGAAGTTGAGTAATGTCGAGGTAAGCCTGTTGCCGACCTTGCACGCCCTTGCCCATTCGGCAGACGCAATAGATAATGAAGCTGATGATGTCACGGCTAAGTAGGTTGCCGTATTTGGAGTCCATCTCTTCGCAGACATACCAGCGCTCTGGCTCAGGAATATCGACCGGCTTTCTTGCGTCCATCGGATCACGAGGCACCCACACTCGACCACCTTCACCGCGAACGGACTCGGAAATGAGTCGGCACTTATCTTCACCCGGAATCGCAGTTGGGTGAATTTGAACCATTTCAGGATTGCCGTAAGTCGCTCCCTGTTGGTAGCAAATTGAAACTGCCGCACCAGTATTGATGATTGAGTTGGTGGATTTACCAAAAATCAATCCGTTTCCACCAGTCGCCATGACAACCGCATCAGCCGCATAAGATTCGATCTCCATCGTTCGGAGATTTTGAGCGGTTATGCCTCGGCATCGACCTTCAGAGTCCTTGACGATTCCTAAGAACTCATATCCCTCGTATTTCTCAACGAGGTTATCGGCTTCCCATCGGCGAACTTGTTCGTCCAAGGCATAAAGAAGTTGTTGACCAGTTGTCGCACCGGCGTAAGCCGTCCTATGCTTCAGAGTTCCGCCAAACCGTCGGAAGGAAAGTAGCCCCTCGTTGGTCCGATTGAACGGAACACCCATTCGGTCCAATAAGTAAATGATCGCTGGAGCCCGCTCTGCCATCCGCATGACCGGAGGCTGGTGATTAAGGAAGTCTCCACCCGTAATCGTGTCTTCAAAGTGAAGATAGGGTGAGTCGCCTTCGCCTCGAAGGTTTACTGCTCCGTTGATGCCGCCTTGTGCACACACTGAGTGTGAGCGCTTCACGGGAACGATGCTAAAAATCTTAACCTTGTTTCCCGCTTCTGCCAGCTTCATTGCTGCCATTAGTCCGGCTAACCCGCCGCCTACCACGACGACTGTCCGTTGTGCTGCCATTTGTCCTTACTATTCTACGCAGTTTGGCAATGCTCTCGCCAAATTGTACGCAAATGTCTTGACAGGATATGTTTACTTAAGCGCTTCCGAAATTGCCTTGGTCATTCCATCAGCATCAATTCCTGACGAACGGTAAGCGACTTTGCCATCCTTGCTGATGACAAAAAAGCTTGGCCAAGCCATGATGTTGTACGAGATTGAAATTGGACCAGCGGGCGACCCATCGACCAAATTCCGGTGGGTAATGTTATACTTTGCCTCAAGCTCTCGGACAACGGAAGCATCGCCATCACTATTGATTCCGATGAACTCGACGTTTTGTCCGTCAAAAGTCTTTTCGACGCCTTGCATGATCGGAATCGTTCGCTGACAAGACGGGCACCAGTTCGCCCAGAATTCTAGAACCACTACCTTTCCTCGAAGTTTGGTTAGTCGGAATTTTTCGCCCTTGCTATCCTTGGAAATAAAGTCGGGAAACACATCGCCGGGCTGCAAGTGCTTCTTTCGTAAGATAATTTCTCGAGCTTCCTTTGCTGCAAGTGTTCCGGGATATTGTTCGACAAGACGATTATAAACATCCCACTTGAGATCGTTCGTGTCGTCCATCGAATTCGCCTTAAAAATGAGCAGGGCTGAACCTAACTCTTTGGATGGTGCCTTAGCCACGAGCAAATCCACCACTTTGAGCACTTTGGCACCAGTTTCAAAAAAGCTAGAAGCTGTAGTCATGAATACTACATAAGGAAAGACACGTGCGAACTGCTTTTGACCAACAGTCTTCGTCAACAAAATTTTGTCTATTAAGTGATTTTCACGCTGTAGATTCTTTGGGGCTGAGATGAGAGCCATTATCCATGCTTCAACGGCTATGGGGTGCGTTCCAGCCTTGACCGCAATTGCTTCAAATTTTGCCGAGATCGAGGCATTTGACCGGGTTCCTTGGGGAGAAAGTAGTGGGTCAGCTCCAGGCTTGAAGGGCTGGTAAGCAGCCTCGACTCTCTCAAGCTGAGTTTCCAAGTCGGGTGTCTTCCCTTGCGCATGGATTCCCAAAACGATCGCTAACGGAATAATCATGGTCTAATGCTCACACTTGGAACCCAGACAAGCCCCTTCAATATCGTCACATTGTTGCCCTTCTTCCAGTCTCCAACATGTAGCTGGCTTGTATAAACCTGCTTCTTGCCAAGTGCGCTCGTATCTCGCGGTGTGCAATACGCGAAAAGTGACCGACCTGACCAAAAGTCAACGCAGTTACCATCCTCGAAAATCGTCCTCGGCTTTTTGCCCTTTTCAAACAGCATCACCCCATTGATATCCCCGGAAGTCGAAGAGTGCGAACCGATCCCCAACCAAAGCTTTGCTCCACCTTCTGAAGTCCAAGCCCGAAACATATCCCATTCGGATTTGATTTCTTTACCATTTGACCAGTAGCTAAACCCATCAAATCTTTTTCCCTTGATAGGATGCTCGGGTTTGCTCGGGTCCGGAATCGTCGCTTCCTCCTCTCCAGGTATGTCAATTTCCTCATGACGCGGAGTCTCCATCGCCGGTTCAAGCTTTATTGATGCAGGATTGAGGATGAACACTCCCTTGGTTCGATCAAAATCTTCTACAAACTCTGGCATCCCTGGTTCGGTCATTCGGTTCCGAGAAGACTCAAAATGGAGAGTGGTCGTTTTCTTCACCATCGTCGGTTTCCAGGGCGAAAGCTTGCTTGTCCACAAACCCTTCTCGCTAAACCATGCGAGACGATCGTGACCAATCCACTGAACCGCAACTGGCTCTTCGGGGGTTTTGAGCAACCTTTGGTTTTTACCAGTCAAGTCCGATACATAAAGTTCAAACTGACTCTTCGAGGAACCGGATTTGTAAAATCTGGCAACAAAACTAAGCGAAGGTTGAGAGGCGATTACGGAGAAAATTGCGGAAGCTAAGAGCATGAATATGGTCCATTCATTCGACGCTCGAACGATGGCCTCGTAATCAAAGTTTGACACGACTTTCCTTTCTTAATGCAAAAGACGACCAAATGATTTTCAGACTGGCTAAACTACCTTCTGAAATGGATCAGGTTCGAGTTGGACTAATTGGTGTTGGAGGCTTCGCGCGTCATCGAGTGGGGAATCTCCTTAAAGTAAAAGGAGCCAGCGTTACGGCAATGGCAGATACAAGCGCAGACAACATTGCGACGATGAAAGCAACCCATCCGGCAACCGCTGGAGCAAAGGAATTTGCCGACTATCAAGACCTTCTAAAGCAAGAGGATGTCGATGCAGTCATGGTCATGACTCCTCACACCCAGCACGTGACCCAAATCCTGGATTCACTGGCTGCCGGTAAGCACACTTGCGTCGAAAAGCCGATGGTAACCACCGTCGAGGATGCTCACAAAGTCATTGCAGCGAGAGACAAAGCTGGAAAAGTCGCAATGGTTAGCTACCAACGACACTTTGAAGGCATCTACAAAAAGATCAAGGAGATGATCGACAGTGGCGAAGCTGGCGAAATCCAATTCATCGCCGGACTTAACTGCCAAGAATGGAAGATTGCATGCAAAGGCACTTGGCGCCAAATACCTGGGCTAAGCGGTGGCGGTCAACTCAACGATACTGGCTCACACTTTGTAGACATTATTCTCCACACGACCGGACTAAAAGCCGAGACAGTTTCAGCCATTGGCGACAACCGAGGCACTGAAGTAGACATTGATTCGGCCCTCGCAATCCGGTTTAGCAACGGAGCCGTCGGCACCATCTCCATCATTGGTGACGCCACCAACTGGCACGAAGACATGACGATCATGGGCACCAAACTTGGCTTCTTTGTTCGCGGTGGCAAGCTAACGGTGCGAAATCTGGCTCGAGACCGCGTGGTTTACGAAGAAATCTCCGGCGGCATCACCCCAGATCAACACTTCGTTGACTGTATCACTAAGGGCATTGAGTGCGAATCGCCGTTCGAATGTGGGCTCGAAGTCATCCGCCTCACCGAAGCAGCATGGAAGTCAATGGAACTCGACGGAGCACCAGTTAAGATATCAAGCTTAGGTTAAGAAAAAAATGTCAAAATGATCCTACAACATCATGCAGGTTCCTTTTTACGACATACAGGCACAATACAAGGACCTGGCATCCGAACTTGACGCAGTAGTTCATGACGTAGTTTCCTCAGGAAACTACGTCCTTGGACCGCACAACAAGGCATTCGAAGCCGCCTTTGCCAAGCTCCATAAGGTAAAGCACGCCATCGCCGTACACAGCGGAACCGACGCCCTGCGCATCATGATGGACGCCGCCGGAATTGGTCGAGGCGACGAAGTCATCACGACCGCTTTCACGTTTGTGGCGAGCGTTGAAACTATTGTCCAAACCGGAGCGACCCCCGTGTTTGTCGACATTGACCCGGCAACCTTCATGCTTGATGGCGGAAAGATCGAAGCTGCGATTACTTCGAAGACCAAGGCGATCCTCCCAATCCATCTTTTCGGTCAGCTATTTGATGTTGTTGGTATCAATGAAATCGCCAAGAAGCACGGGCTAATTGTTCTCGAAGACGCAGCTCAAGCGGTAGAAGCGTCCCATAACGGAACTCCAGCCGGTCACTTTGGAATCTCGGCTGGATACAGTTTTTACGTTACCAAAAACCTCGGCGCGGCCGGTGACGGTGGAATGATCACCACCAACGACGACGAGACCAACGAGGTCTGTCGATCCATCCGCGTCCACGGAATGGGTCGCGAACGATACTACTACGACCATCTCGGCTACACGGGACGCCTTGACGAAATCCAAGCTGCGGTTCTGACGGTGAAGATGACCAAACTCGGAGAGTGGGGAGCTAAAAAGCTTGTCACCGCCAAGAAGTATTTTGATGAACTAAGTGGAATTAGTGACCTTGTTCTACCAGTCACCTCACAGGGTAACAACCACACCTATCATCAGTTCACCGTTAAGTCAACCAAGCGGGACGCGCTGCAAGAGCATCTCAAGGGACTCGGTGTTCCGTCGATGATTTACTATCCGGTGCCGATCCATCACCACACGCCGTATGCAGCGTTTACGCCTTCTTGGGAACTACCAGCAACCGAAGAAGTCTCGAAGCAGTGCCTTAGCTTGCCTATTCACCCACACTTGACCCCTGAACAAGTCCAGCACGTGTGCGATTCGGTCAAGAGTTTCTTTTAACCCCCAGCTTGCTTCACAAACGGAACACCTTCTGTCACCCACGCCTCAGGCTTGGCATCTTTAAGATACACATCCAACCAATGGCGCAGTCGCTTTGCGTAGTCCAACTGGTCTGGTCGCATGGTGAAGTTGTGGTTCTCACCCGCATACATCAGCAACACGCAGTTCTTGCCCATCCGCCTTAGCGTGTTAAACAAATACTGCGACTGATGGAAGTCAACCGCTCCGTCCGCGTCGCCCTGAGCAATTAACAAAGGCACTTTTCGCTTCGAGGACTGCCAAACTGGCGAGTTATCGAAATAAGCCTTAGGGTCCTCCCAAAACGGAACCCGCATACGACCCTGTCCGGTTTCCATCAGCGGCTGGTCGAGCGAACCTGAATTCCAATAAAACGAGTTGTACATACTCGTCAATTCGGTCAATGGCGCTCCGCAAGCCCCAATCGCAAATCGATCGCTAACCGTTGTCACAAACGCAGTTTGATAGGCACCCCAAGAATGTCCAATCAGTCCAACCTTTTTCGGATCAACGCCTACGTTCATCTTGAAAACCGCGTCGACCGCTGGTTCCAAACAATTAACTGCCGACTCACCCGGTCTATTGCTGTAGTAAGCAATATCCGGCATGAAGACAAAATATCCGTTCTGACTGAAGTACTGCTGGTTGTAAGCCGACCACTCCGTCGGATAGAGGTAAGCATTTTTGTTATCCGAAAGTCGTTCGTAAATGTACGTAACCATCGGATATTTCTTCTTCGGATCGTAGTCCGCAGGATAGATCAAAGTTCCGTTCAATTCCGCGCCAAAGCGGCTCTTAAACGGCACCAAATCGGTCCTTCCCCAGTGAAAGTCCTTTTGCTGCGGATTGGTACGAGTCACAGGTTTTGCCGCGGTAAACACGTCGTTGGTTATGTAAACGTCCGGGGACTTCACAAAGGACTCCATAGTAAACATCATACGATCGGTGTTTTTTGCTTTGGTAAGACCCCGAATCAGGGCGTCCTCCGTGATCGCCATTTTGCCTTGTCCTTTGGCGTCAATGATATAGATACCGTCTTTCTTTGTCACCGTATCAAAGGCATCGAAGTGCATCGGATAGGTCAACTTTGGTGACTCTTCGTATGGCGTGGTTTCGAGATATCGAAAACGCATTTTCTCTTTGCGACCATTAGTAAGTCTTCGCATCGCACCAGTCTTGGGATTCGCTAACCAAGCATCGAACTGATCATGAATAATTACTCCCTCATCGTTGTCAAGCCATACGGGGAAGCTTGCCGGAGGCTTGACCGGAATCGTTTGGTCATTCAATTCGTTCTCAAAATTGGAGAATCCATCCGGATGAAGGGCCCTAGCCTTTTTTTCTTGAGTGTCGTAAATCCACCACAACTTATCCGAGTAGTAGGCAAGAAATCTCATAGAGTCACTCGGAGATATTCCAAATTGGTCCTTATGGACTGCTTCAACCCGTTCGCCGGTCTTGAGGTTGGTTACCCAAACATCGTGATAGGTAATTCCATTGGTTACCGCGCTTGTATAAGGGCGACCGTCAACAACAACAGATAGCCCCATATCTTGCGACAACATGGTTGTAACATCAAACCCTGGAATATCATTATCTTTCCCGGGGGACACTCGCTTGAGCGAACTATCCACTGGGTTCCAGAGCATCATAATTCCTCGCGCTTTGTCCTGAGCGAAAGTCTTTTTCTGAGTGGGCATGATGCGAGTATCTTTCGCATTCCAAATCTCCACTCCAGCCTTATCTTTCGGGTTCGATGGTCTCGTCTTGTCAGCCCACAGCTGCAAACTTAGGACAATCTTCGAGCCATCTTCCGAAGGACCTGGCCGCATTCCGTCGCTAATTCTCATCCCGGCAGGAAAGCCTTCAAATTTCATTGGATCTAGTTCCTGTCGACTAACTCCCGAATCGAATCCCGATACCCGCCACAAACGGTGATTATTACCTTCCTTTTTCTCGTCAGCCTTAGCGATTGCAACCGAAAGCACGTCTGCCTTTTTCGCCCAATTAAACGAAGCAATTTCATCTCTCCCACTATAAAGAGGGTGAATCACCCCCGTTCTAACATCCAGAACTTCGAAAGCCGAATATCCCGTTCCAGAGCTAATGTGAATGGCTATTAGGTTTTCCTTGTCATTCAATCCGTACGACTGAACGTTTGAGATAACCGTCGGCTCGCCTCCACCTGGGTTGAACAATAACAGGTCGCTCCCGCCTGGACCCGGTATTGCTTTTGGTCGGATAGCCACAATCAAATCCTGATCTTTCAAAAAGTCAAATGTCGCAATATCATCGATGACCTTCTCTTCGCCGTTTTCGAGATTCCGAATTCCCAATTTGGTTGGGCTCGGACGCTTCATCTCCGCGTTCTTCTCAACTTCAGCTTTCGGCATCGAGATAATGTATCCGGCATACTTTGAGGAATCCGAAATCGATGGTCGAGAAGCATTGGGAATGATGGACTTCTCTGGTCCATCTATCTTTCGTGCGACAACGTAGCCGTCGGCATCAACCTTGACGACGGAGTAAACCAACGACTTCCCATCGTTCGAAATGACGACTTGTGAGAGTCGCTCCCACTGCTTATAATCATCAAAAGTCAGGGTCCTTTTGCCAGTCTTAACTTCCTGCTTGGCCGGGGCCAAAGTAGCAGTGTTCGGGTCTTGGGCATAAACACCTCCTGTATAAACCAGGGAGAGAGCTACGAGGGCGAACGCTCGAAATCGAGTCATGCGCGAAGTTTAACCTACTTGGTGACCGTATGGGACTTCAAGATATGGATTGCCATCGAATGAAAAGTTTCCGACTCTTTTTGTGAAACTCCGGCTAGTCGCCAATTCGGGCAATCATTGAGGTCTCCCGTAAGATATCGATAGATCGCACAAGCCGACAAAAATGACCCTTTCAGGTTCGCATGATTTCCGTCTCCTTGCCAAAGATCAATGCCACTTAACTTGGCACGAGAGGCATCCCAAATTTCGCAGATTGGCACAATAACCGAACCCTTTGCGTCAGCTTGGATTTCACGATAGACCCCAAGTTGATACTGCGTTTCATCCCAGCCTCGACGTGGCCACTCAGCGCAAAGCAAGACTCTAGCTTTGCGACCCAAAGCAAGGTTAGCAAGAGCAATTCCTTTTGCTTGAGAATATCTGTATTTGTGGCTACTGCTCACATGCGCCCCTTGCAAGACCACGACATCCCACTTTTCGGATTTGATCGCCGTCTCAACATCTGGACCTGCGGTCTCCAGCAACCCAACTGAAACGGATCGCACAATAGCTTTTCGATGACTAGTATCTGAAGCTAGAAGTTGCCGAACCGACTCTGGCACATTGTTGACAAACGTATGACTATTCCCAACAAAGAGTATCTTGGGTGAATTTCCCAGTTGGCTTAGCATTAAGAAGGTCGCAATCACTTCACTAGGTGTACGCTATAACTAGGTTCAATTTGGTGAATCCAACAAATTTCCGCACAAATTGTCAGTTCACTGAAAAAGAATTTAAACTTTGGACTGATACAACGATCCCGCGAGTCATCCAAGACGCCACTAGCCCAAATGAGGTTGCACCAGCTTCTCCAAATACTTCGCAATCACATCGTATTCCACATTGACCAACGACCCAGCCTTCAACGACCCCAAATTGGTGTTCGCCAAAGTGTGCGGGATCACCCAAACATCAAACTCACACGCAATCGGTTCAACTACCGTTAGTGAAACGCCGTTCAAAGTTATCGATCCCTTCTCGATAATGTATCGCCCCGAAGGAACGCTAAACCGGAACACCGACGAATTTCCTTCTTCTCGAATCGAAACTACCGACCCAACTCCATCAACATGCCCTTGAACAATGTGTCCACCAAAACGATCGGTCGTCAACATGGCTCTTTCCAAATTAACTCGATCTCCAACTGTAACCGCCGAAAATGACGAGCGGGAGATCGTCTCATCCGAAAGCTCAAACGTCAGCTTGGTATAAACCGAAGCGACCAGCGTCAAGCAAACTCCACTAACCGCAATTGACTCGCCTAGCTCAATTCGATCAAGATTTAGGTCACCGGAATCGACAACAAGTGTCCCTGCTTCGAAAGATCGAACCGTTCCGACTGCTTGAATGATGCCTGTAAACATAGTGAGGCTTTAGTAAACCCTGCAACGCTTCCGCTAATTCAGCGTAAAATTCAATCAGAGCCAATGCTATTCGGAAACAAGGGTGAGCAATACCCGCACCTCGTCGCCTATCTAAGGGAGACCGAGCGCCTAGATTTATTCAAAGATTTCCATCAACGATGGGGGCGAATCATGGCAGTTGCCGCTGGCGGACCGTTTCTGTTTGGACTCATTTTCCACGCCGCAATTTCAATTCCTCTAACCTTTTTTGTTTCCGCAATGTGCGGGGCTGCCGCAATCTACGCAATGCGCGTCAAAAAAGCCGAACTCTTCACCCCGGAAATAGAATCCCGTCTCGAAGCCCATCGACTTTTTGGTGCGTTGCGCAAAATGCTCACCCTCAATCGGCTCCATCGCGATCTGAGTGAAGCTACTTTGACTCTCCTTAACGAAATTGCTCGAACTCGGATGGAAACAAAGCAGCTCCTGGAATCTGCATATTGGCGTCAACCGACTCTCCCCGACACCTACGGCCAACTCCGTGATCAAGCAATCACCGCCACCGATCAGGCGATGATGGACGCTGTCCTCCAATTTCGCGCAACCATTCCAACTGAAATTCAAAGCCGCAAGCCAGGCGACTACGTCAATGAAGCACTCGAAACCTTCCTCAAGGTTCAAAGAAGCCACGTGCCCGGCGGGGACATTGGGTTCGACGCCGCATTCAAGATCGCCGACAAGCTGCAACAAATGCGCACCGAACTCGAACAAATGACGGTTAAGGGCGAAAGCGAAGTAATGTTCACGCCTGCCGACATTCCGGGTGGAATGCTCGACTTAACCATGTCCGAAATCCGAACCATTCGCCAAGCCGAAGAAGAGCTCAGACAAGGTCTTTAACCGAATCAAGGCACAATTGCCCATCAACGGGTTCACGAATCACGCCGGTCAAGACCAGACAAGTATCGGCGCCGGCAGCCACGCCGCAAGCAATATCCGTGTCCATCCGATCTCCTACCATGAGCGTATCTGATGGATCAATTCCAAGTTGCCGCAAAGGATCAAGCAAGATAGTTGGCTTGGGCTTTCCAACCACGACCGCCTTGATGCCACTGCAAGCCTCAATCGCCGCAACAATCGCCCCCGAACCTGGATTAAACTTCCCATCCTCAACCGGATAAGTTAGATCCGAATTACAGGCAACGTAGTTCTGAGTTCGAATCGCGACTTGCATCGCAGCATCCAATAATTTATATGAAAGAGCTTCTCGACAAATTCCAGAAACAACCGCTTGGGCTCCGTCGACAGTGAGATTCAAACGACCACAGTCATCAGAATTGACGACTTCTATGTTTTGCTCCATTAGTGTCCCGACCAGCCCAGGTTCACCTACGACGAATACTCTTTTCAATCCATTAGCCGAGCAATAGTGAGCGGCAACGAGCCCGCTTGTAACCACCTGATTTTCGTTGACCGAGAACCCAAACATAGCCAATTTTTCACAGTATTCCCGCCTCATCATTCCCGAATTATTGGTGACATAGAGAATCCTGGCTCCCCTGGCTTCCAAAGTTTCAACTGCTTCCCTTGCTCCCGGAACAACCTCTCTTCCACGATAAAGAGTGCCATCAAGGTCAAACGCATAGCAAGAATAGAAACGCACAGCCAAGTTTATCCGTAGTAACTTTCAACATATTCTGAAATTTCTACAATTTCAAGACGAGGTGCGGTATAAATAGAAAGGAAATGGTTGAAACCAAGCAACAGATTCCGGTGTGGGAGACTCAAGATACTGAGAAGGGAGTTGCCGTACACGGACTGTTTTCGCGAATCGCGAAGGACTATGATGTTGCCAACCGTATTCTCAGCTTTAATCGAGACAACCAGTGGCGAGAGCTCGCAGTCTCGAAGCTGAACCTCAACCCAAATGAGTCTGTTCTCGATCTTTGTTGTGGTACCGGAGACTTCCTGCCAATCTTACGAGGCAAAGTTGGCGACCGCGGTGAAGTGGTCGGAATTGACTTCTGTGAGCCAATGATCTCCCAAGCTTCAGCAAAAGATGAAAACTCACTTTTAATTGTGGGCGATGCTTGCGAACTCCCATTTGAAGATGAGCGCTTTAACGGTATTTCGGTCGGATGGGGAATCAGAAATGTCAACGACATCCAAAAGGCTCATGCCGAAGCATTTCGCACCCTTAAGTCCGGCGGTCGCTTCGTCTCGATCGACTGTGCCGAACCCAAAAGCAAATTCATCCGTAGCTTTACGGGCATCGGGCGAACAGCTTTAACCAGTATCCTCGGTCGTTCGCTGAAGAGCAAAGACGACTACCGCTACCTCAACGAAAGCTCAAAGCGATTTAAGTCAAGACAAGAATTAACCCAAATCATGCAAGCCGCTGGATTCACCGAGGTGCAATTTCAGGACCTTATGTTTGGCAATATATGCATCCACTGGGGATTAAAACCATGACCGCATCCTACTTATCTATTCTCAAAAACCCCGACATTCAAGCCCAATTGCTCCGAAAAGTCTCGGAAGAAGTCGCAGAAATTGAACAGGTTATCCGCGAGAGCACCCATTCAAAGGTTGATCTCGTTCAGCAAGTCTCAAAGCAAATCCTAGACGCTGGTGGAAAGAGACTAAGACCCGCTTTTGTCATTCTCAGCGGCAAAGTCGTCAATCCTGATGCCGACATGGATCGCCTCCGCAAGCTTGGCGCCTGCATGGAAATCATCCACATGGCAACATTAGTCCACGACGATGTCATCGACTCCGCCGGTACCCGACGAGGTCGTCCGACAGCCGCCGCATCGTTTGGTAACACCACTGCAATCATGTCTGGCGACGTCTTCCTCGCCAAAGCGATGTCTCTCCTTGCCGCCGATGGCGATGTAGAAGTCTTTCGAACCGTCGCCGACGCAGTCTGCGAAATCGCAGAGGGTGAAGTCCTCGAACTAGAAGCCCGAGGTGACTTTGATTTGAATCCTGAGCAGCACCTTGAAATTCTAAAGATGAAGACTGCTTCATTCATTCGCTGTTGTTGCGAACTCGGAGCAATCGTGGCCGGGGCAAGCAAAGCCCAACGAGAATCCCTCGCGCAGTTCGGTCACCACACTGGAATGGCATTCCAAATTGCCGATGACCTATTAGACTATCGGGGTGACAAAACCAAGACCGGCAAACCAATCGCAACTGACTTCCGCGATGGACAAGCAACTCTCCCCTTAATCTACTTGCGCGACAACCTTAGCGAGGCAGAGAGCCACATCGCCCGAAGACGATTTGGCGGCTCAGTCAACGAAGATGAAATCCGCATGATTTGCGACTGGATGGATACTCGTGGCGCATTTGAAAAGAGTGAAGCTCTTGGTAATGAGCATATCGGTACCGCCCACAATCACCTGGATACGCTTGATGAAAGCCTGGCACGAGACATGCTTCACGCCGTTGCTGATTTTGTCATCGTTCGACAGTCCTAACGGAGGAATCGCATATTTTGGATCGTTAAACTACTTCGCTAAGCATAGACTTTTTGGCGAAATCTGCAAGAAAACTTTGCATAACTGAATTCATCAATCCAATCTAAGTCCTATCGACGCATCAATACGACTTCGCCATACTTCCGGAAGCCTAAACGCTCATACCACGGAACCAATGACTCGCTGCATTGCAGCGTCGCCGTACACTTTCTCGAAGCAGCAATCCCGATCAAGGAGCGAACTAAGTTTGCCCCCAAGCCGTCCCCACGACTTTCAGGCGCAACGGTTATGTTGTAAAGCCCCAGGATCGCACCTGTTTGAAAAACCATCGCTCCCGCGGAAGAACCAATTCGCCCCGGCAAACGGAGTAACTCGCAACTGTCTGCCGAAGCGGTCAACATCGAAATCCCTTCGCAGAATCCGTTACTTGAAGTAGAAAAGAACTGACTCGCCAAAAACATGGTGTGGTCATATCGAGCTGAGTAGCCGTTAACCGTTTCCAAATCGAGATCCACTCCACCGGATGGATTCCGCAAAAACATCAGACTCAGCGAGCTCCCTATCGAAAACCCAGCGCCTCGCATCATTTCTAATACGGAACCTGTCTGATCAGTTGGAATGACATAGGAAGTGTGAGAATTCATCTGGGCCAATCGAGTAATCGCGGGCAAATTGGGACGGGCAATGATGGAGAAATTCGCCGCCGGATGATCACTTTCAGACCGACAACCAATGATTCCTTCATCTTCAAATCGGCAGGCACCAACCGCCGTCTTCGCTAACGCAAAGTAAGTCTCAACCATGTTGAGACAGCATGATTCAACGATCTCACGATCGGTTAAAGGACGATGCTCCAAAACAACCCAAACCCGACACGCCGATTAGAAATTCCCACCCCAGCATTAAAACCCGACGCAATGTCGGTACCAACCCAGAGTACCGGATTCTTCGGCGTCAGCAAAAGGCTAGCGTAGCTCTTGCCTTTCTTATCAAATTTGATCAGGTCAAAGCCAGCCGCAATTTCAAATCGAGACGGCATCTCGAACGTTATTCCCACCCGAACAGTAGGAGAAACGATCCTTAATGGTGGAACATAGTCCTTATCGGCCACCACACTTTCAAAGAAGTTTGCGACCTCGCGAAGGAGTTTTTCTTGAACAAAGACTCCACCATAGTGACCCGAGTCAATTGACAATAGTTTGGATTGAGGCAAGGCTTGAATCAATGCATCTGTGCACTCCGAAGGTACAACAGTGTCAAATTTTGCCCGAATTACAAATGTCTTTCCGAGTTTGCCGGCACTAAGATACTTTGATGGCTCAACACTCTCAAGCGCTTTCGAAAGTCGTTGTTCGTTAAATCCCTTTGCTCGAAGTTCATCTTTGACAGGAACAAGCAACGAGGATCTCCACACCAGCCTCCCAAGTTCAATTCCACCTAACAGAAACGCCGCATTTTCGAGGCGATCATCGACCGCATAAGCCAACGAAGAAACAATGGCTCCGAGACTCGTTCCATAGATTCCAACAATCCGCCCGCACTCGTTCCGAGATTGAATATAGTCAAGCGACCGGCGAACATCCATCACCGACTGCGTCATCGTTGCTTTGAGCTTTTCTGGATCAGGCTGGATTGCCATTGCTCCAGATACCGCACCTTTGGGCGTGCGAGTGAGGTGGTACGGCAATGTCATGATCGCCGCCCCAATTCCTCGTTGATTGAGTTCCAGTGCTAGCGATCTCTCCACCTTGAGGCTCGGTGCGCCCCAATAATGCAGAATTAATACGATGGGTGGCTTTTCAACGTCAATCGGCAATTGGATATGCAATTGGACAATATCGTTTTCGACGGACTTTGATTTAAATGCGCTAGGAAATCGTGCGATATAGGCACTAAACTCTTCGTTCTCTTCAAGGACCTGCCACTTGTCAAAACTGGTCTTTGGAACATCAAATTGGGCAAAGCTTAAGCAACAGAGGGCAAAAATGACAGCAAGGATGGTTAAGCGCAGGACTTTCACCTCAATTCTTTGAGCCGCTCAGCTCACCAACTTTTGCTTCAGCATTGCGTATATGATAGCGACTCGCAATCATGAACGACTTGCCAGCTTCAGAATTCCTATCCACTTTCACTCTGCGATGACACTCAATAGCTTTACTCAGTAGGTCAGCTAGCTCCTTGTCATGGCCTTGTCCTTGTCCAGCAGGAACAATTTCCAGTAACACAGCGGGAAGTATTGGCGCCGCATCTGCATCAGAAGCATTCAAAACGGAACTTGCTGAGGCAATCGCATCAACGACTTCTTTATTTTTTGCTTGTGCCTGCGCCAACTTCAGTGAGTCGTTGATGCGACGATCCTCATCAGGAGCAAATTTGACCGCCAACTTCAATGCAGATTCAGCATCCCCCCATCGATTGGTAACTCGAAGCAATGCTGCATACATCCATTGGTCTGAGTTCGGGATAGCCTTTGGATCAATGTTTTTGAGCATGTCATCTGCGACTTTGCCAAGCAACTCAGCTCTGCGCTCGTCGCTTATTTCGCCGTTCTGGACTTTGAACTCGAGAGTAGTGCCAGCGGATTCCAATCGCTTATAGCCAATAGCGGCCCTAGCCTCAGCAGAAACTGCAGTAATATCATTAGGGTTTGGGTATTGACCACAGCCACCTAAGAAAACCGCTAACCAGAAAATGTATTTACTTTTCATCTAAATATAGATTGCGTATCGTTCTGCCGGGAACAAAGCATCCCTGTATATTTCACTTCCAGAGAATGTTAGCACGGCCTTGCCTTTTAATTTCATCTTATGAAAAGGCGTGTTTTTACTCTTACTAAATGATTTATTGCGGTCAAAAGTCCACTCAATATCGGGATCAATAACTGTGACCTGAGCCACTGGCAAACCTTCTGGCTTCAATGTTCCCCCGTCCAAGTTCAGGATTTCTGCCGGCATGGTGCTGAGCTTCCTGACTGTTTCCAATGGGCTTAATATCCCCGAATGAGTCAAATAGGTTAGTGTCGCGCCCAACGTTGCTTCAATGGTTGAAGCACCAAAAGGAGCTTCATCAAAAGGAACATCGACTTCATGCGATGCATGAGGAGAATGGTCACTGGCAATACAATCGATGGTGCCATCCTGTAAACCCTGCAGCAACAACTCGACATCTACTTTTGTCCGCAAAGGAGGCTGCATTTTGAATTTGGTATCAAATTCACCAATATCGTCTTCGGTAAACACAAAGTGCATTGGACATATTTCGCAGGTAACCGGAGCACCCAAGGACTTAATAAGGCGAATAATCTCAACTGCTCCCCAAGTACTCACCCTCATGATGTGAACGGGACAGCCGGTATGCAAAGAAAGGAGACAATTTCGCATCGTCGCAATCTCTTCGGATGTGCGAGGAATTCCTTTTAGACCAAGCATCGCACTAACTGCACCCTCATTCATCGATCCTCCTTTGCTGAGGTTCGAATCATCGCAATGAGCCAATATCGGCAGTCCAATTTGATTACAGAACACCATTGCCCGGTTCATGATTTGGGAATTCTGGATGGGAAAGCCCTCGTCACTTGCGGCAACTATCCCGGCTCTTTTCATCGCTGCTAAATTTGAAAGCTCTTCGCCCTTGAGCCCTTTCGTCAATGCCCCGACCGGAGCAACAAATACTCCGCCAGCTTCGGGAGAAGCGGCACGATCAAGGATGAAATCAACAATTGCGGGATTATCGAGCGGTGGATTAGTATTGGGCATGCAACAAATCGTTGTATATCCACCTGCCGCTGCGGCCTGAGTACCTGAAATGATCGTTTCCTTGTGCTCGTCTCCAGGTTCCCGAAGGTGAACATGCATATCAACTAAGCCCGGAGTAATCCAAAATCCGGTGCAGTCATAGACTTCATCAATATCACTCAGGTCTTCAATCTTTCCAATTTCAATAACCTGATCATTTTCAATGAGGACACTGCCAATTTCATCAAGTTCAAGCGAAGGGTCAAGTATTCGACCATTTCTCAAAAGTGTTTTCACGACTGCTGACCTCCAAAGCACCAATAGAAAGCTGCCATTCTGACGAAAACTCCATTTTCGACCTGCTGATTGATCACCGAAGAATCTCCGTCCGCGGTCACATCGTCAATCTCGACTCCTCGATTGATCGGACCTGGATGCATAACCAAGCAGCCGGGATTAGCAAACCTCAACGTTTCGGCATTGATCTGGTACAAACTGCTATATTCTCCAATTGAGCTAATCATCCCTTCGGCCATTCGCTCTTTTTGTAATCTCAAGCAGATAATAACGTCGGCACCAGAAATCCCTTCCTCAAGTTCATCACAGAATTCTCCGGGAAGCATAGAAGGATGTGGTGGTAACAAAGTCCTCGGACCAACTAGCCGAACATTCGCTCCCAATTTGTCCAGGAGCCATGCATTTGATCGAGCAACTCGTGAATGAACGACGTCCCCAACAATCGATACATTGAGCCCAACCAGCGATGTCTTTCGCTCAAGAATAGTTAAAGCATCAGCCAACGCCTGAGTGGGATGCTCATGCTGACCATCGCCGGCATTTAAGACTGGACCACCAAAGTGCTTTGCCGCCAACATCGGTGCACCGCTGGCCTTGTGACGCATAACCAGCCCATTAATCCGCTCATGCCTAAGAGTTAGAATCGTGTCTTTAAGCGTTTCACCCTTATTCATTGAGGAAGCAGAAGTCGCAAAATTGCTTGATCGCATCCCTAAGTAAAAGGCCGCCTGTTCAAAGCTGACTCTCGTCCTTGTCGAATTTTCAAAAAAGAGAAGACCAATCACAGTCTTCTTCATGGACGGAACATCCTCTCCGGCAATAATTTTTGCCTTAAACTCGGTCGCAAGATCAAGCAACCCAACGATCTCATCATTGGGCATTGTCCGAATTGCGATCAGGTTGCGACTCACTGAGCTGCCCCGCCTGAAATGAGTTGGACTAGGTCTTCGCCCTCGAACTCCTTAACTTTCACTAAAACATGATCTGACCGCTCGGTCGCTACAGTTCTCCCACAGTAGTCGGGTTGTATTGGAAGCTCACGATGACCCCGATCAAGAAGAACTCCAAGCTTTACCGAGCTCGGGCGACCAAACTTCATAAGCCCGTCGAGCCCAGCACGAATCGTTCGTCCTGTAAAAATGAGTTCGTCAACAAGAATCACCCTTTTGCCAGTGACTTCGAAGGGAATTTCCGATTCATCTTCGGATTTATCGGGGCGGTCGTCGCGAAAAGCTCTTGAATCGAGTTTGCCACAAGGAATTGTTACTCCCTCGATTTGGGTCATGAGAAAGGCCAGTCGCTTCGCAATGGGATAACCACGTTTCATAATTCCGACCACAACTAGGTCCTGCGCACCTTGGTTGTCCTCGAGAATTTCGTGCGCCATTCTACCAAGAGTTCGCTTGATATCTTCGGCATCCAGGATAACGGCTTCCATCCTAGGCTGGATTATGACAGACATCGCGCCCCGATCAGTCGACATCGCGAAACCATGTCTGAAATAAAAACCAAATCCCTAGCAGATATACCTAATGAAGTTCGTCCCCCTTCCCTATTATTTTTACGGGGTCTTAGCATCTCATCGAGACAACAGAAATGTTTTACATACAAACGACTTGGTCGAAAGCCGCAAAACAGGGCTTTGAAAGTGGGGGGCAATAATGGCAATCAAGAATTCCTACGTCGGAATTGATATTGGACACATGCATATCCGAATTGTCCAGGCTGAAAAGACTGCCGCCGGAGTACGTGTTGCAAAAGTAGCCGAAGTACCAACGCCTGCTGACGCTGTTCGAGATGGCTTGGTTCGCGATCCGGAAGAAGTTGGGCAGGCGATCAAGCTTGCGTTGAAAGATGCGCACATCCACGCTCACAACGCCGTAATCGCCGCTTCTGGTGGTGCTGTATTTGTTCGCTCTGTTCCCTTCCCAAAGATGAGCGCCCAAATGATGCGAGAATCGATTCGATTTGAAGCAAGCCGATATGTGCCTGGATCCATCGAAGATTCGTATGTCGAAGGAGAAATCGTTGGAGACCTGGGCGAAGCCCAAATGAACGTTTTACTTGCAGCCGCTCCACGGGACATTGTTGATGGAAGAATTGCAAGCTGTATTGTTGCTGGACTCGATGTAAGAATCGTCGAAATCGAGACCTTCGCTGCCTATCGATCACTGATCGAATCCGATACGACGAAAGATACGATTCACAAGACCATCATCCTGGTTGACATTGGCGCGACTAACACAACCGTTAGCGTTATTGAGAAGGGCATTTATGTTATGCATCGTTCGATGCCCGCCGCCGGAAACACTTGGACCGACGGACTCAGATCAGCATTTAAGCTTGAAGCGGTTGATGCTGAAGCAGGAAAGCGAGCTTTGGACCTGAGTGAAACACTAGGACCAGATGCAAAGGAAAATCCGCCGCTAAAAGTGATCGCTACCCAAATTGATGATCTCATTCGTGAGCTCAGACGATCAATGAATTACTTGCAGACCCAAAACCAAGGGTCAGAAGCATCATCGAGCAACCAAATTGATGCGATGTATCTTTGCGGAGGCGGTGCCATGTTGCGAGGACTGGATCAATATATCCAATCCAAACTTGGCATCCCAGTTACGACCGTTGGCGTCTTCGATAATCCTGTCATCACTCAAAGCGGATTGATCTCTGGATCGGGAATTGATCTTGCAGTTGCAACCGGACTAGCAATGAGGCCAATGCTCAGCGCGGCTTAAGGAGAAGAACAATGCCATTAATTAATCTTATAGAAACGCAAAACCTCGCCAAGAAGCGCGAGGGAAGTCAACTCCGAATCAGCAAATACACCTTCTTTGGAGCGGCAGCTCTCATGACAATTTCATACTTCGCCCTGATTGCTCAAGGCGTCGGTCTCAATAGTCAGCAGAACGAGATTGAAGCGAAGCTGAAAAAGATGCGACCACTTCAAGAAGAAATTGATGCCTTCAAGAAGGACGAAGACAATCTAAATCCAAAGTTGACGACACTTTCCGATGCACGAATTCTGACAAGTCGTTGGGCAAATCTCATGGGACACCTGGCAGTAAACACTCCGGGTGATGTTTGGTTAACATCATTCCGATCAACTGCCCCAGATCCAGAAAAGCCAATTCACATCACATTTAACGGAGTCGGAAGAACCCAAACCGATGTATCGGAAATGATTATGAGAACCCAAAATGCACTTGATCTTGAATCGGTCAATCTAGTCGGATCGCAAGAAAAGCCATTTGAAAAAGTAACCGGCATGGAGTTTGAAATCGGCGGAGACATCGTTGATTCCGCTCAAAAGAAGAAGAAATCAATCGATGTAGAGAAGGAGGAATCCAAATGAAACGAAACCTAACACCTAAGACGTTTTACATTCTCTCTGGTGTAGTCGTTGCGATTGGCGCAGGTCTGATGTGGATGACAAATTCCTCCATATCAGAGCAAAGCGCGAAAATCGAAACCCTGCGAAAAGAACTCAGAGATGAAAAGACCGTTCTTAAAGAATTAGCGGATGCAAAGAAAAGAGTAGATGACCTCAAGTTTAAACTTGTGCACCTCGAAGCTGGCGTCCAAGACTTTGCATATATTCCAACGATGCTAAAAGAGTTGGAGGATTTCGGCAAAAAGAACAACTTGGAAATCACGCAAGTGAAACCAATCATCACCCCTGCTCCAACCGGTAAGGACGGCGAGAAGAAGAAGACTGCTTATCAAGAACTTAACATCAACGTGAAAGGAAGAGGCTCCTATGAAGACTCCCTAAAGTTCCTTCAAGCAATCAAAGTCTTTCCAAAGATTGTTGCCGTGAGAACAGTATCGCTTTCACCTCATCTTGATAACTCAGCCAAGAAAGAAGGAAAGCCGGTGTTGGAACTTGATCTCGAATTGAGGGCCTATGCTTTCAAAGAAGAAGATAAGAACAAAGATGCTAAGGATCCTAAGACCGCCGCAAAAGCAGTGAAGGGAGGAAACAATGAATCGTGAGAAAAAACAATTAGTCGTAGTTGGCGTATTGGCTGTTCTCGTTCTATCAGTTGGTGCATTCCAATTCACACGAAAGGATCCGCCACCGCCACCTGCTGCAGTAAAGGAAACTGCGAAGTCTAAGAATGACGCCGATAAGCCTGTTGTGGCGAAAAGAAAGTACGAAGAGCTTAGAGACCTTCCCCCCAAAGATCCATTCGAAATCGCAACATTTGTTTCAGGACCACCGAAAGCACCTGTCGTTGTGCCACCAGTCGAAAAGACGACGGTACCCGGCACCGCGTTGAACAACCCTGCTAGAGATAAGATCGAAGGAACACTACCGGGTACTGGCGGCACCTTTGATCCAAAGCCATTTGATAAAGGAACCGTGCCTCCACTTGAGGTGAAGGAAATCCCAGTGTTTGGATATTCGCTTGTCGGAATCGTTGAGGGATCACATCCTATGGCCGTTTTCGAAGACGGAAAAGGCAATCAACGACTTGTTGAGGTCGGCCAATCGGTTGGATCGTCCGCATCAGTCCTTTCAATATCAGGCGGAAAAGTCCGCGTTCAGTTTAATAAGCAGACATTGGTATTCAATGTTGGAGGAAACCCAAATGCAAAATAAAAAGATACGAGCGGCCCTAGTTGGGCTCTTTGTTGTGGCTTCAGCAATGTCTGCCGCACAAGGTCGTGTTAACGGAGTCTCGGTCTCTAAGTTGTCGAGCGGAGTTGAAGTTCTGATCCAAGGATCAGGGCTCAAAGACCCTAAGGCAACTTTCGGAGAAACAGATAAGGTCTACACCCTTGAATTCGACGCCCCTTTCTCCGGAAAGCAAGAAAAAGTTCAAGTTTGGACAAATGGACTAGAAACAGTTCAAACGACTAAGCTTGGAACTAAGATCCCTAAGACTAAGTTTGTCTTTACTTTTACAAAGGGCGTTATCGCCTCAATCGTAAAAGTAGACAAAGGTTTTAAGATTTCGTTCGAATCCAACGATCTGAAGTCTGCAGCCAAGACAGAATCTCAAACAGCTATTAGCCAAAAGAGCATCGTCGATGCCCATCTTGACTTGGCTCACTCGCTCATGCTTACTGCCTTTCAACCATTTTCGAGTGAGATGGAAACGGAATTGAGCGACCTACCCAAAGTGGCAAATAGTCCGAAAGCATCCTCCAGAACATTGGGCAAGACACTGCCAATGGCATTCGCGGCTACCTCACAAAAGGTAGGCGTAACATCCTATGTTGCGGCAAACACTTTTGCTCCGACAAAGGAAACGAGAGTATTAGACAAGAATGCTTCAGAGAAAAAGGCGCTTGCAACTGACCCCAAAGTCACACCTGTCACCGCAAAAGCACCTGCAAAAGTTGAGCCTACAACTGAGAAGAAGTTTTCGGATCACAAAGCAGTTCTAGCTGCTCCGAAGACCAAACCGGTTGTGACAAAGCTTCCTGAAAAGGTAGCCCCACCCGTGGATGCAAAAGCTCCTGCAAAGGCTGCAATGAAGGCTCCAACCCCGGTAGTTGTCAAAAAGCCAACTGTGACCAAGGAAAGTTCATTTGAACCAAAACCTTTTAGTGACATTAAGGTTAAAGAGGGTCGAGTGACCCTGGATTTTGTTAACACCGAAGTCGTTCAAATCTTGAAGTCATTGGCACGGCAAACGAACTCAAATATTGTTACGTCACCCGACGTTACAGGAAAGCTATCAATCAAAGTCGAAAATGTTTCCATAAAGGAATCGTTGAACTTGGTTACTTCGTTAGCTGGATTAAGGTTTGCTCAAATTGGAAAGACGTTTGTGGTCACTTCTCCTGCCAAGTTCCTTGAAACCATGAGAAATGTTCAAGGTTCCCAGGAAGAAATGACTCTCTCAAGAATTGTCCCAATCTACAGCGGCCAAGGCAATCAGATCAAAGTAGCGGTTCTCAAGTCAGTTTCCTCCGAGAATGCATTTGGTCGATTTGAACTTGTTCTTCCTTCTGATAAGACCGTTGTCAGCGGCACCCAAAAGATGGGAGCTGACAAAAAGGACGAGGACAAGGGCGGAACTAGTATCGCGACTCAATCTGCCGACTCCGCAGTTGACGCTTATGTGATGCTTATTGGCTCACCTGGACGACTTGATGAAGTCGAACAATTGGTTCAAGGAATTGACCGACAACTTTGCATGGCCCTCGGCATGAACGTCTCGGCGAACAACAATCAAACCATCTCAACCTATTATGTGCATGGCGGCCGGGCATCCGATCTTGTCGAAGCACTAGCAGGAAAGGGTAAGACGAACGTTGGAACCGCCGAACTTCACTCAACTCCTAACGGCAGTATTTCTCGACAAGCAATTGTTGTTACGGGTCGTGAAGACGAAGTGAAATCGATCATCAAAGCACTCGGTCAGTTAGACGGTGAAGAGACTTCTGAAGTCAGCGAAATCAAAATGGTTGACCTGCTTTACGTTGACCCTCGAGCCCTCCGAGAGTACATCGTATCTCAAGTTCCTGGCGTAACATGCGTCATTGCTCCAAACGGAGTTATGAACTCACGAGCCTATGTTCAGGATGCAATGCGAACTCAAAGTGAGCAACGTGGTACGAACCAGCCAGCTCCGCAAGGTGGTGGCACTGCTCAAGCAAGTGGTCAAGGTCAAACCCAAGGTACCCAGCAAGCTGGCACTACCGGAGAAGCGAAACAAGGTAAAGATCAAGCCGACACCGGCGTAACTCTTCCATTCAATGAGTTTGAGAAGACCGCAGTCCCAATGCGACTCATGATCAAAGGTAGCCGTACTCAGGTAGAGAATGCTTTAGCACTTGTGCGAGCGACAGATGTAGCTCCGAGGCAAGTGGCATTGGAAATGAGAGTCATGGAGCTAAGCCGAGAAGAGTTACTCAAGCTTGGAGTTGATTGGAACCTCTTTACTAGTGGTGCAATCAAGACCATATCGTTGAATAATTCGCAGCCAAATGCTTCAAACAAGCTTGGCGTAACGATCGGCGGAAGAGACCTTTCAGGCGACGTTGGAATGAGCCTTGACTCAATCTCAAACGGAACAAACCTAATCTCACGACCAAACTTGCTTTGCAATGATGGACGAGAGAGCGAAGTATTCGTCGGCGATGCGATTCGATATGTCGAATCAATCATCTCAGGCCAAAATGGTCCAAGTGTAACTACTGGTACCGTCCGAGCTGGAGTCCGTCTCTCTTGTTTCCCTCGAATCGGCGGAGACAACGTTCTCAATCTCGACATTCGAACGGCAATAACCTACTTGAAGGGATTCAAAACAGTTCCTCAAATCGGTGGAGAATTGCCTCAAACCAGTGAACGAACCGCACAAAACTCGATCACGCTCAAGGACGGAGAGACCTTTGCGATTGGTGGACTCATTCAACAACAGGATGTTGTCGAAATGAGCGGATTGCCAATCCTCAAGGATCTTCCAATCTTGGGTCAGTTCTTCCGAAGAACAACGAAAAACAAGATCAAGACTGAACTCGTGATCTTCGTAACCGCAAAGGTCGTTGGACCGGACAAAGCTAGAGCCATTCCAATGGCTAAGGACTCAGACATCATGAAAAACAAAACTGGACTGCCAGGAGGACGAGGCTAACCATGAAAAAATATGGAATAGTAGCGATCCTCGCTGGTCTCATCGTTGGCTGCGGAGGCGCTGGTGACACCAGTCACTTGTCAAGCCTTTATCAAGGATCATGGTCTGGAACATGGAACAGCTCTGATGCAAATGATGGTGGTGCAATTACCCTCGTCGTCACCGCAGACGGAAGCTTCACTGGTTCGATCGCAAACAAATTTGCATCAGGCACATTTGGAGGACAGATCAACAAGGCTGGTGGACTAACTGGAGTCGGTAGCTTCACTTCTGGTGGCAACATGATCGTCGGCGGTGCCGTGACCATGAGCAGCGGCAGAATTTCAAGCAACTTTAGCTACCTCGTTAACGGCATTCAATATGGCGGCAGTTTCGACTGTGGAGCAGCTGGTGGTTCAACGGGAACAACCTCAGGAGGAGGATAACTATGTCAAAAGCAAAACTAATGATTGCCGCAGTTGGCACACTACTCATCGGATGCGGAGGTTCAACCGGACTATCTGGGTTTCCAGATCCACCAAATGATCCGCCACTTCGTCCGACCGGACCTGGTGTAGATGGTGGAAGTGTTCTCCGAACATATCAACCAGGCGATACCTGGGAATTCACAATCGGTGGAACCATGTTGAGAGAAGATTATGACGATCAGCAGAAGCTAAAGTCAAAGACTTCAGGTCCAGTAACTGGTCAAATGATCCGACAGGTCAGTGCTGTAAATTTCCAAGGCGCTCCGGTTTTGAAGTTCACGGATACCTTGAGCTACAAAATCAACGGTGGCCTAAATGTTGTCGAAATTCTTGAGACCTATGGCGAACAGCAACTTGATGGTTCTGTAACCATGATGGGGCGAAGAGACAACAACGCCGACGCTGGTGTCGCAACGAAGTCTTGGCTTCCAGGCACTTTCGCAGCAGGGACAAACGTTGGTGGACAGGCGAACTTTACGGGAATCACAAACCCCGGCGACTTCTTCCAAACATCAACCGCCTTCACCGCAACGAACTCGAGCACGGTCACTTCTTCGACAACCGTTCCATTCAACACATGGAGAACCGTTTACTCGGATTCCTATGTGCACAACTGGGATGCAATTGATCGATTCCTGAACACCAGTGAATTCATTGGTATGGGATATCGATGGAAGTCTGTTGAATCCGTAAGCTCGATTGACGAATGGTGTCCACTTTGGGGTGCGCCCGTCCAACGGGCATATCAAACGACGAGAACCGACTCTATTATTGACTCGATCAACAATAGCAACGGAATCATCACTTACACTTATCACATTGAAAAGCGATCTTTGGATCTTAAAATGGTCCTGAAGGCTCACTCGCTTCAGTAGAGCTTCGCTCGTTTCTTTCGAGAGCTCTTGGCTTTAGCCAAGGGCTCTTTTTCATTTTCGCCTGCCAAATAGGCATAATCTTTGGATCGATAGGTGACTTCCCCAATTGGGCGGAGCGGTAAAGCAATGGACGCAACAGCAGCCTCTGCGGCTATCCCCATCGGCAATCGCGACTTGACAAATGGACGTTCAAAAATCTGGGAAAACAGCCAACTAGCGATCACGATAACCGGCAGCGCCACAACCAACAGGTAGACCATCGTCGCCTCTGAACCAAGAATGAAAGCTGGCTTGTTAACATAAATGATCTGAAGAATCGGATGGTGGAGCAAATAGAGGCTGTAGCTAAAAATACCAATTTTAACCATCCATTTCATCGAGAACAAACGCTCAATCAAAGAGCCTGGTGCGACTGTTGCGGCATATAAGAACGTTGCCGTCGAAAGGCCAAAGGCAATATCCGATGAAATAAGAATTGGGGTAGAAGCCGCAGTCTTCCCTTGGTAAAGGTTGTACGTCACGATACCAACCGTGGTTAACGCTCCGATGACGCTCAAGAATATCCCTGTCTTCGCTTTCGGCCCAATGGTTAGACTTGGGCGATAAGAAAAATGAGCAGCCATCATTCCAAAGACAAATAAGATCGCAAACCAACTATAGGTCTTTCCAGCACCCGGTACAAAGTTGACAACGAGAATCGTTGGAATCGTTACTGTGATGAGCAAGAGTAGTGGACTTCCCTTTTGCATGAGCAAAATAAGAAAAGGAAAAAGCAAGTAAAGCTGAGCTTCTATGCCAATGCTCCAAAGCACCCCGTTGATCTTGTACATCCAGTCTGGCGACCAGTTGTGAACCATTAAAATGTGTGCCCAAAGACTATCCTGAGTGATCGGAACGTAGTTCTTGAATGGAAAGATTTCGCCATTGGGAATTGTGACCTTTTGACAAACATAATAGGAAAAAAGCAAGCAAGCATAATAGGCAGGAAGAATACGCATCGCTCGCCGTTTAAAGAACTTTCCGAGTCCATAAACCCGGCCATCACCACGTTGAAACAACCCGTACTGTAGGCTATAACCGCTTAAGACGATGAACGCAGCCACCGCCAAATGACCGTGCCAAAAAGGTGCCATGAGCTCCTGAAGGGTATTAGTCGCAATGCTCTTCCCGGTCTCTAAGAACTTTGCATCAACCATTGAGCAAAAGTGCCCGATCACCACGTATAAAGCCGCGAGGGCTCGCATTCCCTCAATGAACTCCAGCTTCGTGCTAACTTCGGAATATTTTCGCTTTCGTTTTCCGGCCGTAACCGGTAACCCTTTCCCGGACAATACGTCTGAAGAAGTAGATATGGTTTTGTCTCGTGCTTTCATATGCTTCCTCCTTCTGAGTATTTGTACGGCCATCGCAACTGCTCAGTTTCCCTCATCTTCGCAGATGGTGAGATGGAGAACGATTGCTTCTGGTAGTTCTAGCACAGAAACCCAGCAAAAATTACTACTTGCTAACTTCCAAAGTGATTTATCCAGTGTTTGGCAAAGAGTATTGTTGCAAAATCGGAGCCAACCAATCGTCGATTTCAATAAAGATCGTTGCGTGATCATTTTTCTTGGGACAAAAAATACCGGCGGATACTCGGCTCAAGTCACTCAAGTAGCTTCCGAACCCGGACTGAAGACCAATATCTTTGTCAACGAACTTTATCCTGGGCCACGCCAAGTTGTTACCCAAGCTCAAACTTCTCCTTGGGTGATGATTGCCGTAGACCGTGCTAAATTAGATTTCGTCCTGAAGGTTCAACGGGTTGAAGATAATTCCCTTCCTTCCTATCAAATTGCCCCTGGAGTAACGTTTACTCCCCTTCCCTGGAGCCCATGCGGATATGGATACGGCGGCTACTGGTCCGACCCGTGCGGATTTGGTTTCGATTCAGCGTACGAGTTTCAAAATTGGTGCTATCAGAACAACTTTGAAAATCCCTACCTAACTGGCCAAATGAACTATCAACAAAATCGGTTGGTGTTTATCAGCGGAGGAGACTATGGCCTGGGATACAGTCTGCAAATTGGCGACATTTTTCTTTCGGGAGGCGAAACAATCGTCCAAGTCTCTCGAAGTGGACGCTCAAGCTTTACAACCCAGCGAAGTTACCTATTGCTCTCATTAGGTCGAGAAAGCAAGAAATACACCGTGGAATATATGGTCAGTGGAAGCGATTGCTTTGTTGAACAAGGGCGATATTTGCCGGTTCGACAGGCTGGATCATGGGTATTCCAAAGCCAAAAGGATTGGGAAAGAGTGGTTGTTGACAATGGAACAAGTGTCCCACAGGCGATTTCCAGCTTTGATTATACGAAGTCAAATATGGGAGTCATTTACCCTGGCGAATTGCCACCAAATGTTTCATATGCGATTGATCGAGTCGCCTATCGAGGACAGACCGCAATGGTCTATCTAAAGAAGAGCTTCTCAAGTAACTTGATCAACAAGAATAGCCCGTATTACGTCCTCAAGTTTGATCGAAAAATTCGAAACATCAAAGTTGTCGACTTTTAAAAATTAGCGACCGAGAAACCCTTGCTGATGGAGAAATTCCATCAGCATTTCTCGTCCCGAAAGCCCGGAAGTTTGAACTCGCTTGCCCGACTTTTCCGACCAGGTTTCGTCGTTTGACATACCTTGATTGGCAAAAAACTCGCTCATCCGAGTGTCATATTCGGAGCTATTGATTGTGTCGGGATAAGTCTCTCGAAACCAAATTTCCTCTTGTCCAAGCTTAGGTTTAATATCTGCTCGTGCGTTCTCAGCTGGGACTCCTATGCATAACCCGAATACACCAAATGTCATCCCAGGAAGATTCAACAACTCTTTAACCTTGTTTGGGTGATTGCGAAGTGCACCAATGTAGCAAATGCCATATCCCATCGATTCTGCCGCGCAGACCAGTCTCTCCGCGGCAAGTGAAGCATCAACTACAGCGACGGTGAACATCTCGATCGTATCAAGTCCATCTGGGTCAACGCCTTTGGACCGAGCAAATTCGCCAATTCGGTTGAGGTCAGCCAAAAATACAAGAAAAACTGCAGCTGTCAGAACTTGCTTTTGGTTCTCGCAAGCTTCAGATATTGCCTGTCTCCGTTCAGGATCGTGGATCGAAATGACGCTCCAAGATTGAAGATTGCTACTTGTCGCCGCGCTTTGAGCGGCCGAGATTAGACCCGATAAGACCTCTTCTGAAATTGGTTCGTCGGTATAGCGCCGCACCGATCGATGAGCTAGGAAAGGTGTTATCGCTTCCGGCAAAATTGGCGCCTCAACACCATAACGGAAGTTCCAAGACTCTGAAGTTGACTCCTTAAACATCAATGTTGTTGTTTAGATTCCTTGTCCAACATGGATTTCGTATCGATTTCCCGTTCGTGTTCCATCGCTTTTTTGTTGAGTACTTGGCCAAACACTCGACCAATCCCAAAAGTAACAACCATCGACACCAAAGTGAAGACAACCAGCCCCAAGATCACGCCTATTATGAACTTTCGACCGTTGATCGCCGGTCCCTTATCCATCATTCCATCGCCATTCATTTCTTATCCTCCAAACTACCCTCAAATAACTTTCGCAAACGTTCTCGCTCTTCCCTTTCCTTCTCTCTACGGTAAACGTCGTCGTAATATTCCTGGTCTCTGGCTTTTTCCGCCCGCGTTGGATTTGAATGCATGGTGCCATACCGCAAACCATATGGCAACTTCGGAATCATGTTCCTTGCATAAAACCAACCAACAATACATCCCGAAATTGCCGCAAGACCGGCCAACATTTGACCCGGCCCAGACGCATATCGGAAAAAGACACTGGCGACTACGATCATTCCGAGCCACTTCGCCGCTACCGGAATGCACATGAATAATCGAATCGTCATGTTTGGATATCGAGTAGCCCAAATGGCAACCAAAATAGCGTCGGGAATAAACATGCCCATCGCTGGAGCCCGAACGATAGACATTCCAAGGGCGCCTAGCAACGAGACAGCTAGCCACAAGTAAATGAATTTTCTGGTTCCATGGTCCCGCTCCAGCATGGTTCCGACCCAATACAACCACATCACTTGCAGAAGCAAAAAGATCGGAGACATGCTTTCCAAAAATGGATAAGTAAACAAGGTCCAAAATTTTGGAAAAGGGGAACCGTCGTAAGCAAAGGTACTGACAAAGAAGTTCTGCGAGCCCCAAGTAAGAAATGCGCCCAAAACGACGAGAGCGCAAAGAACAACTGTAACCGGCGCAGTTTGGCGACGAAACCACTTCATCGGATCTTGCAACGCCATACATTCATTATGACGTTTGGTCTATCCTCTGATAGGATTGAAACACAAGGCAGTTATCTTACTTTCGGGCGGACTTGATTCTGCAACCGCGTTAGCCGACGCAAAATCAAAAGGATTTGAATGCTTCGCCATGTCGTTTGACTATGGTCAACGCCATCGAGTTGAACTAGAATTGGCGACAAAGCAAGCATCTGTACAAGGCGTTACCAAGCATATAGTTGTTAACATTGACCTTCGTCAATTTGGTGGCTCTGCCCTTACTGCGGATATTGATGTACCAAAGGACCGCGATGAGGCGACGATGGATGCCGAAATTCCGATTACTTATGTCCCGGCTCGTAACACCGTGTTTCTTTCGTATGCTTTGGCGTGGTCCGAAGTCTTAGAAGCCAACGATATCTATATCGGCGTTAACGCTCTCGATTATTCTGGCTATCCCGATTGTCGAGGCGAATTCATTGCCTCTTATGAAGCAATGGCAAATCTGGCGACTAAAGCCGGGGTTAATGGCAATAAAATGTCCATTCATACTCCGCTCATCGATTTAACCAAAGCTCAAATCATTGAACTTGGCCTTTCGCTTGGAGTGCAATATGAATTGACCAGTAGTTGTTATGATCCAGAGTCCAGTGGCAAACCTTGCGGACATTGCGACTCCTGCATCTTGCGAGAAAAGGGCTTTTCGGCACTGGGATTGTCCGACCCATTAATCGTCAGGTTCGCACCCTCCCAACTCCAAGCTCCTTATTCTCCATGAAACTCCGCATCGCCGAAATATTCCACTCTATCCAAGGCGAAGGTATCTGGGCAGGAGTTCCTTCGACCTTCGTCCGGGTCAGTGGTTGCAACCTGCGCTGCATCTGGTGTGACACCCCTTATGCCTCCTGGAAGCCGGAAGGTCCGACCATGACGATTGACGAAATTGTTGCAGAAGTCACCCGCGAGAACCTCAACCATGTTGTCCTTACCGGTGGCGAGCCAATGCTCTTCGATCCTATTATTGACCTAACCGCCAAACTTAAACAACTTGGAAAAACCATCACGATTGAGACCGCCGGAACGATCTACCGCGACCTCGATTGCGATCTGATGTCCGTTAGCCCCAAGCTGGCCCACTCGACCCCCGTCGGAACTAAAAACTGGGAACAGAGACACGAAGACCTTCGGCTTCAACCAGAAATCCTTCGAAAGCTGATTAATAAATACCCCTATCAACTTAAATTTGTTGTTTCAAACGGAGCTCAAAACGAGATTGAAGAAATCGAAAAACTCCTTGATTCAATTGGTTCTGTCCCACCCGACCGCGTCCTCCTCATGCCCGAAGGTCGCGACCAAGCCACCCTCTGGGAAAAGGCAAAGCACCTGATCCCTATCGTTATCGAACGTAATTGGCGTCTCGCACCTCGCTTACAAATCGACCTCTTCGGTGACACTCGAGGTACTTAGCAGAGTTTCGCCATCTTTTGCATTTTGCATCCACGGTTATCGAACTCGGAACTATGGTTTCCGATTTAGAGGTAAAAACCCTTTAGCATCATGCGATCATATCTCCTTGCATTCGCAAGTCTCCTCACAACCCAATTGGCACTCGCCCAATCCGGCGACTTCGCCATAACTGGCGCGAAAGTCGTAGTCGGTAACGGTCAGGTTCTCGACGGAACAACTGTCATTGTCAAGGATGGCAAAATTGACTCTCTCACAACGAGTCCCGCACCCGCGGGAATGACCATCGTCGACGCAAAAGGCAAGATCCTTTATCCCGGCTTCATCGACGCTTATTCGACTCGACTAACCAAGTCGGCTCCAGAGGCAAAAATGGAAGGCAAACCCGACCAAAATACGTTTGCCCCGCCATATATGTGGATTGGCAACCGCAAGGGAATCTACTCTGACTTTGGTGCAGCCGAAAACTTAGACTTTGAGAAAGACTCTGGATCCTATGAAAATGGAATAACAACCGTTCTCCTCGCACCAAGCAAAGGATGCGTTCGTGGGAGTTGCGCCGTCGTCAACCTTCTTCCTTCAACCGACAAAACCCGAGTTCTGAATAATCAATTCGGGTTCGGATTAGGATTCCGAAATGGATCCGGGGACGGATATCCCTCGAATATCCTTGGTGTCCTGGCTCTCATGAGACAAGTTCTCGCCGATGCAAAATCACTCGCTGATGGCGTCGTGTTGACTAAAGAAACTACCAAGCCATTCTGGATGAAGTCACTCGAAGACCTTCACCCACTCGTTACTGGCAAGCGACCAGGAATTTTTGAGGCTAGTATTGATCGAGAGCTCGAACGATCAATTAAGATCGGAGCCGAATTCGGTTTTCCCGTCATGATTGCAGGAGGTCGCGACGCATACAAGATGACTTCTCAACTAATGTCGAACAATATCTCAGTCCTCTACTCGGTCGATAGCCTTATTGAACCCTCGGTCGAAGCGGACAAACCAACGGTAGCACCTGCCGACCAAACTCCAATCGAATACAAGAAAGAACGCCATGATAAGTGGGAGGAACAGATGACCGGAGCCAGCAGCATGGCAAAATCTGGAGTTCGATTTGCGTTCAGCTCTGGTTCAACGCCAGGCGCTTTCCTTGAAAACGTTCGGAGCCTCATTAAATTCGGATTTGATAAAGAATCTGCATTAAAGGCAATGACCGTTAACGCCGCCGAGATTCTCGGACTCAAAGATCAATTAGGAACCATTGAAATGGGCAAACAAGCAAACCTCGTCCTCATGTCCGGAGACTTCGCCGATAAAGATAGCAAAGTGGAGCGCGTATGGATCACCGGGAAAGCAGTGCTCGAACCAGCCAAGGAGGTGAAGAAATGAGAATTCTAGCCTTTACCATGGTTTGCATGGCATCCGTTGCCAACGCACAATTCCCCTTTGAACTTGAGTCAAACCGAAAGCCAAAGACCGTTACCAACGGAAATTGCCTTATCAAGTCTGCTCGAGTTCTCACCGCTACGAATGGCACCCTAGAAGACACCGATATCCTTGTCCAACGAGGCAAAATCGCTCGACTTGGTCGCGGACTCATCGCTCCATCGGGAACCGTTACCATCGACGCAAAGGGCAAAGTAGTCGCTCCAGGGATCGTTGACGGACACTCGCACCGAGCAGCCGATGGCACCAATGAAGGTGCTGAAAGCATTTCTGCCGAAACGCGCATGGGCGATCTACTCAACCTATCTTCCCTTTCAGCTTGGCAAGCCCTCGCCAGCGGTCACACTTCTGCGCTAATTTTGCATGGAAGTGCAAATGCAGTGGGCGGTCAAAGTGTTGTCATTAAGTACAAATATGGCCGTCCTAATGATGAAGCTAAAATCAGCGACGCCCCACGAATGATCAAGTTCGCCCTTGGCGAAAACGTCACCCGCAAGAGCAGTACAAACAATGCCCGATTCCCAAGCACGCGCATGGGTGTCGAAGCACTTTACCGACGCGCCTTCACCGAAGCAATTCAGTATAAAAAGGACTGGGATGCCTTCCGGGCGGGCAATGGTAAACAACCACGTCGAGACGTTCGACTCGAAACTCTCAGCGATATTTTGCAAAGAAAGATTTGGGTGCAATGCCACAGCTATCGAAGCGACGAAATGCTGATGATGGTTCGCCTTAGCCAGGAATTTGGATTCAAAATTGGTGCAATGCAACATGCGCTCGAAGCCTACAAAATTGCCCCGGAACTTGCCAAAGCCGGTGTGGGAATTTCGATCTTCGTTGACAGTTGGTCTTTCAAACAAGAAGGCTACGATGCAATTCCATGGAATGCGGCGATTTGCCAAAAGGCCGGGGTCAATGTTTCAATCAATACGGATGGTCTTAGCGGAACGACAGCCCTCAACATTGATGCCGCCAAAACGATGCGATTTGGTGGATTCACCGAAGAGGAAGCCCTCCGAACCGTTACGATCAACCCTGCGAAAGAACTTGGAATCGATCATCGAACCGGAAGTATCGAGGTTGGAAAGGATGCTGACTTGGTCATTTGGGACGGTCACCCCATGAGCGTTTATTCGAAATGCTCGATGACCATGATTGAAGGCGACGTCTATTTCGAGCGACGAGATGCGTTCGGAATTGACGCAATCTCAATCACCAAACAACGACTAGACCGAAAGATCAACAAGGCCGAGAACGATCGACTACCCGCGAAATCCAACACCTATGCCATCGTTGGTGCAACCGTTCACCCGGTCAGCGGTCCCGACATCAAATCGGGAACGGTCGTTATCAAAGACGGAAAAATTGCCGATGTGGGCACAAACGTCTCAATCCCAAGTGGGACTTCCGTTGTTAATGGTAGTGGTCTCCACGTCTATCCCGGATTCATTGATGGACAATCTTCCATCGGTCTGATGGAAATAGGACCTATTCCGGTCATGAACGATAATCGAGAATTCGGAACCCTTAATGCTGATCTAGATTCCCTTACAAATCTTTGGGTCGAAAGCACCCACTTTGGAACGGCTCGGTTCAATGGAGTCACCAATGCGTTCTCCGCCCCAAGTGGAGGAACGATTTCTGGGCAAGGTGCTCTGATCAATACTGATGGTTATACGACCGAAGAGTTTGGCGTCATGCGGAAAGCCGGCCTGATCGTCAACTTCTCAGCTGGTCGATTTAGCGGAAACTTTGACCTCTGCGACATGGTTGATACGTCGATCCTGTTCGGCGGTGCTGGGCAAACGGGAATCATGGACGGCAAAGTCGGTGACGCGCACCTAAGCCTTCAACAGTTAGAGCAATACTACGACTACCTTGGTGGAAGAATGCCAGTCCAAGACTTTTCGGCAGGGCTAAACGATAAGGCTGTGGAAGCCTATTTTGACAAATCCATCGAGTACATGAGGAAAAGAAAAGTTGATCCAACGACTCCGATTGACCTCGGAATGGAAGCCATGATTCCGTACCTCAAAGGGGAACGATTGGTAGTCCTCAGCACAAGTCGCGCCGCCTCGATTAGAGCTGCAGTCGCCTTCGCAAAAAAATACCGACTCAAAGCCGCTTTGTCAGGTGCATCGGAAGCCTGGAAGGAAACGGACCTTCTCAAGAAATCGGGAATACCGGTGATTCTTAACCCGGCCGGAGCGAGCACTCTTGGTGCGAACTCAACGGACAATCCATGGGATCCATACGACACACCATACGTAAAAGCCGGTCTCTTGGCGAAAGCTGGAGTCAAATTTTGCTTTCAAAGCGGAGGAGGATCGGACATGATGATGCTTCCATTCAAAGTTGGTGAGCATTGCGCCTACGGTCTCTCCCGTGAGGACGCACTAAAATCCCTCACCATCAATGCCGCCCAAATCTTCGGAGTAGAGGACAAGCTCGGTTCTATTGAGGTTGGCAAAATGGGCAATATCATCGTTACGGATGGCGATCCATTCGAGTTGACCTCGACCATGCGTTATGTATTCATCAACGGTCAACCAAGAAAGCTTGCCAGCAAACACACGATGCTCCGCGATAAATATATGGAGAGGTTGAAGTAACCACTACCCTTCTTCCGTCTCTTGGCGGGAGAGGGGTTAGGGGGTGAGGGCAATCCCCGGTACACTTGGCTCCATGAAAAGCAAGACGAGACCCATCCCCTTTGGTCTCGCCTTGCTCTTTGCCTGCTTGCCACTATTTGGCTGGTGGATGACTGGTTTGTTCGACATCGACGAAGGCTTCTACGGAGCCGTCGTGGCGGAAATGAATCGAAGAGGCGAGTGGATCACACCTTACTTCAACGGCAAACCTTGGTTTGAAAAACCAATCCTGCTGTATTGGCTAGCAAAACCATGCATGCTCTTGTTGGGGCCCTATTTTGGTCCACGGCTCCCGTCGGTCCTCTGCACAATTGCTTTGTTCGTTGTGTCTGGTTATTTCGTCAAAAAACGATACGGGGCGGCCGCCCAATCCTTTACGATCATCTGCCTGGGAACGAGCGTGCTTGTTCTGGGTCTGGGTCGACAAATGATGACCGACGCCGCTCTGAATCTTGCCATGACGGCTGGGTTTCTCAGCTTCTATGAGTCGCTGGTTGGTGACCGTCGATGGCGCATCCTCACTGCATTTTGCCTCGGAGTGGGAGTGCTCGCCAAAGGCCCGGTAGCCCTCATCTTGTTTATTTTGGTGGCGGGAATTGCCCTCTGGTGAGATCCAATCTTACGAGAACAAATTAAAGGATATTGGCTTGCCGGTACGGCTGTACTATTCTCTGTGATTGCCACTTGGTACGTGCCCTGCTACATAGCTAACGGGCAAACATTTGTCGACGAATTCTTGATCAAACAAAATGTTGGGCGATTTCTGGGCGGCGACAAAGCTCACTCGCTCGGACTTGCCGGACTGCCCTTTTACATTCCCGTCGTTCTGCTAGCTATCTGCCCTTGGGGTTGGATTGAGCGCAAGGCGTTCACAAAAGCGAACATCGATGACTCCTACGCGAAGTACTTGGCGACGTGGGCAATTGTCATCTTCGTGTTCTTCAGCATTAGCGGAGCCAAGCTGGTCCATTATGTCTTGCCAGTCATTCCTCCGTTGGCGATCCTCGCGGCCAAGAAAATGACGTTCCAGCCGAAGTTCGTTTGGAAACCTGAACTAGTGATGGGGATCGGCATCTTTCTCCTGCTGGTGCTTAACCCGGTCCAACAATTCGTCTATGTGAGCACCGGCCAGCAAGAGGCCCATTATCTGGTTCTTAAGCACCCGGAAATTGAAGCCCTGTTCCAACTCAGTCGGCGCGAAAAGGCAATGAACACTGGCACCACGAAGCTCCAGGAAACGAGCTTGCCATCCTTAATCATGTATCTCAACAAGGCTGTAATCGAGACCGACGAGGAAAGCGATCTCATTAAGTCTGGAATTCAAAACAATAGTAATCCGGTCGGCAGAGTATTTCTCACTCGGAAATCTCGAATAGCTTCCTTCAAAGTCAAACCAGAAGTTATCGAAGAAACTGAAAATTTTGGAGTCTATAAGTCACAAGTCTGGTGGCATTAAGGCTATTGCGGTGATTATCACTGGGTCACCTTGAACCTAGATCTTCGAATTTTGCTGGTAGTCGAAACCTCCAGTCTGCCTAGATTTTGCGAGAGACTCCTGCCGCTCCGTCGGCATTCCATAAATTACGGTAGCCAAAGGGACCAAAAAGTCCTGATCTCTGGGATAACATACACCTGAAATGAGTCAAGGTCCTCTGGCAAACATCGCCAAGCTCGTCGATGCAACGACGCACCGAATCTCTAGTTACGATCGAAGCGGCGGAAACGCAGACAATATCCAAATTCCCGCCGGTGGCACCGTCACCCTCGCCGAAATGGACCACCCGGGCATCGTCACCCACATCTGGTGCACGTTCCACCACGACGATGACGATAGCCGCCGTAACCTCATTCTTCGAATGTACTGGGATGACCAAGAACATCCCAGCGTCGAAGCTCCGATTGGCGACTTCTTCGGTCAAGGCTGGGCTACCCGATATGTCTATCAAACCCTCCCCCTTGCCGCCACCCCAGTCGAAGGACGTTCGCTCGTCAGCTACTTCCCCATGCCGTTCCACAAGAATGCGCGAATCACGTTGCATAACGACTCCGATGTCGAAGTGAAGCACTTTTACTATTACGTGGACTACGAAAAGCACGAGTCTCTGCCCGCCGACACGGCATGCTTCCATGCTTGGTACAACCAAGAGCTCACCACGCCAGAAGACGGAACCGGAAAGGAAAACGAATGGGAAGTCTTTGGTCCGTTTCAGAAAAACCAGTCGGACAAAAACAACTATCTCTTCTGCGAGATGGAAGGTCGAGGGCACTTCGTCGGCGTCAACTACTACATCCAATCCGACACGCCAATTTGGTACGGTGAGGGTGACGACATGTTTCTAGTCGATGGCGAATCGTGGCCTGGCTCCGCTCACGGAACCGGAACCGAGGACTATTTCAACCAAAGCTGGTGTCCGGACGAAGTCTATATGCACCCCTACTTTGGCACCGCCCGAGCGCCGGGCAAAGGAAACGACTCCGCACGGTTCGGCTGGCTAGGCAGAACCCACGTCTACCGATTTCACTTCGATGACCCAATCCGGTTCAAAAAGTCATTGCGGGCAAGTATCGAGCACGGTCACGCCAACTGCCTTGCACTTGACCTATCCAGCGTTGCCTATTGGTACCAGACCTTGCCGTCGAAGCCATTCCCAACCTTGCCCGATCGAGCGGCGAGAAAACCAAGACCTGAATTCAACTCAGTTGATATGCATAAGTTGCGTTGTAAAGCGAGAGGAACGGACTAGTCAAACGGCAGACTTCTCAATTCCTTAACATTCGCAAAGCTAAAATAGAATTAACATGAATTTTTCCCGACGATCGCTTTTGACCATGGGCGCGGCCGGAGTCGCCGCCACCGCCATCCCTCTCTCCGGAGTCTACGCGGCAGGTCAATGGCGCGGGAAACGACCCAAAAACATCATCTTTTGCGTCGCCGACGGAATGGCAATGCAAACCGTCTCCATGTGCGATGAATACCAAAAGCTCGTCATGGGTAAACCGTCATCCTACTGGGCGGGTCTGATGGATCGTCCCGACGTCTTCACCGGACTCCAAGAAACTCGGTCTCTCAGTTCAGTCGTCACCGACTCGGCTGCCGCTGCCTCCACCTGGGGAAGTGGACGCCATATTTGGAACGGGATGATCAACATGTTTCCCGACAGTACCTCGCTAAGAACCCTTTCGAGTCTAATGATCGAAGCTGGAGTGAAAGTCGGACTGGTGACCACTACCACCATGACCCACGCAACCCCGTCGGGATTCTCAATCAACATTATTGACCGAGACCTCGAAGCTCTCATCGCTGAACAACACCTCACCTCTGGCGTCAGCGTTCTCATGGGTGGAGGCGACAAGTTCTTTAGCCCAACCAAGCGCAAAGATAAGAAGGACCTCTACGGTGATTTTGCTAAGAAAGGTTTTACCGTTGTCAAAGATCGAGACAGCGTCCTCAATCTGAAAGCCGATAAGATTCTCGGAATCTTCTCTGACAGCCATCTACCCTTTACCATTGATCGCGATAACGACAGAGAACTCGCCCAAACCGTGCCAACCCTCGCCGAAATGGCTCATGTAGCCATCGAAAACCTGAAAGGTGGTAGCAACGGCTTCTTGCTTCAGATCGAAGGTGGAAAGGTTGACCACGCTGGCCACGCAAACGACTTAGCCGGTCACATTTTCGACCAAATGGCGTTTGAAGATGCGGTCAAAGTCGCCATCGATTTCGCCGAAAAAGACAAAAACACGCTCGTCATCATCACCGCCGATCACGCTACTGGAGG
>JBAXBU010000001.1:0-115979 GCA_037141835.1 Armatimonadota bacterium | reverse complement strand
TTCTGGCTCTGAGTAAGTGCCTTGAACTTATAGGTAAAGACCGGATAAGACAAGAGGGCCGGCGCACTGACAAGCAGTTGAGCCTCGCCTTTGGCTCCGCCAACTAAAAATGAGCCATCGACAACTTTGGTGCTAACCGTACTCGTGCTAGATTGCACGGTTGAAGCATTGGTGGTTGGACCACCGGTTGAAATGTCCAGCACTCGACCAGAAATCTTGATGCTTGAAATTGGCCCGCCACCACAGGCGAAGAGAACAAAACCAAGCAAGCAAAGGAGAAGATTGTTTTTCATCGTGCACCCTTGACGGTTACGTCAAATGTCATTGTCGAATTGCTTGCTTTAAAGCCAAACGCTCCCGATATCGACCCAAAGGTCTGAGTCTTCCCGGTTTGTAGATCTTTCACAAGAATCTGAGTTGCCCGACCTCTTTTCGTAAAGAAGTTAAAGGTGTAGTTTTTGGCAGCAACACAACCCGAAGCCGTGACCCGATATACGGTCTGCGTAGAAGGAGCCCTCACATCGGTAAACCGCAGGTCGGAATTTTGAACCGCTACTTGAAGTCCGCCAAATGATGGCGGCAAGTTACTATCAAACCTCGCATCAAAGCCATTGGTTGCTCCCGTCGTCATGCCTAGTTGAGCATAGGATGCTTCGCCAGCTCGACTAACTTGAACTTGGAGTAGATATTGGGTTGAAGTTGCGTATGACGCGTGGGAGAACGTGCTACTTCCTGCCGGTTTAAACAGCATCACAGCTCCTTCTGGAGCCAGGCAGCGAACGTAATAGCCAGTACCTGGTTCAAACGAGGTCGCCGGTATAAACGAGCCACCTTCGGGTACGCCAGAAGTAGGATCATTGGCTCCCGGTACAAATTGGAATACGTCTTTGCCTAACAATGGCGGCGCTGTATCTCCTGCATCATTCCCAGATGCACCAAGGTAAGTGCGCGGGAATTCCGTCGTGTGCACAACATCGACATTTGCAAACGGAGCAGAAATGCCAAGCGGACAGGTGACCATGTTCCAGCCCGGTCTCAATGCCACCGAAACGCCAGTCCCCGACTCAACTCGAGCTTTCCAAACGGGCGATCCAGAGCCAGGCACTCGAACAAAATATGCTTGTCCACTTAACACCGTTCCTGAATTTGGATACAGGTCATAGGCTGTCTTTGATGAGTTGTATCTTGCTGCAAGGAAGTTTGTCGAGTTGAATATCGATTCTAGGCCCGAATAGAGTGGGTCGCCTGTGAATCCAACCATCTGTATTCCTGGTGCCAATCCTGAAGGGAATCCGGTGGTGATCACCGGGTCATTTCCAAGCTGGATACCGAGAGGTCCCGGACCCTTGTTGACCGTCCTTGTCAGCAAAAGTGTTTCTGCCCCTCCAGACGCCACCCTAATAAGTCGGACCGTTAAGGAGCGAGTAGCCAAGAAGTTCGGGGTACCTACCTTGAGTCCAAAGGCGTAGGCATTGACCGGAGCATCAAACATATCTGAACCATTTTGGACTCGAACCACCAGAGAAGTTCCGAGCGGGACAGCAAAACCAACAACCGTTCCGTAAAAATCACTGACATTAGCCGACGCAGGAGTTGCAATGCTTCCGGCAGGAACATATTGACGAATCAGACGATCTTGGACAGGAATGTCAATCGCAACTCGGTACGGAACTCCGCCGTTGTCATTCGTGAAATTCGGCACGACCGAACCGTACGATGCGGCAATGTCAAGAACTTCGCTTTGCGAAGAAGCCAGGATTCTGTTATAGTTTCGATCCCAATAGATTGGGTAACCCGTGCTGGAAAGGAGTGTTTCATTTCCGCTTGCGTCGGTCGAGAAGAAGGTAGCCTCAATATTGAAGACGCCAAAATCAGTGCCCGCTAATCCATTCGTGATCGGGGTAATCAGTGAGTGAAGCTTGGTGCCAACATTGAGCCTTGTATCAAGAATGTGTTGCTTTCTGACCCAATCAACAAAAGAATCTCCTTCAATAGTCCCTGCTCCAATAATCGAAGCGGCAAGGGCTTCTATCTGACTGGCATTTGTGGCTGCTGAAGGATTAGAACGAAGCAGCAGGTTTAAATCTTTGATGAAATTTGGATATTCAGCAAGTACTTTTTCCCATACCGAACCCGACATTTGGTAACGTTGGAAAAATAGTCCCCCTCGAGTGCCCTGAACGATCGGAGTCAAAAGCAGATTTGGGGCAATGAATCGTGGTCCACCCAAAGATTTTTGGTTGGCCCAATCATAGCCCGCTCCAATTTCATAGGTTTGTTCAAGAACGCTTTCGATCACCTCTTGATCAAGACCGGCGGGTAAAGCGGCCGGAATTCGGACAATTTTCTGAGTCGCCGCTCTGGCAAGCCCTTCCAAATATCCATCAAAACTATAGGCTGGGTCAGGAAGATAGGCAAGCAAAATGCAATGGATAAGCGCGACAGCCGCAACTTCACGGCTTGCGTTGAGTGGCAGGCGAATTTCGCGTCCGCCCGAGCCATTGTTAGGCAAGTAATAGCCGCCAGTAATGGCGTTTCGATCACCAATCGAATCATCGGCGTTGATCACGTTAACCGTACCTGTGATCGCAGCATCACCAAAGACGGCTTCGATCGTTGGTTTTGCCGTGTCGTACACACTCTGCATAAACGCAACTCTCGAAGTATCGCTCGCCGTGTTGAATGTAGAGTCAATTGCCAACGTTATTTCGTTGCCTCGACCCCGACCTCCAGTCGCAAGAATCTGGTTGCCTTTTCTGAATCGAATAATGGCGGGCGCAATGAAAGGAGTTCCAGGCCTAATGAGGCCATGAGATTCCCTTTCTTTTCGACTCAGATAAGTCAGACTCCACAGGTTCTGTTGGTAGAGGTTATAAGCAGCATCGGAGAGCTCCTTTGGCGAACCAACCCCTCTCGTATCAATATCGATCTTAAAGAGACTGGATTGTCCAAAAGCGGTAGTCGTCCCCGTAAGGACGACTACCAACAAGAGTAGGCGGCGTAGCATATTAGTTCGGTTTTCGTACGACGATTATGGAGCCGTAAAGGATCCAATCACGCTGAGAGTTCGAGCGGAGTCGTTCGAGTTACTACCCATTATAAGATAGTAATACAGATGTCCGCTGGTTAAAGGAGCCAAATTATAAGTCCATTGAGTTCCTGTCGCAGGATTGTTGAAGTTGTTCGCGTACGAACTGACCATTATCCCGGGATAGGTGTCAAACACATAGATCGTGTAATTTGCCGCATTAGGGACCGCTGACCATCGGAAAGTGACATTGCCACCGCCGAATGTCGGGTTCAGAGTGTTCATGTCGCCGAGAGGGTTAACCGTGACTGCGTTGCTATCATCGCTCAACGAGTTATTTGTATCCGGATAGTTCGTATTGGTAGCGCTGACGACGTAACTATAATTAATTCCGTCCCTCAGGTTGATGTCACTGTCCAAGTAGGACTCCGCCAGAGGATCTCTTAGGAAGCCAGCAGCTTGATATGGGTCACTGCTTCGCTTTCGCCAAATCGCATATCCAAGAATTTCGAGGCTGTCAAATCGGTCCCAATAGAGCTGAACTTCAACTGGGCTACCGGTATTGGTTCCTCTTCCATTAGGAAGAGGTTTTCGGTAACGAGGGTCAATGAACTGCTTAATGTTCTCCATCATGTGTTGCTGTTCAATACCTCTTGTTGATTCAAGAGGGGATGTCCAAGCAACCGCATCCAAGTTGGCTGGGGCTGGCAATAACGGATCGCCGTTCGGTCCCAATGAATAGTTGATCGTTTGAGTGTTACCGGCAGAAGCAGTGCGGGTGACGTCAGCAGAATGAAATCCCGGGAAACTGGCTTGAACCTGATAGGTAATGCCACCCGCCAATCCGCTGAGGAAGAAATTGCCGTTGTCGTCGGCCAGCGCCTGAACTGAGCCCAGTTGGCTTCCGTTGGTCGGCTTTGCCGAAATCCTAGCTCCTTGAATTCTCAGTCCACCTGAACTTTGAACGTGACCCTGAAAACTTCCAATTTGGTTCGCAGGAATCAAAACGATGTTATGACTGTTGACCTGATCTTGGTCAAAGACGCGCGCTAAGTTTTCTCCTCGATAGAGAATAGAGCCGTCATCGTATTCCGCTTTGATCAAAATATCAGTCGCAGAAACGCCGGTAATTCGGTAAGAACCAGAGCTATTGCTGTTGGTTTCACGAACTGTGCCATCAGTAACAAAAACTCGCGCACCTCTTACGGGATTTCCGTTCATGTCAAGAATGAGACCTGCAACACTTCCGACTCCGGCACCTACACCGCCGCAACCGAGAATGGCTGTCATCAATATTCCAAAAGCAATCCAATTACGCTTCATATGAGTAGTAACGTTTATAACCATAATTCATTTCACCGTCTATTCGAAAGATCAAAAGTAAGTTCAAAACTGAGGCCCTTAGCCCTAAATGCTCCGCCAACCGCACCGGGGTCTAGATTTTTGAGATCCCGGAAATTATATTTGCCCACCAACGATATTCCTGAAACGATTGAGTAAGCGTAACCCGCCTGAATCGTTGTATCATCTTGCGGGTAGAGACCTCTGGTTTGACTTGAGCCAGCATTAAAGAAGAGTCTATGCTTGGAGTTTATTCGGTATGAAGTATCAATACTCAGTCCAAGGCTATCCTGACCAAATTGTGTTCCGGATGACTTAAGCATGTTGTATCCAAGGCTGTAGCTCCAAAATTTTCCAGGAGTGCCATAGAATGAGCCACCAAACACATCGGAATTACTAACCCCTGCACTGCCCAAGAGAAAGTTGGATTTAACCTTATACCAATCAAAATTGAGTGAGTGTGTCGAATTGATCCTCCAGCCGGCATTCAGATTAATTGCATTGATTTGAGCATTGCTAGTAGAGGATCCAATGGAAGATGTATTGGAATAGGTGAGCCCAAGGGTCAAATTGTCACCTGCCTGGTGGGTGGCGTTGAATGAAGTTCGGCGAGCCTTAAGCTGACCGGTACTCAGCGTCCCAGTTCCACCCGAATTCCCAAAACCATTGTTTCCATAACCTAATGAATTTCCATTGAGAAAGCCACCAAGTGAAGCTAATTCGCCTGAATCACTGAGCGCATATTCAGCCCCAAACGACCAAGGCCCAGTTTGAGTCATATTTGCTCGCAGTGAATAGTCGTAGCCTTGTGACTTTATGGTGTCGGTGTGAACGTTACTTTTGGACGCGGAGCCGATAATTGCCCAATTTTTCCCTGCATCGTAAACCGCGGTCGATCGGTAACTTCTAACCCCAATTCCCGTCATCGTCCCATTGACCCGTCCGCGACCAGTAAGGTCTTCGAGTCCATATCCAAACGTTACTTTCCTGAAGTGATAATTTTCTCGGAACCCAAGACTTGAAACCCGAGAGTTGTCTGCCGCTCGTACTTTGGTGCTATTCCAACTCAAAGTTTGAGTACGGGTGACGTCCTTCGACACATTTTTGGGGTCGGTATATTGCAGGACAACATCGCTGGTTGACAGGCGATTATTGGTAGTTGCCGATCCATTGTTAACCGAAATAACCGTGTTAACCGTGCTTGCAGTTGTGGAAAAGCCCTTGGTTACGTAATTCAAGCCAAACTCGGTGGCGTTCTCGTTGCGGCTAAATCCGGTTTGCTCGATGGTCCGAAAACCTGGGTCAACTTTTCGGGTCCCCATCTTGAATTCTGCTTTGCCTTTCGCCAACCTCATGTCAAAAGACTGAGCCTCACCGCTTGACGGTGCTGATCCGCTCAGTTCCCCACGTGCCCGGGAATACGAAACGAAGCTACCAGATCCCTTTCCACCAATCGGCATCCGCCAATCAAAGCCAGTTACCTTCCTGTCACCGTCAACTGCCAGAACTATTTTGGGTAAATAGCGAATCTGAAGGGTTTGAGTTTGGGGGATGGCAACCCTAGATATTACAATAAGCGGATTATTGGTGCTTAGAAAAAAGTCGGATATCCCATCATCAATGACATTAAAAGTACGAAGAATTCCATCAACGGTTACTTTAATCGTAGCGGGGATTGGCTCAAACTGAAGATTGTATTGGTCACCGGGAAATCCGAATCCCTGGAACAAATCAATTCGCTCGTTGGTGGTGGATGAATTTCCTGTCTTTTGTTGTTGAGCCGTAAATCCAATCTTTCCCACCGTTCCAAGATCGTAAGAAAAGGCTGCACCTTGAATGGTTCCGCCCGAACCAGTGACGTCATACGATTCGTAAGACGCAACGATTGAACTGGTTGGTGAAATGGATCGGTTCACAAAAGTAATGGAGCCAACGTTGATATCAACTAGGTAGTCAACTCCTTGTCTAAGCTCAATTCCATCCAAAAGGATCTTGATGGTTCCGCCAATGATTCGACCACTCGAAAGGTAATACGGGCCCGAAGTATTATTTCCCTCGATCGTAACGGTTCTTGCCGCTCCACGTGCGGTGCTACTGATCGCCTTAGCTTCAAACTTACCCTTTCGGTATCCACCAACCAAACCATTCAGAGAGCGACTGAAACGAGTAAATCGATTTCCGCTTAACAGGGATGCCTGAACTGTTCCATAGCTGACATCCCAAAATCCACGTTTGTAATTGAGGGTGTACTTCTGTTGCTCTGGGTCACTGAACCGACTGTTGGTAAACGATGCGTTGAAATCAAGAAGTCCGAAAACTTTGCTTCCCTGAATAGAAAAATTCCCCGTGTCGGTGAACCGTTGTAGCCCGGTTCCATAGTTAGTTAGAGAACTAAATGCATCGGCATCTCCCTCAAACGTGTAACTTTGATAACCCAGGGTTCGGTAGCCACTGAACGACAACCGATTCCACAGCTCCTTTTCCCACCAGTTATTGCTATGGGGCGTATTAATTTGCGCCTGGCAAGAAAATGCCAACGCAAGAAGACCACTTGAGTGAAGTAGCTTTGGCATCGTTTTACTTTTTGAGGAAGCCGTTTGCAAGTTCAATAGCCTTCATTGCTTGATCTCGCAGTTCTTCTCGCTTCTTTATGATAACAAGCTTATGGGCATCTTTTGCTTTTTGATGTTCCATAAATGTCTCAAAAAGTCGTGTGGACGTAAGTCCTTCGATCGTCAAGGCTGGACCAATATCGATTTGGCGGGCAAATGCAGCAACCTTAGGATCATAGTTAAGCATCAATGGGGGTACTCCCACTGTCGTTGCCAAAATGCCAGCGTGAAGTCGCATCGCAATGACCCCCTCCATCCTGGCGAGCCTGAACTGGACCATTCTGGAGGAGCCTAAGTTTCGGAGAAACGGAATTCGACCGTCCTGTTGTTTTGTGATGGCTTCGAGCATTTTGCCATCTTCAAACGGGTCCATTTCGATGAGTGTTGGAATAAATCCAGCATTGAATAGTAGCCGGGAAGTTTCGCCGAATAACTTAACGATATCGACGCCCTTTCGTTTCCACGGTCGAGGAGATAGAGCAACCGCCTTCATTCCCCCAATACCATACGATGAACCATCATCTTCACGAACTGGCTCCCGAAGGATCAGAGCACTATCAGCTCCGACATGGATCATCTTGTCAACGCCAATTTCCTTTAAGGTCTTCATCGAACCAGGATCGCGAACAACAATCAAATCGGCGAGACTCATCGCTGTCTTTGTTTGACTGCGCCCAATCCAAGTATTGAGTGGACCAACGCCTTGATTCAGCAACAAAACACGCTTATTGTGCTTCTTTGCCATCTTGATGAGACCAGTGTAATAAATCGAGCTCTTAGCGCTTGTTACATCTTGAAAAATTGAGCCACCGGGGAAAACGAGTGCATCACACTCCTTAATCGCAGCCTCAACCTCTTTCAGGTTCTTTCTGGGAACGCCGTGCATCGAATAGTGCCGGAAAGTATCCTCAGGATCACCGCTCAAGACCAGATATTCATGATGGGTTCCAAGCCCATCGACGACTCCGATCATTACCGAATCATCACCGAGGTTTCCGCATCCGATGTATCCCGCAAGTACGATTCTAGCCATTATTTGTCCCCACCCAAGCTAACATTTTCTTCTTTAACAATAACCAAGCGATCAACCCAATTATCCCGCCGATAACTAATCCAATGAGATCTCTCAAGAAACTCACCATTACTGGTGTGTGCAAATGACAGAGAGTATTTACTGAATCGGTTAAACCGACAACTCCAAGCATGATGCAAAGCGAAACCCAACCGGAGAATTTTCCGAGATTTTTTGGATCATATTTTGCGGCATGGAGAATGAAAAGCCCAAAGAATAACGCAGGAAAACCTAAGATGAACTCCTTGGTCCGTGGTCTCACGGGCAGTATTTGTTCCAAGATTCCTCGAAACGCCAATTCTCCACCACTAACCGTATTTGGATTATCATTCCCAGTTCGGAGCATCATGAGAACGAGAGCACTCAGAATGATCACTCCAATTCCGGCTGCTCCCCAAGTAATTGGCTCCTTCATCGATTCCTTAAAGTTGTTGAAGTCGGCAAATGCTACAATTCCGACAATGGCTATTGGCAGAAAGACTGATATCTTGACGCCTGAAAAAGCATCAGCGCGGATATAGAACGGAACGGAATTCATTAGGCCAGCAACACAAAAGCCACCAATCATCGACAAGAACACCATTCCGATCAAGCCAACATAAGCGTTCGGTTTTTCTTGTTTAAGCCAATAGTAAGATCCGATCGGAAAGACCATCGAAAGTAACAGGGCGGATGCTTCTAATCCGGTTCCTCGAGTCATCAACGACCCAGCAATAATCAGTAATCCACCGAGCCCGCCAACAATCAATCCCTTTCTTTCACCAAACATTTGGAGAGCAACCCAAGCAGCCGAGAGTCCCCCAAAAACGCCGATAAGAATCTTGACTGCGCGGCTAACTTCCGGATCTTGGTAAGGGACTGGCTCCCCGACCGTCAGTCCTTTCTTTGTTAAGCCGTCCGAAAGCCGGGCAACGAAGTCTCCGAAGGCGTCAAGTGGCAAATCGGAAGCCTGGGAAATGTTTCTCACCAGCAAGATTCGCATGTTGCGTTCTTTGGCTGCTTTGAGATATCGCTCTAAGGCACCATCTTCGCTAAGTTTGTCGAGTTCAGCAGTTTGAGCAGAGTGCAAACGGACGGATCGCTCAGGAATCTTTGTGAGCATTTCTTGGTCACCACCGAGTTTGGCAAACTCTGGTGACGCATACAACATATTGTTCGCGATGATCGCATCTTTGGTTACATCAAGGGAGTCTCGGCGACCCAATACTTGTTCACCTTGAGCAAGAAAAATTCTGACCCCGGATTCTCCGGCCCACTTAAGGGTTTCCGAAATGGCTTTGGAGTTTGTCCCAACTGGATTTGAAAATCGACCAATAATAGTCAAATTGTGCTTTTTCCCTAAACCTGCCATTTGAGGATCAATCCCAATCGAAGTGGCTCGAAGCGTGGCTGAGTCAACTGCCGGAAGCGCTAGCCTTCCTTCCCTTAAAGAAGTTGATTGAACAAGTTTTCCAAATCGTATTGCTAGTCCTTTGACTACTCGCTTCAATGTGTCGGAATCTTGAATAGTTAGCGAATTCATCTGGGACTCGTGTTGAACGGTAAGTCCGCTCAATTGAGCTTTTCCGTCAAGAAGAAGATCCCCGATCGTCTCTTCGGGAATAACGATCCCGTTTAATCCGACTTTTTGGAGCTTAGTCAGTGCTTCTTCAATCGTGATGCCCTGTGCGGCGGCTAACGATTGAAGATTGTCCATTTCGGTTGCAACGAGAACTTCACGATTCAGATTCTCAACACGAATCCTTTTAGTAACCGAAAGAAGGCAAGCAGCTAAGGTTAAGACGGCAAGCAACAAGAAGAACTTTGAGGATTTTACGAATGTCATATTCTAATCGTCTGCCTCGATGAGTTCCGGATGTTGACGCAAAATTGCATCCCTTCCCCCAATGACAAGCACCGTAACCATACCCGCTAAAAAGCCTCCAACATGAGCCCAGGTTGCCACTCCTTCTTGAGGAACAAAGATTTGGTAAAGAAACCAAAGGCCCAGCAAAACCCAGGCTTTCGTTTCAATCTCCCAAATACCCAGAATCAAGACATGCAGGCGATTCGACGGAAAAAGGAGGAAATAGCAGCCGAGTACCCCGCCAATTGCCCCCGATGCACCTAATGTAGGCAGATTGCGAATTGGGGAAGCATAGATTTGGCAAAGCGCAGCGAACACACCCCAAGCTAAGTAGTACAACACAAATCGCCATGGACCAACCGCTTGCTCAACCGGGGGACCAAATACGGCCAAAAACATCATGTTTGCAAGCAGGTGAAGGAAACCTCCATGAAGAAACATCGAAGTGAATAACGTGACCACTGGGAAGCGGTCTCCGCCACCAGTAACCGCCGAAATAACCTCTGGCGGTCGCATGGCGAGGTCGCTAAAAACGAATCCGGGACCAAAAAAGCCGAACTTGCGATCCCATAAATAGATAATGACGTTGAGCAATATCAGCGTCCAAGTGAGGACGGGAATAGGTTCCTTTGACTTTTCAACAATCGCCATTACGCAGTTGGGAGTCTACTCCCTCAAGTCCAAACTATTTCCGGCACCAGATCGTTCCGCTTTCAATTGGCTTGGCAAGTCTAACGCTCACCCGGAAGGACAATTCCTTTCATGATCACTCGCTGAGCGAACAAAAATACGAGAAGCGTTGGTAGTGCGGCCAGTGCCAACGCCGCCATCACAACCGACTTTGGCGCCGTGGTTTGAAGCTGATAGACCCACACCATCAGCGTCCACATTTTTTGATCCTGGATAACCAAGAATGCAAACATGAACGTTGAATAGGAACCCATGAACGCCATCAGAGCAAGATAACCCAGAACGGGACGACTCAGCGGAATGGCAACCTTTGCCATCAGCGTATGCTCCTTGGCACCATCAAGCTGACCTGCCTCAAAAAGCTCTGGTGGAAGGGAATCGAAGAACCCTTTTAGGAGAAAAATCATGTAGCCGCTTGCTGCGCTGGGCAGAATGAGGGCGGCAAAAGTGTTGAGCAGTCCGAGATCTTTGAGCATCAAGAACGATGGAATCATCGCAACCTCGGCGGGGAAAGCCATCGTTGCCAGCAAAAAGAGCAGAATCTTTCCCGACGCCTTAATCGGATATCTCGATAGAGCATAGGCTGCTAGGGGGTTCACTATGAGCTGGGTAAGAACAGCTAGTCCGCAGAAAATGATCGTATTCCAGACCGCTCGACCATGAAGCAAAATATAGTCAAGAACGAACCGAAAGTTTCTCGACGCATACTCTCGTTTGAGATCATTTTTGTTGGTACTAACGAACCCTTGTTCGGCGCTGGCAATGGGCAGCGGGTTACTAGACACTTTTCGCCACAAGTCTTCCGCAGTTCCTTGACGATACCGATCCGGGACCTTCGCCATAAACTCGGCAGTCTCAGCGTTGTCAGGAATCAGATTGAGAGGCAATTCTTCAAATTTCTTTTCCTTTCCAACTTTGAAAACTGCCGGAACATCATCAATTCGATTTTTATATTTCACCCTTAAAAACTCTTGCCATAGCCTGGTTCTCCGAACGGGAATTCGAAACTCGGTAGGCAGCGTAGCCTTAAAAAGGAGCCAGTCTGAATACTTTTGATCATTCGATGACTTCCACGTGGCTCGCTCAAGGAGTTCTGCCGGCGGCATCACCGTTTGAAACGCAACATTTTCTTCGACATAAGATTTGTTGAGTTCGTCGATGGTCGCAAATTTTGACCGCAGCCAACCTTGATACCGAACCATTAACTTACTACTGACTTGATTCGGAGCAAGTTTGAAGCCTGCCGTCCACATTTCGAGAGGTAATGACTTCAAGAATTCGTCGTACTTCTGGACTTCGGATTGGTCGTTACCAATTCTCGTACTGGCGATAATTCCAGCTTCGCCCGAATACTTGTCATCAAGATATTTGCTGAGTAGTTCTTGGTCATCGCCAAAGTACTTGGGAACCAGAACATTATCACTTTGATCCGTGGGTCCCTTGAGCCCAATGCTGACCATTAGAAGGAAGGGATAGAGGGTAGTTAAAGCACCGATCGTAAGAATGGTGTAGAGGACGGTGAGAGCGATTCTCGCTCTTGGTCGCTTCCTTCCGACTTTGCTCACCAAACTCATATGAGTAATTTACCGCTCCCTTGCTCATCGGACCTGATCTATTTTCAAATTCAACCAACAATCCAAGTTAGTAGAATTGCTAGGTTATATATAGGCCAAACCATGGAAGGGCCGCCAGCAATATCTCTGAGGCTGACATGTCATTTCGAATCAATACAAATTTTGCGGCTCAAACCGCACACTCTCATTTGGTGTCCAATGCAGACATGCTGCAAACGTCAATGGGGCGACTCAGTTCGGGACTCAGAATCACCAAAGCAAGCGACGATCCATCAGGTCTGATCTCCAGCGAGAACCTTAGGTCTCAGATTGGAAGTCTCGAAGCCGCGATGCGAAACAACTTAGACGCAATCAATTACTCAAAGACCGCCGAATCAGCCCTATCAGAAGTAAACCAACTTCTCAGCGATGCTCGAGGTTTGGTAATTGCTTCCGGCAACACCGCAACCCTTTCGTCAACTCAATTACGGGCTAACCAAGACCAGTTAGCCAGTATCGCAGCCAGTATCACTCGAATCTCTCAGACCGCTCAATTTGGCTCTAAACGATTGCTCGACGGATCTTCAGGAATCCAAGCTCAAGTCAGCGCGGCTAACGAAGTTCAAGGAATTTCTCTAGCTGGAATGTTCAAGAGTGTTCCAATCACCGCTCAAGGGCTCATGACCCTCAATTCAATTGTTCCGGGTACCCAAGCCGCTCTTACGTCGGCAACCCTCACTGGCGGACTCGTATTAAATGCCGGATCTTTCAGCATCAATGGTTCGACCTTTACATTCGTAGCCGGCGCAACCGGAGCTCAAGTCGCTGCCTCTGTTAACGCAGCTTCTTCATCAACCGGTGTCACCGCTGCTTGGAATGCGGGAACCAACAAACTCGACTTCTCAACTACCAGTTACGGTCAAAACGCAGTTCTCAGCTTTTCCGATTCAAGCGGAGTAGTCAGCAGTGGACCTCCAGTAACCCTGACCGGTACCAATCCAATTGCAACGATTAGCCTTGGTGGAATGGGAACCGCTTTGTTCACCGGCGGAAGAGCCGGAACCGACGGTCTTAGCCTGTTCGATCAAGATGGCAATATGGTTCGTCTGACATCTGCCGGAAATGCTTCGGGAGGATATCCGATGACAATTGGTCAAATCACCCCCGGAAGCGCGGTATTCCAATTCGGAGGAAATGCTGGTCAAACCGCTCAACTTACATTGCCTAACATGGCTGCCGCCCAACTCGGCAATGACGTTGTCGCCAACATGAACATGGCAAGCCTAGACATTACTAGCTCAGGCAATCTCGCCAACGCATTGCTCGTCGTGGATCGTGCGATCAACCAAGTTACAGCGACCAGGGGCCAAATCGGTCAATTTACGAACTATGTGCTTGAGTCGAACAATCGTTCCCTTCAGTCCGCCAAAGAAAACATGACGGCATCGGAAAGCACGATCCGAGACGTGGATATGGCTTCAGAAATGACTTCCTTCACAACCTACCAAATCCTTCAGCAATCCGGAATGGCAATCTTGGCTCAAGCAAACTCGATGCCAGAAACCGTCCTTGCGCTCTTGAAGGGATAAAACAATAGTATTGGGCCGTCACATATCATTAAGTGGCGGCCCAATACTATTGTCAACTGAAGCTGCTTTCTGTCTACTGCGGAGCTCTCGGCGCAGACATTCTCAATGGCTCCAATCGCTTCTTCGCCTTGATCCCCGAGTCTTTCTCAACGCCAAACAAGTCGTAAGGCTCGGCCTCGGTGATCTGAACTCGTGCCATATCGCCTGGCTTTGAAGTCCCCTTGAAAATCACCAATCCATCAATGTCGGGCGCATCTCGGTGAGATCGACCGATCAGCCAACCATCACGAGCGTCCTCGACCAGAACATCGAGTTCCCGTCCAATCCAACCGTTATTGACGTCTTGAGAGATTTCCTGCTGAAGCGTCATCAGCTCATCAAATCGTTCTTGCTTGACCTCAGCCGAAACTTGATCCGGCATGTCCGCGCTCGGAGTCCCTGGCTCTGGTGAATAAACAAATGCCCCAACTCGGTCGAGGTTTGCCTCGTTCATAAATTCCATTAAGTACTCGAACTCTGCATCGTTTTCACCAGGGAAACCAACGATGAAAGTTGTACGAATCGCCACATCGGGCATCGCGTTTCGAACCTTCTCAAAAAGCTTGAGATACCGTTCCCCGTCCCACGGCCGGCGCATCCTACGAAGCGTTTCAGGGTGGGCGTGCTGTAACGGAATATCAATGTACTTCGCGACCTTCGGCAACGTTGCCATTGCTTCGATGACCTCGTCAGTTAACCGATTTGGATAGAAGTAGAGAATCCGGATCCAGTCAAGACCATCCACTTCATTGAGCTCTCTTAGCAATTTCGGTAGCGTAAATTCCTTGTAGAGGTCATACCCGTACTGCGTGACGTCCTGAGCGATGAGGTTAATCTCTCGGGTACCGAGCCGAGCAAGGTGCTTGGCTTCGGCGAGAACTCGCTCGATTGGCTTACTGTCGTGCTTTCCACGAAAGCTAGGGATTGTACAGAACGTGCACTTGTGATCACAGCCTTCGCTGACCTTAAGATAAGCACTCCACGGCTTTCCACTCCGTGCGCGAGTCTCGACGTCCGCCCAGCGGTGATGAGGGGGCGAAAGGTCGATCACTCGCTCTTGCGAGGTTAAAGTTGATTTGACGATCTCGTCGAATCGTCCCATCTGCCCAACGCCAATATAAGCATCCGCGCCAGGAGCAAGACTCATGAGTTCAGCCCCCATTCTTTGAGCAAGGCAGCCTGCAACGATCACTTTACTGGTCAAACCAGCCTCTTTGTCTCGAATCGCTTGCTTAATTGCCTCAATCGACTCTTGCTTGGAGGCTTCGAGGAAGCCACAAGTGTTGATAACAGTGACGTCAGAGTTCTTCGACAGTCCGTCGATGGTGTAGCCAGATTTCAGCAACACACCGGCAATCTCTTCGCTATCGACGTCATTCTTGGCGCAGCCGAGGGTGACGATTTTTACATTGGCTGCGGACATGACTTTATTATGAAGCCTACGGACGAGTTGACAGTTCTCAGTTAGCAGTTTGCCGAGAATCTGGTAGTTGGTCATACTTCATACAATGGCCTATCGCTCGTTGTTAGAGGATGCAAAGAGGATCGAGGATCTCGGTGAGTTTTGCCACAACATTGAATGGACTGAAGAGAACGAATCAAAGATCAATGAATACGATCAGAAGTGGCTCGATAGACTGAAAGCTGATAAGTTGCCGGTCGACGATTGCTCAAGGAATTTCTTTGGCAGTCGATTGCACGATAGTTATGTTCAATCAATCGACCGAGCCGGCGACAACCTGGAAATCACGATACATAACGATTACGCCGAGGAATTTGTAAAGGCGTATTTTCGCGTTCAAGGAAAGGAGTTTGTGATGCCGCTCTTACCAATTTGCATGTCTTTTGAAGGTGTTTGTTATTCGACCACCTGTATTCAAGATCTGGACGGTTACCTCCAAACGTGTGACATTCCGAATGTTCCTCGTCAAGAAATGCCGTCATACACAAGCCGGTTTGTCGTTGATTGGTTTCACGAGGTGGACGGTCGGATTCAATGGATCGCAGAAATAGATGCAGTTGGCGTAACGGCACGATCGAAAAATAGAGCTTATTACTCCCATTTGCTGGTCGATTGCTCAAAAGTCAGCGCCGTAGATGGCCGAGGCAAAGCGATCGAAAAGGCATTTGGAAGAGACTGTTATGAGGTTTGGGTGGCTTGTAAGGAACATTTCAGTACTCGATCCTGGGGGTGCTATCTTATCGAAGACTTCATCAGAGAAAGACAACTTGGATTACCCAAGCCATAATTCAACCAATGGCGTATCGCTCGTGGCTGAAGGATGTGAAAAAGATCAATGATCTTGCCGAATGGCTGCATGAGGATAGATGGTCATTAGAGTCTCAAGATCGACAGTGGGAAAAAGAGAAGAAGGGCTATGACCTGAGTCGAAATCGTGACTTACCAGTAGAACAAAACTCAATCAAATATTTCGGTGCTGGTCTCCACGATGGTTATGTCTTCGGAGTTGAGAGATGGGAATCTCGTCTCGAAATTAAAGTAGCCAATTCGGCTGCATTGATGTTTTGGCAAACTTACTTAGATTTTAAAGGTCGTGATTGGGTGCCGTTGCTTACGCCTGTCACTCTAGTGTTTGAAGGAGTCAACTATGTTAATGCTGTTCGTGCCGATACTGATGGATGGCTTAAATGGAGTAACTGGACATCTTGGCGGCCAGTTGAAGATATTCGGTGCGCCGATACGCTGATTCGCGACTGGTTTTTTCAGCAGGACGGAAAAATTCAGTGGATTTGTCAGTTCCGGAAGTACGGTCCTGAGTCCAACCGACTTGGCTCAAGTTTGTTTCTTCTTGTTGATTTTGAAAGAGCATATGCTGTGCCAGAACATGACGGTTTACTTCGCGCGAGAATGGGTGACGAGTGCTTCGAAGCTTGGCGTCGTTATGATGAAGCTTCAACTAAAGAACTGCAATACATGTACATGTTCAACTTTCTTGATTACGAAAAATTTTCGAGCCAGTAATCAGCCTTGGCTTTCGGATCATGCTTCGCTTCAAAACGCCGCTCAACCAGCTCCCAAATCTCCCGCCATAAATGATCGTGGTCATTGCCTTGCTCCTCGCGATCCCGTTTCATGCCTCGAAGAGTTGCAGTTTCTAGATCAGTATCAACCCAAATTCGAACCGAAAAGCAATCAACTGTGTCTGGGTGAAAAATACCAACGCCTTCGCAGATTATTAAACGAACCGGCGAATCAGACACCAAACGATCAATCTCGGCTCTCATCTTGCTTCGATCAAACGCGTTCCAATCGTCATCAAGAATGTCCTTCTCCTTGACGTAATATTGGTCAACACCAATGACAACGGAGCCAGGAATAGCTTCGGATATCTCACGAGCTAGGGTCGATTTCCCCGACCCACCGTAGCCCGAAATGGCTACGACGAGCGATTGGTCGGAAGATTCTAGGCGGTCACGAACCGCTTGAAGCAAAGAATGTCGATCAATAACCTTCATTCTTTCGCCCTTGCCATCGCGACCGCCCTTTCTTCAATCCACCGCTTCGCGACTTGCCAGATCCATTTGATAGATATCCATCAATTGAGCCGAAGACATCGACCCAATCGAATTCAACCGACCAACATTCGCAGCAACGTCCGAACCATCAGCCAAAGCCAACGAACCAAGCAGGTTCCACTTGTGCTCCAAAATAGAACCCAAGTCAGCCGTGGTGTTCCGGGCGTGTCCACCCGGATACATCACAAAACCAGAATCCAAAGTCGTCCCATCATTGAGCGTTACTACCATCGAAGTCGGAATGCCGTCCGGATACTTCGCATCGTACTCTGCCCCGCCATGCTCGAACGAAATCTTCTCCATGAGCGCTCGAGTTGCTGGGTTCACCAGAGCGTCCTTGCCGTAATCAACCGGAGCCAGCATCAATGCCTTCCAGAGATCATCGGTCGAGCCAGTTGCACCCAACTCCGAAGCCTTTCGGAGCAAAGTCGATACGATGTAAACCATCGAGTGGTCAGCCGACTGACGAGTGTGTGGATCGCGCTTTGCTGGATCGCCAATGATTCCAAAAGCAGGTTCGTATGCCTTAACAACAATCGATTTGACGTTCTCAACAAAACCTGGCGAAGAGACCAACAAGTCCAAAGCACCCTGCAAAGCACCAGCCGACTGGTGCTCATACAATCCGAGTTTAAAGTGCATGCCCATGACCGCGAAGTCATCGCCCGAGTGCGAAAGATGCAAATCGAATGGTGACGAGCCGTCAGTTGGCTCGAATTGTCGGAACATTGATTCCGGATTTCGGAAAATATCCTTTGGTCCAACGAAGCCGTTCAAAGCTCTTTTGGCACACAAAACCCCGGCTTCCGCGCTAATGGCCGCCGATGCCCCCTTCGAATCGCTGAGCTGCTTTCCGGCTCGAATGGCACGCCAAGGAATGTAATGAGCCACGAACATGCCAATCGCACTTTCGGCTTGCTCGGCGGTGCCGCCGTGCAAAGCAACGTAAACGGCTGCGGAAGCGATCGCACCATGGACGACATGGTCAATTTTGTAGGTCTTGAGGCTGAAGACTTCAGCTAGCCGCCCGCGGATCTCGTCGACCAAAACCATAGCTCTCAAGGCTGTTGCTCCATCAAGACCCTTCTCTTGGCAAGCTGCGATAACGACAGGATAGTAGTCGTTATGTCCAAACTCTCCAGCAACATGGCCGAGCGAAGGATTGTAACCAAAGTTGGTACCGTTGCTGTCCCATTCTCGAACCGCAGAACTATTGGCAACGACCGCTTTTTCAGACTTAACTCGAACTGACGAGCCAAACACAAACGCACCCGATTCGTCAGGATAGGAAATCGCCTCTGATCGCAACAAACATGGTGCATTGGTCTGCAAGGCAAGGGCAGACGCTCCACAAAGCAAGGCGTCGGTATGGAACATTCTTGTACGTTCCAAAACAGACGCAGATGGTCCCGATCCTAAGGTTCCGGCGAGAAAATCAACGGCAAATTGCCCTATTCCGAGGGCTTGATTGGTATTACGACCAAGAACGACTGTGCTCACTACCGAAAAGTGTACTTAGTTCGCGTCAATGAAATTTGTTTCGTCAAGCTCTCGGATCAAAGCAGTGACGATTGTTCCCGTTCCCGTCCGAACCGTGCTTAGGGTGGTTACCGTCAAGAACTCAGTTCCATCTTTCCTGGTAGCAGGAGTGCCGCTGTGCTCACCCATTCGTCGTTTCGCAGGGTCAGCCAAGTAACGTTTTCGATGCTGGCGATGCAAGCCGTGGTAACGCTTTGGCACTAAAATCGCAACTGGCTGTCCGTTCAATTCAAGGTGGTTGTAGCCAAACAATCGTTCAGCTTCGTCATTGGCATATTCAATAATGCCTTGATCATTGATGAGCATAATTGCTCCCGGCGCCGAACTCAACACCCGCTTGAGCAATTCGACGGTCCCTTTAACCGAGTCAACCGTCTTTGATTTCTTCTCCAACTCGGCAACCAGGCGCTCGTTCTCTTCGCGTAACTCGGCGATCGAAACGGCCGCCTTTTCTCGCATGTAGTTTGCCACAAGCTCAGTTCGGCTATGTTGACCGTTCTTTCCACGGATTCGCCCCCAATAGGTACCTACTGTTGCGACGCTTATTCCAAGTTTTTGGGCAATCCCAGCATCAGTCAACCCCTTGGCGGCCAACATTATAATTTGCCGTTCTCGGTTGCTCAGAATTCCGGGTTCCTCAGATTGATTCATCCCTACTTTAAGAATACTGATCTTAAAGGTAATTAGTCACAAAAAAAGCCCTGAATCCAAGATTCAGGGCGATATACCAGGAAAAGAATTATCCAGCGACCGGAGCCACGGTTATTCCAACGATTTTGTCGTCTTTGACCAATACACCCATGTTGAGGCCGGCAAAGTAGGTCCACTCTTCGATGGTTCCCGCTTTCACAAGGCTTCGAGATTCGCCACCCTTGATGTCTAGGAAGCTGGAAAAGTCCTTGACTGACATTCCGACTGTTACTCGAAACTTCGAGTTAATCGTTAAGTCCTTCGGCATGATCTCAAACGACGATCCTGGTGAATAGCTGGTGATTCGAAGTACTTCAGAGATAACGTCGCCATCGACCGTTCGGGCATCGGTGACAACCGAGAAGTTACCACTGTCCCAAATATACTCTTTCATCCCGTTATATGTTTCGCTGTATCGGTAAGCATTTTGCGGCTTGCCAAACATCACGACCAAGTCCTCAATTCTATCGAGAATTTTCACTGTTTTGCCCTTTTCGGTAAGCGAAAGCACATTACAGAGATAGATCGGCGTTTCCTTAATTAAACGAGGCTTCAATTTAAACTTCGCACAGAGGCTAAGATAGTTTTCCATAGCCTTGTCATAACCCTTTGCCGCGCTCGACGATCTTGACAAGTAGGAATAAATCACCGCTTCGGCTTTCGGCGCATCTGCTTTGAATTCGTCGCTAATAACTTGCTGACCAAGATTTGAGGCTAAAAAGGAATTGTAGGTTGTTGAGCTTCGTTGCGCATCAAGCATCGTCTTGATCGCATTGGTTACATTTCCAGCCCGCTGGTAACCCAGAGCTAAATTGTTTGCCGTGCGAAGTTTTTGGGAATCAGTCGTTGCTTTTGTCATCGCATCATTGAGCGACTTGATTCCAGCTTGAATGTTTTCTGGCTTACCGTCTGGGTCAAGAACTAATCCCAGCCCCTGTAGTTCCAACGAGTGGTAAGTTGTCGGTCTCATATCGTAGGCGAGCTTAATATGAGCCATCGCAACGGCATAGTTATTTCTGTCCTGGTCGTTTGGCACCGCTGCCTTTGGCGACGGGTTAGGGAACACGAGCGTTGGACCGAAATCAGGCAAATACCAGGGGGCCGTAATGGTCGCTGAAATCGAATCATAGTAGCTGAGCAAAGCCGCTAGTGCCGCACTGTACTTGCACTCATAAAATGTTGGTGCATCAACCGCCGCCCTATCATAGGCTCTCATCGCAAGGTCATATTTACGAGCATCAAGATAGGCTTCACCGTCGGTATAAGAAACCATCGATCGAAGAACCAAATTGTTGGTTGAAACCGCCGAAGCTCTTCGAGCCGTGTCCGCATGATCACCGAGAATTTTCTCACTGCCCGGCCAGTTTGCCGAAGCTTCGCCCAGCTTAATGAGCATGTCCACCATGTCTTGCTTTTTGTATCCCGCTTTTTCGAGGGCAATTGCTCCGGTCGCATCGGCGTCGTACTCTTGCTGCCGAGTGAAAATGAGATCTAGATCTTTCGGATTGTAGGCCTTCCCGAGATGCTGCTTGGACAGGTGAGCTATCTCATGAGCGACAACCGCTCGAACTAAACGAATATCTTTCAAGAAAGTCAAAAGTCCGGTGTAAACCGTCATCTTGGCTTGTGGCTTGGCATCCTTGGCTGCTTTCGGATCAATAATGACGCTGGCGTTTGCATTGACTTCAGCCTTGTCTTCAACGATGAACTTGATCGGATATGCAAATCGTGGATCCTCGGGAAGGTACGGCTTCAATTCGTCAACCATTTTCTGAAGGTCGGCCACCGTAAAGGTTGCTTGTTGTCGCGTGCTGTTTCTTCCAAAACTTGCGGAAGTGAGAAGAATGGCTGCCGCCCCAATCGACATCCATTTAATATTAAATTTCATAATTTTGCTTTTGTTGGCTTGATTGCCTTAATCCAGAGTAATACAACGCGCCTAGGCTGCTTGCGTTACGGTTTGGAATGTTAACCAATATACAGAATCCCAACAACCGGTAGCCAGTTTTCAGGATAATTGAAGGAAGAAAGTTCCTTTGTCCCCCACTACAAAGGCGTTGTTGGGAATCCTATATGAAATCACATTACGTCATTCTTGGCGCTGGAATGCAAGGTACAGCCGCTGCATACGATCTGGCAAAATTCGCGGAAGCAGAGTCAATCACTCTCGCGGATGCTTCCATCGAACAGGCAAAAAAAGCTGCGGATCGAGTCAACAAATTGGTCGGCCGCAATGCCTGCAGTGCCACGAAAGTCAATGCTTTGGACTCGGCAGATTTGTCCGCACTTTTGCTGAATGCAGATGTGCTTTTAAGCTGCGTTCCATACTGGATGCACCCCCAAATTGCCGACGTGGCAATCGCCACTAAAACGAACATGCTCGACCTGGGCGGAAACACCGAAGTAACCCGGGAAACCCTAGCAAAAGATAGCCAAGCCAAGGAAGCTGGCATTTGCCTTATCCCCGACTGCGGATTAGCCCCTGGCCTGGTCAATAGCCTCGGTTTTGCCCTCATCGAAAAACTAGATCAGTGCGATTCAATCAAGCTTTATTGCGGCGTCTTGCCCCAAAATCCAGTGCCACCACTCAACTACAAAACCACATTCAATGTCGAAGGGCTTGTCACCGAATATGACTACAGTGCGGTCGCCCTCAGGAACGGTGAAATTCAACTCATCCCGACTCTGACTGAACTGGAATCAATTGAAATCGAAGGATTCGGAACCATGGAAGCGTTCGTGACCTCGGGCGGAACCAGCATGGCACCGTACTCGGTCCAGGGCAAAGTAACCAACTACGAATACAAAACCATCCGCTTCCCCGGTCACTGTGAAATCATGAAAGTGATGAAGGACTTTGGCCTTTGGAGAGAGGACGAAGTAGAAGTCCGTGGTACCAAAATCAAACCAAAGGATGTTTGGTGCCGAGTGTTCGGTGAAGAACTAATGAAGTTCAAGGGCCTCGATCAATGTCTCATTCGAGCAATTGGCGAAGGAACCAAAGGCGGAAAGAAGGTCAAGCTTCAAATCGATATCCACGACAAACAGTGCGAGGAAACCGGCTTCACGTCAATGGAGCGTTTGACCGGATATTCGTTAACCACCTACGCAATCGATGTCGCAAATGGTCTCATGGAACCAGGTGCTCTACGCTATGAACTTGCGATGACGGGAACTCGATTTGTGGAAGAAATTCAGCGACGAGGAATCAAACTGAAATTTAGCGAAGAAGCTATTTAGTCTTGGCAAAGTGCAAGTGCGAGAAAGATTGCTCCTTCTCGCACTTGAAGCTCGCACTACTGTTTCGGCGCATTCGCCGTCAACCAAGCTTTTACTTTAGCTCGGTCACCTGGCTTGATTTTGTTAGCACCCTTCTCAAGCATCATATTGAAATGAGCAACCTCTTCAGGTGCAGCCGGATATCCTGTGTTGGCCGCCTTGTCTTTGCCTGGCATGGTGAACATCGAATTAGTGATCATCTTGCCTGATTTAGCATCAAGGATTGCCATAAATGGTAGACCAGCATCTTTGCCGCCCAACTGCTCCATCAATTCCAGTCCGCCCGCATTTTCGTCGGCCTTGTGCTCCTTGCTTTCCAAAACCGTGATGTGAACGACTTCGAGTCCGCTCTTCACGATCTTGCCTTCCTCAGTTGTATCAAGGAATTTGTCGAATCGATGGCACCAGCCACACCAAGAAGCGTGGAAAATAACCAAAACGTTCTTCCCGCCCTTCTTGGCTTCTGCTTGAGCGTTGGAAATCAGTTCCTTGCTAGAAGCTGTCGATCCGAAGCTGAGGCCAGCAATGACTAGCAATGACAATGACGTAATCAATTTCATGAAATTATCATACGCTTATTTTTTGATTGTTTGTTTCTTCAACAAAGCAAAGGCAATCTGATTCGCCAATTTCGCACTTCCTTTCTCACTCAAATGAATGCCATCAATCGTGTAACAATCTCGCGAATTGACTGACAAGCGAGAGTCCACAAGAAGCAAAGCATTCGTTCGGGCAAAGTTCCGAAGGATAGGCGGTAAACCTTGGTTAACGTTGTTGCACTGCTCGTCGTCAATCACCCCTCTTTCTTTCTTCGTACAGATGCGAGGAGGAGTAACCAAAATCACTTTCGGATGGGCAGGCATTGTCAAATAGCTATGAGTAATCTTTTTGAGATCACTCTCAAACTGCTTAACATGCTCCCAATTTCGAGGATTGCCATCGTTAGTTCCCCCCATGATAATCACAATGTCCGGCTTAAACGCCAAAGACGCTTTGTATGCCGGTGTTTTCATCAACGGTGGTAACCAATCCAGGTTCATGATCGTGCAGCCGGTGAATCCAAAATTCTTGACAAGATAGCCTCCCCCGAGTCGAGAACTAAGCACTCCCGGGTACGAGGCCCGTTCCCGAGTAGCTTCTGGCAAGGCGTAACCAAACGTTAGAGAGTCACCAACGCACGCCACCCGAATGGGTTGCGACAAAAGAACAACAGGAAGAAGAACCGAAATCATAGCTTTAGTGTACTAACGTTTTGACCTACCAAAAACGGCTAGAGCAAGTTCAAATATGTTGAATATCCGACCCCGCTTGCTTCAGTTCGTTTACTTGAGTTCCGTGGATGCGGTAAAATCACGCTTCTCAAAAAGTCTCCCTCGATAGTTCAACGGTTAGAACGACGGTCTGTGGATCCGTAGATAGTAGTTCGATTCTACTTCGAGGGACCATTCCCCCAAAAGAAGAAATCTCATGAGTTCGCTAACCAATTATCCAGGTACGCAGGACCGATTCACCTCAGATATTCTTCAGAGAAAGTGGATACTCGACAAGTTTCAAGCGATCTATAAAAGCCTTGGATACAACCTTGTTGAAACCCCAAACCTTGAGCCTTCAGAAATTCTGGCGAAGGAAAATGGCGTAGGCGACCAGCCCGTTTTTACATTTGTCGATAAGCACCGCGACAATGTTTGCCTAAAGCCCGATCAAACAGTTTCCCTCCGAAGAGTCATCGAACAACACGATCTTCGATTGCCGTTCATGCGACATCAAGTTGGATTTGCATTTCGGCAAGACAAGCCAGAGCGAGGTCGATGCCGTGAATTTACTCAGTGTGATGCCGACGTAATCGGTGCTCCGCTCGGCGTGCCCGACGCCGAGACAATCCTATGGCTCCAAAAAGGATTCGTTGAAATCGGACTGCCCGAGACAATCCTGTCCGTTAATGCCCGCGGAATTTTGACTGGCTTATACAAATCGCTCGGCAACGAACACTTTGACGAACTGACGTTCGTTCGGGCAATCGACAAATGCCCAGTAAGCGGCGACACCGCAGTGGTTGATCGCTATCTGAAAACAGGACAAGGAGAGAAAGTCGACGAATTCGATAAGAAAATTTTCGCGCCAGATCTCGTTGCGGCAACCGACGCAATTGTCAGTTTGCTGAAACGACTTTTGCCTTTCAAAGAATTGCCAGTGTGGGATTCGCTGACTCAATTTGGAACTGCTTTCCCTAAAATGGAAACCGAAGTTGCCGAAGTCAAAATGGTTCTCGAATACTGCGAGTCGCTGGGCGTTTCGATGGAGAACATCCGATTTGATCCGTGCCTTGCTCGAGGAATGGATTATTACACCGGACCCGTTTTTGAGGCTCGCCACCCACTCTGGACTTTCGGGAGCCTGGCTGGCGGTGGTCGCTATGACCAAATGGTCAAGATTCGTGATGAAGCTCAACCGGCAGTCGGTGCTTCGTTTGGACTCGAGCGAATCGAGCAAACTCTGCATGATTTAGGCCGTCTTCCCGATATTGGAAGCAAAGGTCTTGCCGACATCTTGATCGCAACCCGGCCCGACTGGATGCCAGGTCCACTTAAGCTTGCCGCCGAACTACGAAAGACAATTGGAAGGGTCTTGGTATTCCCAAATCCAGATACTTCGTTTAAGCTACAAACTAAATTTGCATCCGAAAATGGAATCAAATACATCGTGTTCTACGGTCCCGATGAAGCCGCCGCCGGAGAAGCCACGATCCGAACGCTTACCGACGGTGATATCACCGACGTTCAAGCCGCTCGCCAGTCGAAGAATCAAAAGGTCACCGTCGCCGAACTAAGCGATACGTTGCTTGCGCTCTTGGCGGAGTGATGCTCCCAAAGAGCCCTCATTATTTCGCCGTCACCAACTCCGCCAGAGTCTTATGCCACGCAATCGCATCTTCCCGACTTAACTGAATCTCTCGCTCATTGTCCTCAGTTCGATCCAAGTACAGTCGAATAACCAATTTCTTCGGAGGCACCGACTTATCGAAGATCTTATTCAAGTCCCGTTCGGCAAAGCTGTGTCCCCAGTCCTCAAGCTTAACCCGACCTATTTCTGAAATGGGAATTCTTTCGACGTACTCATATCCAGGATTGCCTTGTTCTAAGAAGAGCATCCCACTCGCAAGGCCCGGTCTTGAGGCGTAAAGAGTTCCCGGATCGCCACCACAGACTAACAGCCACATTCTCATTGTAAATCGCGATGCAGACGGAGCTGATGCCCAGTTAAAACTGAGAGAAGGAAGTGACAAAATTGCCATAAATGCATATGTGAATGCATCAGGTTTTTCATTTCGAATTGTGGCGAAAACGACCATCGCAATGAACAAACCTGTTATCGCTATCAAAATGTATGCAATTGATCCAAAGCGTCCCTTGCAAGCCAATTGCCACTTTGTGGGGAAGGGTTTCGGCACGGCAACATCGGGCTCGGAATTCGATGCAAGCGCCTTCGCAACCTCTAGCCATTCATCCCTTTCCGACTTCTTCCGAAAGGTAAGAACCAGGCTCTTTACTGGTTCTCTTTGCGAATACACGATCAGCCAGTAAAAATTTGGCGATGAACCAAATGACCTGAGATCAAGATTTAAGGGAAAATCAGTATTCAAGCTTGACTGGCTAAATGAACCGGGATCGCCCCAAAAGATATTGTCAATATCTGAGCCATTTAACTTTTGTGTTGTTTTTGGGTACGTGGCGGAACCAATCCAATTTTTCCCAAAGGCGACCCACCCAAGTTTCGTCGGACCACAATGAGCGACATCCTCGCCAAACGAATTGAACGCCTCTGAATTCTCTTTGGCGTCGCTCCGAAGTTGCCTCCAGAAGTACAAGTAAAGTGGAGCCAGCAAGATGACAACTCCTGATAAGTTGACAAGAAGAGAGTTCCGCTCGATCCCGAGAAGTCGGTGACCGATAGTCACCAAACCGAAGGAAATTGAAATCCAAATGAACACCAACCAAAATCCTAAAAGCCTATTCTGCCTGGAGAAAAAGGGTGGCTTTTTTCCGCCTGGTCTTTCAACGATGATTGCGCTCATGATAGTCAAACTTGATTCAAAGGGCTAATTAATGCAAAAATAGGGATTCCGATGACCGGTTTCTTCCACCATCATCATACTTCGCATCACCTCGCTTAATCCAAGCGCCGTGATGCTATATCCCGTTCAAAATCCCCTAGTGCCAGCGTCGGCACCTTTCCCCTTCTCATTTTTACAATTTCATATGTCAGTTCAAGTCAAACTTGCCCTTCCGACCGGAAGAATTCAGAATAACGTTTTTAAGCTCCTCAACGATGCCGGAATTGAGATTCACGGTGGTCCTCGCTCATATCGACCAAAGCTGTCCTTGGTCGACTTTGAGGCAAAGATTCTCAAGACCCAAAACATTGTCGAAATGCTTGCCCTTGGGCGCCGAGATGTCGGCTTCGCCGGAGCAGATTGGGTCAAAGAAAAGGGTGCCGATGTTGTCGAGTTGCTCGATACCGAATTGGATCAAGTTTCCATCGTTGCGGCGGCACCAGCCGGATTTCCCAACGCCGAATCATACCAAGGCCGCCAACTGATTGTTGCCACCGAATACGTCAACATCGCGTCCGAATGGGTTCAAGCCAAAGGCTGGGACGCGAAGGTTATTCGATCCTACGGAACGACCGAAGTTTTTCCACCCGAAGATGCCGACTGCATTGTTGACAACATGTCGAGCGGCGCAACCCTAAGGGCCAGCAACCTGGAAATCGTCGATACAATCATGACCTCTTCCACTCGAATTTTCGCGAGCCGCAACGCCATGGACGACGACAAGGTTCGCAACCGAATCGAAGATTTTGTATTGGTCATCAAATCGGTACTAAGCGCTCGCCACCGGGTAATGATCGAAGTGAACGTCAGCAAGGAAGACCTCGAGTCCGTTGCGTCCATCATTCCGTGCATGCGCCAACCGACCATCGCCGCCCTCCACGGGGACGCAGGCTACGTAGTTAAGTCTGCGGTTCTGAAGTCGGAACTTCCAACCTTAATCCCCATCATCAAGCAAAGGGGTGGAACCGATATCGTCGTCAGCAACATCGCAAACGTTATCCCTTAAGATGAAGACGGTCTCGATCATCAATACCGGAGTCGCGAACATCGCGTCGATTCAATCGGCGTTCAAAAAGCTGGGTTTCGATACCAAATTCGTCGAGTCAACCCAAGATGTTTTGGAAGCTAAAGCGGTTGTCTTACCCGGAGTCGGTGCATTCGAAGCCGGTATGTCGGCTCTCAACCTCCTAGGCTTAAGCGAGCCGCTAAAAGAAAGGATTGCCGCCGGAGAGCCAACCCTTGCGGTGTGCCTGGGAATGCAACTACTGTGCGAATCCAGCGAAGAGAGTCCAGACATTGGCGGTCTCGGCATCCTAAAGTCTCAATTCAAGCGGTTTAGTCCCGGAATTCGAACACCACACTTCGGGTGGAACCAAGTCTCCGGGGCAGCTTTCTTTGGTTCGGGATACGCCTATTTTGCAAACTCATTTCGACTCGGCGAAAATCCCGGGGACGGATGGGAAGTTGCAACCTGCGAACATGGTGAACCATTCATTGCCGCCATCCGAAAAGGCGCCGTGGTTGCTTGCCAATTCCACCCCGAGATTTCAGGCGACTTCGGATTCTCTATCCTTGAGAAATGGTTGGAGGGTGTGACATGGTAACCAAACGAATCATCCCGTGTCTTGATTGTAAAGACGGACGAGTCGTCAAAGGCATTCAATTTCAAGGTCTCACGGATGCCGGATCGCCTGCCGAGCTAGCCGCGCGATACCAAATCGAAGGAGCCGATGAATTGGTGCTCCTTGATGTTGGGGCTTCGATCGAAAGTCGCAACAATCAGCTGCAAACGGTTAGAGATGTCCGCGCCGAGCTCACCATCCCACTAACCGTCGGGGGCGGAGTTCGAGAAATCGCTGATTTCGAAAAACTTCTCCAATCAGGTGCTGACAAGGTTTCAATCAATACCGCCGCGGTCAAGAACCCTCTTCTTGTTCGAGAAGCTTCTCGGGCATTTGGTGCTCAATGCACCGTTGTTGCCGTAGATACCAAAAGGCGAGGCGAAAGCTGGATCGTGATTACTCGCTCCGGCACCGAAGAACAAGCTCTTGATACGATTGATTGGGTGAAACATGTTGAAGATCTAGGTGCGGGAGAGATTTTGCTAACTAGCTTTGATCGGGACGGAACTCAGCTTGGTTATGACCTCGAACTACTATCCGCAGTGAGCCAGGCAATCCAGATTCCGGTAATTGCAAGCGGCGGTGCGAAAGTCACGAAGGACCTTTATGAAGCGTTTATCGCCGGAGCCGATGCCGTCTTGGCCGCGTCGATGTTCCATTACCAAACCCACACCATCGGCCAAGTAAAACGAGAATTACGAGACTTAGGAATTGAAGTGCGACTATGATCATCCCATCGATTGACTTACAAAGCGGCAAAGCCGTGCAACTGATTGGCGGCAAAGAATTTGCCATCGATGGTGGCGATCCTCAGAACTGGGCCGACGAATTTGGGCTTGCATCAGAGATCGGGGTAATCGACCTCGATGCCGCAATGGGAACAGGTTCAAACCGGGAAACAATCGTCGCTCTGCTCAAGGGCCGACGATGCCGCGTTGGTGGTGGAATTCGGTCCATAGAGGACGCAATGTTCTACCTTGATGCCGGAGCAACTCAAGTCATCATTGGAACGAAAGCCACACCAGAATTTCTCGAACACCTACCAAAAGAGCGAGTCATTGCTGCGCTCGACACCAAGCATGGCGAGGTCGTGGTCGATGGTTGGCAAACCAACACGAAAGCCCCCATCGAAGAAAAGATTGCCCTGCTCAAAGATTTCGTCGGTGGATTCCTCGTGACTTTTGTCGAGTTGGAAGGGCGCATGAATTCCATTGACATCGAGCGTTCACGATATCTGAAAGAGCTCTGCGGTGACGTACCGTTGACCGTCGCCGGGGGAGTTGCTTCTACTGAAGAAATTGCCGAACTCGACGCCTTAGGAATCGACGTTCAAGTCGGAATGGCACTCTATTCACGAAAAATTGGCTATGCCGACTCCGTCATTGCGCCTCTCGTCAAACGAATCCCGGAGGGACCGTGGGCGACCGTAATCTGCAATGAGCATGGCGTCGCGCTTGGCTTAGCATGGTCAACTATCGAGTCGGTTCGGTTGGCATTTGCCGAGCAGCGGGGAATCTACTACTCACGTTCGAGAAAACAAATTTGGCGAAAAGGGGAGTCGTCCGGGGCAATTCAGAAGTTGTTGAGAGTAGACCTTGATTGTGATCGAGATGCTCTTCGGTTTACGGTTCAGCAGTCTGGCACCGGCTTCTGTCACCTCGGTACTACCACTTGTTGGGGCGATGCTGAGGGGCTAACAAAGCTTGAAGAGACACTATCTGAGCGAAAAGCAAACGCTATTCCCGGTTCCTACACAAATCAATTATTCAATGACGATGACCTTTTGAATGCGAAATTAATCGAAGAAGCAACTGAATTGACCAAGGCTTCGACGAATGAGCACATTACGGCAGAGGCGGCGGACGTACTGTACTTTACGATGACAAAATTAGCGAAGCATGGAATTCCGCTCAGTGAAGTCACCAACGAGTTAGCTTTGCGGTCAAGAAGGATCAGTCGTCGTGCAGGAGACAAAAAGCCATGATTCCAATCATCCAATGGGCAGATGCCAACGCTGAAACTAAGCAAAGAATTCTCAATCGATCCAGCCAATCGTTCAATGAAATTGAAGGAGATGTTCGCTTCTGGATTAATGAAATTCGAGAGAAAGGCGATGATGCAATCCTCGAATACATCAAGAAATTCGATGAGCGAGACGGCAATATTGGTAGGTTTCCTAGCGCAAAGTTTAACCAATCGAAATTTCAAATTTCGGAACTTGAAATTGAACATGCTTACGATACGATAGATCGTGACCTACTTTTGAGTATCCAACGTCAAGTTGAACTGTCGCAAAAGTTCCACGTTGCCTATGCGGCAAACCTCCCGAAGGCTTTCGAAACCGAACAGCTTCCGGGCGTCATCGCTGGTTACAAACGGATTCCGGTTGCAAGCGCAGGTCTCTATGTTCCGGCCGGAAAAGCACCGCTGCCAACTGTCGCCCAGATTCTGACTGTCGCCGCCAACTCCGCCGGGGTTGATCGTTGCGTTGTCTGCTTTCCTCCGACTTCCGAAGTAAGCGAAACCGCGATCATCGTTGCCGCTAACGAGGCTGGTGCTGACGAAATCTACCGCGTCGGTGGAATTGCCGCAATCGCTGCAATGGCATACGGAACCGAAACTATCGAAAAAGTCGATGTAATTGCTGGCCCAGGCAATCCGTGGGTCCAGGCTGCGAAGCTCATGGTCTCTGGCCAAGTCGGAATCGACATGGTCGCTGGCCCAAGCGAGGCTATGATCGTTGCTGACGAAGATGCAAACGCCGATTATATTGCTGCGGACATTTTGGCCCAGTGTGAACACGGTTACGACTCTGCCGGAGTGCTAGTCACGACATCAATGAAGATCGCAGAAGATACGCTTACGGCAATTCTGACGCAACTCAATACCCTTGATCGAGGAAATTACCTCGACAAGTCACTCAGTCAATACTCTGCCTTGATAGTGGTTGATACCGAGCGCGAAATGCTCGACCTAGTTAACCTATACGCTCCAGAACACCTTGAGATTCAACTTGCCGATCCTATGGCCTTTTTTGCTAAGGTCAAGAATGCCGGGTCGTGTTTTATCGGAGACGATTCGCCAGTTGCAGCCGGCGACTACGCCACCGGAACCAACCATACGCTTCCCACGGGGACCGCGACGCGATACGCATCGGCAGTAAGCCCTGAGACATTCATGAAGACGATCCAATATCAGCGGCTGACCAACGATGGGCTGAAGCGACTGCTACCGATCGTCGAGCATGTTTCCGACGCGGAAGGGCTGGACGCCCACAAGCGCTCAGTTCAGATCAGGTTCGAAAGCGGCACCCAATCCTGAGGCCGATGAAAGTCGTGGGCTCCCAGCGGTACGATTGAATGAAGGTTTTCTAGCTTTTCGTTGGGATGGTCGCAACCGCCGAGGACAAGGGTTACGTTACCGACTAAACTATCTAAACTTCCGAGGCATCGTTCGACTTCTGAATTCGCGATTCGTAGTTCGGAATACCATTGAGTTTCCTCCACGAGATGGCTATTAGGTGTACATATTGGTGGTCGGCAATCTCCGTCTCTTAGTCGTGGAAGCACAAATGCGCAAGTCCAATGAGCTCCATTCGGCGCTAAGTTAATCTCAAGGTAGCGACCATTTTCGGCATTTCCTAGCCATAATTCACCGCAATCGTGATGCCAAAGACCTTCAAAGACTACTGCTTCCGAGATTTCAGGATTCATATACGCAGGACTCTTAACAAGAAATGCAATTTGAAAGAACTCTGATGCTCGATCCAAACAGTACCAACATTCTGCCTTTGGCGAGCCAACAAAACTGGTCAGAAATGGGCGCCACTCACCCATTACTACTGATACACCCGCACGTAATCCACCTCAAACCGAGTCGGGAATGGAACCTTACTCGGGTCGCCGCCGGTACTCCCAATTGCCAAGTTTAAGATCATGTGCTGCTTCTGGTGGAAAGGATTAAAGCCATCCTTATTAAGCGTGTTCGTGATGTCAGTCTCGTTAAGCAGTCGATCATCCACATAAAGTCGGATCCACTTGGCGTCCCAATCCATTCGCCAGATATGAAACTTAGAACCCCAATCTGGATCCTTGTCGAAGAACTCTTTCATCGGCGTCGCAACCGAATCCCATTTTCCTCCGCCTTCTCCGTACGCGGTATTGGCGTGAAGTTTTTGCTGATAGAACTCCATGAGGTCAATCTCGCCATTGCTGGGCCAAGGGTGAGTGTCACCGACAAACCAAATCGCTGGCCAAAGTCCCTGAATTGGATTAATTTTTGCCCGAGCTTCGAAACGACCGTACAACCAAGAATGGAGCCCACGCGTTTTGATGCTTCCCGACGTATAGTCAGCAAATGCCCGCGCCCGCTTCCAATCCTCTCCCGGTCGCGCCGCGCCACCGACCGGAGAAGCCGAAACCGAAGCATCGAACTTCGGATTGTTCACTCGCTCCTTTCGACCCTCAATAACCAGCAGACCATTCTCAATAAATACGTTGCTACGTTGATAGTATTGAAGCTCTCGGTTGCGAACAAAGCCGAGCTCATATGTCCATTTCATCCCATTGACGCGACCTGTTCCATCAAATTCGTCACTGAAGACCAACTTGTAGTCGGACTGAAAAGCGAGAAAAGCGAACGCTACGAGAGACATATTGAGAATTTTAACTCTTTGACTCAACCTGAAACCAACTTGTGAACTCTATTCGTAGTGTCATGTACATGAACAAGAGAGTTTTTACGTCCGCATTGCTACTTGCATTGGCTACATCTTCACTTTTAGCCCAACTGACCGGCACCGAGAAAAAGGAAGTTGTGGATCAGTTATCAAAGGAAATGATCGCTCGTTATGTGGTTAAGGAAAAGGCTCAAGAAGTTGCAAAGATCATTCAGGCGAACTACTCAAACGGAAAGTACGACTCGTTAACAACGGGGAAGGATTTCGCTCTCAAGCTTGCCCAGGACGCCAACGCAATTTGTAAGGATGCTCATTTCCGAATTAGATTCAGTGAATCCGTGCTACCTGTTCGAAAGGAAGCAAGTGAACCTTCGAAAGAAGAACTCGAAGCCGATGCGAAGTTCGTCCGGCTGATCAACGCAGGATTTGAAGAAGTAAAGCGACTGGGTGGAAACATTGGCTATATTCGTTTCTTAGGATTCCAAGATCCAAAAGAAGCCGAACGAGCAATTCAGGCCTCCATGCAATTTGTTCAGAACACTGACGCTTTGATCTTCGATATTCGAGACAATGGTGGTGGCGATCCGGAAACCGTGCGACTCCTCTGCAACTACCTTTTTGACAAGCCAACCCACATTAACTCTTTGCTGATGAGGCGGGGCGATAAGACCCAAAAGGTCGATTTCAAAACAGGAACACCAAAGGGCAAACGATACTCGAATCCGATCTATGTGATTGTCAGTAAACGAACGGGCTCCGGAGCCGAAGAGTTTGCTTATGATTTGCAAAACCAAAAGCGAGCAACCATTATCGGGGAAAACACCTGGGGTGGCGCAAACCCTGGCGGAACAGTTCGTTTGACTGACCATTTTGCCGCTTTCATTCCGGTAGGAATGGCGCAAAACCCAATTTCAATGACCAATTGGGAAGGAACTGGCGTCACGCCAGATGTCAAATGCGATCCAAAAGAAAGCCTGAAACTTGCCCAAATCATGGCGATCAAGAAACTTTTGGAGACTGCTCAAGGGGACGATATCGATCGCCTCAAGAGTGTCCTGAAAGAATTGGAAGGTTAGACGCGAAACTTTCTCTAAGTCATTTCCCAACGGACATTCCAATGGGAAAAAGGTCGATTTGTCAAATATTCCTGGTGTGCACCTGTTATTTTTGTACTGACTTTGATAGAATCAGCCGTACGGGGAATTTACTAATATGAAACCTATCTTTTCGATCTTATCAATGCTACTAAGCCTTGGTGGCATGGTTTGCGGAATTATCATTCTAATTGAAGCCTTCAAAAGCGCAGTTTGGAAAGGACTCCTTTGTATAGTTACTTGCGGACTATACATGTTGTATTTTGCTTTTGCCGAATTCACTCACGACAAAAAGTGGATGATCATTGGCGGTTGGTTGGGAGCCGGAATCTTAAGCGGTATTCTTCGAGTCCTGTCGCAATAGGCACTTTGCTGCTCGGCCCCAATTCATGATTTGTCATAGCTTGGGATCAAAAAAGCCACTTCATTCGAAGTGGCTTTTTTGATGGATTCTTATCCAGCCTATTTGGGCTGAATGCCGTACTCGTAAACGTCTTCGATCGTCACGCCTTCTTTCATCGGCGTCCCGAACCTAAGTACCTTCGGTAGGGCCGTTGCCGGATCGACATAGAGAACAATCATGCTGACCGGTCCCTTCAAAGAGAACTTATCGAGTTTCTGACCATTGAAATCGACGCCTCGTTCGATGGTCCAGCGAGAAGTGTCTTTAAGAAGATTGACCAAGTAGTCCGCGCTGGTTTGACCAGACTGCATAATCATCGGCTTTTCACCGTTTTTGCCTGAGCCAACTACCGCCATTGATTTGGAGAAGGAACCCTTGTCTCCTTTCATGGACTCTGCATTGAGCATAACTACACCGCCACTATGATGGCCCTCTATGCCGTCTTTGGAAATATTTAGGTCTACATTCGCATCAATCCCATTAGGAAGCTTATCAACTTCTTTGCCATTCAAAAAGAATCGCTTGACTTCCTTACCATTGGCGTCTTTGGTTACCTGAACCTTCATTTCTTGTAGATCCTTTCCAACCTTTCCGGCACCAATTTTGACATTTACATCTGATGGCAATTTGTCAACTTCTTTTCCATCAATAAAATATCGTTTGACTTCCTTACCATCAGGGCCCTTTTTCACTTCAACCCGGACATCCTTTTTGCCGCCACCAGAGAATCCTCCACCAAGAATATGGACATTGGCTCCAATACCTTCCGGCAACTTATCAACTTCCTTACCGTCGACAAAGAAGTGCTTGACTTCCTTTCCATTGGCATCCTTGGTGACTTCAACTTTAATGTTCTTTGATCCCGCCATATGGGATCCATCAATGTCGATTGATTGAGCGATACCCGAAGTTATATGAATGGTTCCTTTCACCTTCTCAAGTTCCGCCTTCGACATATCCTTCAAGTCGCCGTGGGCATCAATCGAAAAGCCCATTTTCATCGGCGAGTCGTGAATCATCATCACGCCCTGGTCAATGCCTCCATTGGCTTCTTTTCCGTCGGCATCATAATAAACGGTCTTTCGATCCTTTCCGTTCACCGATGTCTTCGATTGAAGATGTCGTTCGTTTCCTTCGATGGTGAACGAATTGATCGTGTAATTCTTAATGTCCTGGATCGCCTTAATCACGCGTTCCGGGGTAGCCGCCACGACTCGTGGCTGGGCAACGAAAAATACGCCAGCAATTGCGGCGATAGATACGAGAGTAGGCAAGGATGCTTTTCTGAGGAGGCTCATTTTGGATTCTCTTTTTGGTCTCAAGAGAGCTAGAATCAGTTCGCCTTTAGCGTCTGGTCGCGGCTGCTCTTGTCTTAGCGCTTGGATTTCTCGGTTCTTGAGGTGGTTGTTATCTGCACTCATAACGGATCTCCTGAAAGGTGCTGCCGAGCGATGTTTGCAGTCTTGCTCTTGCGTGATGCAATCGCGATTTTACTGTGCCAACCGGTGAGGAAGTCACATCTGCAATCTCTTCGATCGTCATCTGCTGAATTTCAAACAGCAGAAATGCTTCTCGAAGCGCTGACGGTAGCGTGTGGAGTGCGGCCAATAAAGCCTCGCCATCTTCTATCGCGGCAAAGTTTGGATCCACCTTGGGACTCAACATTTCCAGCGGCAGAAAGAGGCGTCGCTTTCTCCGCCATGCAATGTATTCTCGAAACGCGATTCGGCTCAGCCATGTTTTGTGGCTCGCCTCCCCACGATAGCTTGGGAGAGCTTGAATAGCTTTTAGAAAGGTTTGCTGGGCGAGATCCTCAGCGGTCTCTACATCGCGAGTCAGGTGCCGTAATAGTCGGTAGATATCATCGTAATTTCGATGAACCCATATGTTTAGCGCCTCCGCATCCCGTTTTCTTAGCTTGTCCAAGTCCATGCAAGTTTCGAGATTCATTGTTCTCCGAGAATATAGAGAACATACGCAAGGCAAAGGTTGAGTAAGTTTCCAAAATTGTTCGATAAGTCCTGATTTGATGAAACCAGACCAGACCAGACCACGTCATATCAAATATGACTATGCGTAATGTTACTGAGACCAAGGCTGAACTTTCTGCCCTTTTGGTAATGGTTGAAAATGGTGAAGACGTGATTATTTCTCGTGCTGGCAAACCCGTTGCCAAGATCATTAAGATTGAGAATGTCGCGCAACCAAGAAAGCTTGGAATGATGAAGGGCCAAATCATCTTCAGCCCTGATTACGATCAAGCGGATGCCGAAATTGAAAAGCTTTTCTACGGAGACGAGGGTTGAACCTTCTTCTCGACACCAATATCCTTTTGTTTGCTCTCTCAAGTCCCGATCGGATATCGAAAGAGTTCATAAGCGCAATTGAATCACCAAAGAATCATGTTTTTGTCAGCAGCGTGACAATCTGGGAAATTGTCACGAAGGTGCAGATCGGTAAATTGCAAGTGCTCGTTGATTTCTCACAGGGCATCGAACAACTTGGAGTTACCATGTTGGACTTCAATGAAAAGGACGCTTTTGAAATCCTGAATTTGCCTCTTCATCACCGTGATCCTTTTGATCGAGGATTACTAGCCCAGGCACGAAGAAATCAATTCCGTTTTATGACATCGGACGCACGGTTAAAAGAATATGGTGCTCTGGTCAATGTTCAAATCATGAATGAGTCCTGAATTCGATGATCCAGAATGGATTAACTGGTGTACTTTACAATCACATTGACAGCAGCCAAACAATTTCGCCCTAACTAACAAAAGCCTATTTGATTGCGTACGGCGAACACAGCGGATCACCAATCACAATGTCTTCCCACCCAACAAATCGTGAAGCAGCATAGAAACTCTCCGCCAACGTCCAACCCGACGTATACCGGTCAAACAAGACCGTCGGTGACGCAACCGCTTGAAGTAACGGTTCATCGCAGTAACCCTTAACCCCGGTGACCCGAGCTTTGATCAAGTCAACAATCAGCGACTGCCCTCCCGACGTCGGCAAAAACGTTCGAGCTGAAGTCGATACCGCAGTCTCAGCAATCGAACCCGGATCAAATCTTAAGAGCCCGTAGCCAACGGCGTCAAACTTCGGATCATTGCTCCCCCAAGATGCATATCCAGCCAAGCCGCTCTTCCGACCAACAAAGACGTCGGTTCGATCAACCATTACAGGAACCTTCTTTGCCTCAAGTTTTTGACCGGCAACCACCATGTCGGCATCCCACTCGTTATAGGCCATCTCGTTAATCATATGGGTATCAAGTTTTCCGTCAACCAGCGCCGACATCGGCACTTTCTTCACATCACCGATGCCGTGCCCTTCGGCAACATCGATCAAAAATTTGCCCGTCGGACGTGCATTCTCAGATTGAATGGAATATGTGGAGAGCAATTTTGCGTCATCAACCGTGTAGCCATCCAAACGCGTAACGAGATACCCGCCAAACTTCGCATGCGTAAATCGTTCGCTTGAATTCCAATATCGATTTGCCCAACATTTACCCGTAAAGCCCGAATCATTCAACACAATCGGAATGACATCCTTCCGGTCCCGATAATCCAGAGCAGCCACGGTGGAATCAAGCGATGGTTGAGTTCCACTAACCCCTGTTTGCGCCCCAGTAAGCCGAATTGGGACTCCCTTGGTCAAAACTATAAAGTCAATTCCACTCTTCTTCGCCAAATAGGCTCTCAGTGGCTTCTCAATCTTCTCCTGAAAGTCCGCATACTTCATGGTCTCGCTTGCCGCCGAAAGGGCAGAATCCTGACACTCAACTTTCAAAACATTTGTGACTCCACGTTTCTTCATGTAGTCTTCGGAAATTTCAACCGATGCTGGGCTGGCGCTATTTTCAATCACCAACACACGAGTAGCACCGGCGCTGGCAAAAACAAGAGTAGCGAGGAACATGTCGAAATCCTACCTGGTGCTAGGCACTTTGGTGATTTCGGAAACGAATGATGGTATATAAACGTTAGAACGAATATGCGACAACAAGGAGTCTTGAATAGAATCATTGCCTTGTTCGCGTTAATTGCCTTGGTTTTGCCGGCAAGCGCGAAGGTCGTATCATGTCTGGATCATGTCAAAGAAAATGCTTGTTGCATGAGCCATGGTCAACCAGTGGCAAAGAAATTAGTTTCTGAACCGGTTTCCAGTTGCTGCACCACGAAAACAAAATCAGATTCAAAAGCTGAGAAAGTTGTTGAATCAAAAAGCGGATGCCACTGCAAGATCAAATCTGCACCGACGAAGCCGCTGCATGACCCAGTTCTCCAACTGTCGAGTGATGCAAACGGTGAAGTTTCCTATGCAACAGGGCCCTTCAAACTTTCAAGCTCAACGTCCGAAGTTCGGCTCGAACAAGCAGTCTTTTTTAATGACTCTAGCCCCCCCGATGAGCCCCTAGGCTCTTCGCACGATGGTCGTGCGCCTCCAGTTTCTGGGTTTTAACTCTTCCCGTACATTTGTGCCCGGAAGCTTCGTCAATTGACGTCCCAAAAACCAGAATTTACATGATTACCATTATCGCCGCCGCGCATCTTGCGGTCCTTTTCGTCACCCCACAAAAACCGATCACCAAAGTCACGTTTGGAAAATATCAAGCGGAGCTTCGTATTCCTGAAGGAGGACTGTATGCTCAGGAGCAGACCGACGTCGAGTTCAGAGTAGTCGACACGACGCAAAAAGATCCGGTCGAGGAAGGCTTTAAGGGCGTCGGGGCCATTGAGGCTAAAGCTAAGATGACCATGCCAAGCATGGCGGGAATGCCAATGGTTATGCCCGAAGTGCATCGCGAGGGTGTGCCCGGAGACTACGGGATGGACCTCTTCTTTGGGCACGGCGGCGTTTACAAAATTGATCTTGAATTAAAGATCCCGGGCGACACTCCTAAACAAATTGCATTTTTGGTAGATGTAAAGGATGAACGACCTTCGAGCCTGAAACTAGTTCAGCCCTATCGGCTGGCACTTTTAGAAACATCACTTCAAGCCCAAGCCGGAAAGCCCACTAAGTTAGCCCTTCAGGTCATTGATACGAAAACCAAAAAGGTTCAGACCTCGTTTGACACCGCCCATGAAATGAAGTTTCATCTGCTAATGGCTAGCAAAGACCTCAATTGGTTTCGCCATGAACATCCGGTTATGCTTCCAAATGGAAACTGGGTCATCACTCAAACATTCCCCGCTGGCGGTGAGTATTGGATTTATGGAGATGTTGCCCCAAGCGGGAAGGGATCTCGAGTGCTAACCACCAAGATCAAAGTCGCCGGTCCAAAACCAACGTGGAATACCAAGCTTGCCCTCAATTCTGTCGGCACCGACCAAGGGCTCAAGGGAGTTATTTCAACAAACGGTCCTATATCGGTCGGGCAAAACACTCAAGTGATTGTTAAGCTAACTGACTCTAAGTCCAAGGCACCAGCCGGAATCACCGAGACCTATCTCGGAGCAGTTGGTCACCTCATGATCTTCTCCAAAGACGGATTATCAGTCGTTCATAGTCATCCGTTCGAAACCGCAAAGGACATTGCCGAAGCCAAAAAAGGCACGATCCGATTCAGCGCTCGATTCCCCAAATCTGGTCTTTACAAAGCCTATGCCCAATTCATGTGGCGTGGCTCGGTTAAGACCCTCGGCTTTACTATTCAGGTGAAAAAGTAATGCCTTGGCCGATCGCTCTCTTAGTCATTGTCTGCTGTGTCTATATTGGTTGGACAATGTTGCGCAAAGCGGGGATCGGCACCAAAAACAACAAGCCTGATTGCGGATGCGGATCAGGCAATAACTGCAATACAAAGTAGCAAATTAGAAAGGAACAAAAAAGTGAAAAACCTCCTCAATATTCTCGTCGTCACCACAACCATCGGAATAGCTGCATCATCGCCAGCCCACGAAGGTGATTGCCCCTATTGCAAGATGAAGCTTGTGCAAAACACAAAGGATCAAGATAACGAAGTCGTCGTCAAATTCGGCAACAAAAAAATTGAGTACCGATGCGTCTACTGCGTGATCAAAGATCAGGGACGATACAAGGCTGATCTCATTGTTTACGCTCCAAGTGAGAAAGTTGGAGAGCCAGTCGTCCTCAAGCGAACCGCCGGCAAATGGTCAGCTCCAGAAGGAAGCGTCTTCCTAAACACCTTCACCAAGCATGCAAACTGTGCCGAACTGTCAAGAGCATTTTCGTCCAAAGAAGCCTTTGCCGATTACGCAAAGAAGCATGGTGCCGAAACGGCAAAGCCGCTGACTTTAGACGAATTCTTGACTCTGGTCAACAAGCCCGCAAGTGGTTCCCAATGATACTTTCCCTTTCCCTTGTCCTCCTGACTCAACAAGGTTCGTTGCCGACAATGCCACCGAACCTGCCAGCTTGGATCAATAGTCCGGGTGCTGATCACCTGTTCTACAAACCAGCCCCCTATAACTGGAACATCAACCGTTTGCCAGCATTTGCCAAAGACATGTATGCCACCGGCGTGGGGCACGCCATGGCCTACGAAGCATTGGTAACCGGAAAAGCTCCTGAGCTTGAAACAAAGACATTCGGCACCATCAATTGGGTGCTCAAAAAGCCACCCACCAATCCCGTTGATGAAGGCGCAATTTCCCCAACCTTCAATCGGAAGTACGGCTACCTCGAAAAGGTTTTTGATTGGGCACATTTGCTTCACTTCCAAGCCATTGACGTCCTGATGCATCCGGGCTGGAGCGATGCCCAAAAGGATGCCGAAGTTGACCGCCTGTGGAAGTTCTATCAATCACAGCCGTACGCCATAACCGGTCTCCCGATGAACATGGACTACTTGGATAGCTTCAGCTACAGCGGAAAATTCAGGCGAGAATATCCAAAAGTCAACGGGCTCTTCTGGGGCTATCACTGGCTCCAAACCGTGAACTACGACATGCTCTATCGAGTGCCGGTTCAAGACCAGGCTCCGCAATATGCCTTACTTGGTGAGCGGTATCACCAAACCGAACTCTACAAAACCGATCGCGATTTCATGCCGATGACCGCGGAAATGAGCCCCCGATTCGCAAAGCGATTCCCGATGATCGCCAATGCGTTCGACAATTTACACATGCTCCACGATAACGTCAACGACATTCTTGCTCAACAAAGCCTAACTGACAAACAAAAGCAAGATCAGGTCAAAATTGCAATCTATCGAGTCATCGCCTCAACCCATAAAAATGAAGAGGCAGGCTCAGAGTCAGCCGAAGCCCTTCACGACCACCGCTTTCCCGACGGAATGCCTGGAATTGGAATGATGCGCGGGAGCGAGGACGACATCATGTATATGGCGGGAATGGGATGGATGGAGATGAGCAAATGCTCACACTGTTCCCTTTCGTTGCCAGATTCCGGCCCATGGGGAGCCACGGTCTCCGCCGAAGGGTGGACCATGACGGTTCGATGCATCATGTGCGCCCGAGACATGGCAAACGAAACACCAGGTCGTGCGATCATCAGGAGTGCAACCGAAGACCCGAATCGACTTCTTCTACTGATCTCAGACGACGAAGGAAACTTCTCAAGCAATATCAAAGGTGTCGTCTTCCTCGAAAAATTCGGCGACCACCCAGAATGCACCGAATGGTCTCGCGCCTTCACATCAATCAACGCGTTCAACCAGTACGTGAAAGCAAACCCAGAATTTAAAGATTCGAAACCTCTGAGCCTAGCGGACTGGTCAAAGCTCAATAACGGAAAGCCAGCAACCTATCGCAAGATTGATATGCCCAATCCGTATCGCACCGGAGGCGGACAAAAATGAAAGTCTATGTCGGAATCGCTCTTTTGTTCGTAGCGCGAGTTTCATTCGCCACTGACCACAACAATATTGAAACCGGACGGCCACTGCTGTTCGACGACGCCTATTCCATTGCCTTCGGTGAGCGGGAGTTTCAAGTCGGGCTAAATACCTCGGCTGGGAAGTTTGGTCTTATGACCTCGTTTGGCTACGGATTTGCCAAGAACCAAGAATTGAGCATCGGGTTCAACACCCTTCAAGGTTCAAGTAATGGCTACGAGCTTAGCTTTTTTCAAAATTTGGCACGGGAAGTCGAAAATTCACCTGCGCTCGGTTTCCGACTCACTGCCCGCGCCACGCCGGGAACCAAACCAAGCGGGCAACTAAGAATGATCGTAACAAAAGCGTTGCATCAGTACGACAAGGTTCATCTTAACTTAGACCTGAACACAAACGAGTCGCCTGGTTTGATTTTTGGGTACTCAAACCCACTTGGCTACCCAAAGAAATTTGACCTAACCCTAGTTTCCGAATTAGCCTTTGAGCACAAAGAGACTTCGCTTGGAATCGGAATTCGAAAGCAAATCGATGCCCGATCAACTCTTGACCTCGGTATGAGAGCCGGTAAACAGGTCCAATTCATCGGGGGAGTCAGCATATCTTTCTAAGCCATAGACTGCCCTTCAAAGGACCGACAGCGAAACCAGCGACTTGTAGCAATTACCATCGAGTCTCATCATATAGGGGTTATCAACAGGATTTCAAATGATGAAAATACAAGTTAGATCAATCGTAGTCTGTCTCATGGTTAGCGGTGCATTAGCAGGGACCGCCCAAACGACGAAAAAGTCGGTAAACAACAACGCAAACAAGCCCATGCAAATGGACATGTGCATGAAAATGATGTCCGAGAAGAAAGCCATGAAGGAGCACATGAAAGATATGGACACCAAACTGGAAAACCTGGTTTCTCGAATGGATTCCGCGTCCACCAGTCGAAAGGTAGAGACAATTGCGGCTACAGTCAAGGAAATGGTGGCTCAACGCATCATGACAAACAAAGCTAATGCTGCTATGGATGAGAAAATGATGGAGCACATGATGTCGCACATGAAGTCCGGCAAAATGGATTGCCCAATGATGAAGGGCATGAAAGGTATGTAAAGATTGCTGCCCTAGACTTTAGCGGCGTATTAACCGTACAACCCAGGATTTTTAAGAAGATCAACCCTGGATTGCAAGCTGCATTTTATTTCGGAGTTCTATGAAAATCAATCAATCTATCATTGGTTCGTGCTTGGTAATGACTCAATCTGGTCTAGCCATGGCTACCGAATCGCCAAGACCAATGACAGGTCAACAACAACAAAATCATCAAGATATGGCGAAGGCAAAATCGCCACAGGATACTATGGCGATGGCAGAAATGCATGAAATGGTCATGCCATTCTTCACTCACATGGGAATGCCGGAACCATTTGGAAGCCATAGCCTGAGTCTCTCCGGCTTGTCCACAAGCGCAGGAGGACGTTCAATCAACGACTTGTCGTTTCAATACATGGTTGGATTATCCGACCGATTAGGCGTCAATTTTCGAAGCGATGAATTTACAACAGGTAGCGAGGCAGAGGTTATGTTTCAGTACGCGGCAATCCGAAGTCGCGATAGGATGAGTGGCATTTGTCCAATGCTTGAAATCGAATTTCCAACCAAGCGATCAGGAAGTGGAATTAAGACAATTGTAGGATTTTCTTCAGCTCTGGTTCAGCCGAACGGTACATTCGATGGGGCTTTCCACTACAACTTAGCGGAGCGAAAGTTTGAAGGGAGCGTCTCCTACATTAGCCGTGCTAATCAAGGTTTCTATCCTATTTTTGAACTCATTGGAACCGCGGAACTGCATCAGATGCCGACCTTAGACATCTTAGTTGGTCCAAAGTTTAAGACCGGTAAGAACTCAAAAGTCGGAATTGCGTATCAAAGTCCAGTAAGTAGTCGCAAGGACTACGGATCTCGATTCATTGTCCAATTTGACTTTCGATGGTAGATATCATTGAATATCCGTAAAGAATCTATTATGAAAACAACCTTAATCGTAACCGGAATGACCTGCCAAAACTGTGTAAAGCATGTGATCTCGGCTATTCGTGCTGTACCAGGCGTCACTGACGTCCAGGTAGATCTTGCTTCCGGCGTCGCAGAAGTAACTGGTTCTGCTGAAACAAGCGAACTCATTGACGCGGTTCAAGAAGAAGGATACGGCGTTATGCAAAATGATGAAAGTCTTAGAACCCCATAGCCAAGGAGAAGAAACTCAGCTTGACATCCAGGGAATGACATGCGCATCCTGCGTTCGTCGTGTCGAAAAGGCATTGGCAAAAGTTCCTGGTGTCGAATCAGCTTCCGTTAACTTTGCCACCAACCAAGCAACCGTTGTACATGACCACGACGCGACAACGGCTTTGCTAATAAAAGCCGTTGTTGTTACTGGATACGGCGCAACGACCAAGGACGACGATCATAAAAACCATGGTTCCGCAAGCGAACACGCAGAACACATGCAAATGGAATCGGCGTCGGAACTAGCCAACGCCAAGAACAACCTCATACTTTCCATTGCCTTAACTATTCCCCTCTTTCTCATTTCGATGTTCTGGCACGCACGCCCCGAATGGGTGAACTGGTTGCTCTTTGCCCTTGCCACTCCAGTCACTTTCTGGTGCGGTAGGCAGTTCTTCTTCGTCGCCGGCAAGGCATTGCGGCACTTTACGACGACAATGGACACGCTCGTCGCCATGGGAGCCGGAGCCGCATGGGCGTATTCAACTTATGCTCTTATTTCCCAACGAGGACATGGTCACATGATGAATGGGCACATTTACTATGAGACTGGTGCAGTGATCGTAACGCTCATCCTCCTTGGTCGCTTCTTGGAAACCCGGGCGAAGACCCACATGTCAGACTCAATCCGAAAACTGATGGATCTTTCGCCAAAGTCGGCGACTGTCATCGGACCAGACGGAAGCGAAAAACAAGTCGCGACGACCAACATAAAAATGGGCGACTTGATCCGGGTTAAACCGGGCGAAAGAGTTGCCGTTGACGGCGCAGTCACCGATGGCGAATCCTACGTCAACGAATCAATGATCACCGGCGAACCAATTCCCGTAAGTAAGCAAACTGGCGATCAAGTAACGGGCGGCACGGTCAATGAACAGGGCACCTTTACCTTCAAGGCCGAGCGCGTTGGCGCAGAAACTACGCTCGCCCAAATCGCTAAAATGGTTCAACGGGCGCAAGGTTCCAAAGCTCCAATGCAAGGGCTTGCCGACAAGGTTTCGAGCATCTTCGTACCTATCGTAATCGTAGTTGCCATATTGACAATGGTTGTTTACTTGATGAACGGAAAGTCTCTGGATGCCTCAATCATTCCCGCCGTCGCAGTCTTGGTCATCGCGTGTCCATGTGCGCTCGGTCTGGCAACACCAACTGCCCTCATGGTCGGCACCGGCAGAGGAGCAGAACTCGGAGTTCTTGTAAAAGATGGAAAAGCCCTCGAAATCGCAGGAAGCATCAAAACCATACTCCTCGATAAAACTGGAACGCTGACCGAAGGAAAGCCAAGACTGACCGACGTTGTCACCTTTGGCGACTGGAGCGAAGATGAGGCTCTAGCATTTGCTGCTGCAATCGAAGCCTCGAGTGAACATCCAGTCGGACAATCTGTTGTAAACGAGGCGAAAAAAAGAAAGCTGACCATTGCTGAAGTGAAGTCATTCGAAGCAGTAAAGGGGCAAGGCGTACGTGGGACGGTAAACGGAGTCGCAGGAGTGATTGGACGTTCGGCTCTGATTACAAACATGACACCAGAAGTTCAAGCCGCCCTTTCCAATTTGGAGAGCCAAGGGAAAACTGCGTTTGTAGTGTCCGCCGGTGATCGATTCGCATGCCTGGCCGTTTCCGATGTCGTCGGAGAACATAGCAAAGAGGCAATCCAACAACTTATCGAGTTGGGAATTCACCCCGTTATGGTCACCGGAGACAATCGAGCAACCGCCAAGATAGTCGCGAAACAAGTAGGAATTGAAACGATAGAAGCCCAAGTCTTGCCTTCCGACAAAGCAGCAATCGTAGAGAGATACCAGAAAGAAGGTGCGACCGCAATGGTCGGAGATGGCATCAACGACGCACCAGCGTTAGCCCAGGCCGACCTGGGAATAGCAATGGGAACGGGGACCGATGTGGCAATGGAAACCGCCGGTGTAACGTTACTTCGATCCGATCTGAGAGGAGTCTCCCAAGGCATAAGGCTGGCAAAAGCAACGCTCAAAACCATCCGCTGGAACCTGTTCTGGGCGTTTATTTACAACGCTGTCATGATTCCGCTTGCCGCCATCGGCCTCCTAAATCCGATGCTCGCCGCCGGAGCGATGGCTTTCTCCAGTATCTCGGTAATCCTCAATTCACTGCGCCTACGCAGCTTTGCCTAGAACTTCAGTGGCTTTGCACCATCGGAATCAGAACGCGAATTGCACCAAGGTGGAATGCCGCGTGAGCAATATTAGCAATCACTGATTCTGCAATCTCGTCGGATACAAGACCTGCATCCGACTCGGCTTGAGTTTTATACCATTGAAACGCTTTCTCATATTCTGAGCGAACTCGTGACTGCACATGTTGCCAAGCCGCTTGATCGAATTGCTGAAGGATCCAGCTTCCATCCCAATCTCGCTTTTCTTCCTCACCCCGGCTCTCAACATTAAACAGATCTAAATAATAACAAAGGTGGTTTAAACTGGTACCAATGGTCGCTCGCGACCCCGAGATTTCGAAGGACGCTTGATCACAACTAAGATCAGCAATCGAAGGCAAGACGGCTTCTTTTCCTTGCACATACCAAGTGTATTTTTGGCCAGGCTTCGTGCAGTGAAACGTCTCCCGAAAAAGTTCGAGGCAAGCGAGTTAAAGTTTACTGACCAAATCGGGAACTGTACCTAAATCTCGGTGTCTCTCGCTTTCGACAATTGCAGTAACGCACGACACAATTTTTCGTCAAGTAAGAGCCATGTTTCTAACCTCGTTCGCTCTCGCCACAACTCTAGCGCAAAGTTCTCTTGCTCCGGCGAATCAACCTAAATTGTTGGCCGATGTCGGAAGCTGGGCTGGCACGGTTAGTCAGGTTGCAGACTATTATTGGCTTAAGTCGAATACCGTCCTCTTTTGGCGTCAAGTATGGGCCGAATCGCCGATATTGTTCACTTTAAAATTAAGCACTACTCAGGTCCAAGAATCCAAACTCGCTAAAGTCATTAATGATTCATCTGGTTCCGTCGAATCAATATCTGTCTCGCCAAATGGGGAAAAGGTGCTTTGGGAGAGTTATAAGGACAAACAGTCTAGTTGGAGCATTGCAAATATCGATGGTTCAGAGTACAAACAATTTCCCCGACGAAAAACCAGCATGATCGTTTCAAATCATGGTCCAGATGACGAAACAATCGCCTTCTGGTCAACGGATAGCAAATCCGTCTTCGAGAGCATTATCGATTTCGGTGACGGCGCTTTCACCCGGCTCTGGTCGCGGCCCATAGACTCCATCAATAAGGAACGAAGCTATCCTTTAGCAAAAGGTTATGTTGATTGGCAACCCGTAATGATCGGTAAAAACTTGGCTTTCGCGAAATCGGGGCTAGCAAACGGTGGACCTCGGTCAAGCGTCGGATTCATTACGTGGAATATTGAAAATCCAAAGCTCACTAGGAAGGCATGGACGGTTAATGTCCCGAAAGGACGGACAATAGTTAACTTCTCTCACTCACCTTCTGGCACCGAAATCCTCTGGGATCTTTCAGTAAAAGCATCCAAAGAACCTCAGAGCTGGGACTCGAAAGGTGAAGAATTTTGGGTTTCTGACGTCAGAGGGAAGTCTTGGAAACAAGTCTATAGAATTGATTTTGACCCGAAGAACGCAGGTGCCGATGCTTCAGCATTAGGCGGGGTAATGTGGCGACCAGATGGAAGGGCATTTTCCTACATTTACAAAAAGAAACTGTATCTGGTGGAACGATAAGTTAACCGATGGTCTCAATCGTCAGAAGACCTTCTGATCCAAAAACTCGTTCCGAAACTTTTCGCCCGGATCAAGCCGACCCGCCAAAGCCTTAAACTCATCCATCTTCGGATACAAACCACAAACTCTATCTGCCGTCATCGCAAACAACTTTCCCCAATGGGGACGGGCTTCGTAAGGAGCAACGACCTCTTCCAAGACCGGAAGAAGTGTCCGAACCACTTCCCACATCTTCTTCCAAGTAAAGTGAATGCACACCACATCGGTCCCAAACGAAGAGCTCAGCCAAAAGTCGTCAGCCGCCGCAGTCCGAATTTCCGAGACATGAAGAACGGGGGAAATAACGTCTCTAATGGTATTGATTGCGCTCAAAGCTGCAAAAGCGTGGTGCCGCGGAATAATGTATTCCGACTGAAGCTCATCGCCACTGCTTGGAGTGAACTCCATCTTAAAGTGGGCGAGCCGCTCGTGCCAAGAGCCAGGAATACCCAACTGTTCGGTGCAGAACTCGGCAGGATGATCGGGGAGGGGATGAAGCTTTTTGGGCGCGCGAGTCGCTCCAAGCAGTGATTCCTGGACGAAAGAGTCTAAATCCTTACTCTTAACCCAAACCTGGTCAATAAAGTTGCTGTTCCAACAAGTAAACAAGCTCACGCTATAAGCACTCGAAGCCACCGTGTCGAAATGAGACTCAAGCGAAGCAAAGGGAAGATTTTGATAGACAAATTGCCGAACCTGAAAGGTCGGCTGAATCCTCAAAGTCAGGCTCGTGACAATTCCCAAAGCTCCAAGATTGACCACTGCACCATAAAAATCCGGATCGCCCTCATCTAGGCAAAGCAGTTCTCCGGATGCAGTAACCATCTCAAGAGCGCAAACCGCCGTCGCCAAATTTCCATTCTTCACCCCCGACCCGTGAGTCGCCGTTGCGCACGCTCCGGCTACCGAAATGTGAGGAAGGGACGCCAAATTGTGAAGGGCATATCCCTCCGAGAATAGAAATTGACTAAGGGTGCCGTACGAGATACCACATTCAACCGTCACCGTCATTCTGTCCCCATCAAGTTCCAGAATCTGGTTGAGATTCTCGGTAGAAACATGATCCGTGTCGGTGTCTGCGATCGAGTTAAACGAGTGTCGAGTGCCAAGTGCTTTAACCCTTGTAGCGCCTGCGACTAAGGACTGAACCTCAAGAACCGACGTTGGACGATGAACTGTAAGAGCCGAGTAGGTATGGTTTCCCGCCCAGTTCTTCAGTCCTTCTGCCATTACCGGGCTTCCACGAAAGTATCCGTGTTGTACTTGATACCGCCGCAAAGTTTGGGCATCTCAAATTCAAAGGCTTCCAATGTAGGGTCAACTTTACAAGTCACCCAACCTGCGTGAATCATTGATTCCAAGAATCCCAGTCCGTATGCCATCGCCTCGCCAGACTCCCGTTTGATTCCCTTATCCATGATCGCCCTTATAATTTGACCAAAGACAAAGTGCAAGTCCTGACGAACTTGCATGATTTGGACAATCACGTAGTACAGACCGGCTTTTGGCAAAGTCGCGGTCCCACGTCGCCACCGCGTAGCCGCCGTGATCTTTCCACCGTCATAAATGGCAAATTCCTCTTCAACTGCTCCATCCATATTAAGGGTGAAGTGATTGTATTTTTGACATTCAAGTGTTGCCGTACCCTGAGTAAGAAGCTCGACCGTGTCCTTTACGCCATCAAAGCCATAACCCCCAATACCGCTACCAAAGTGTTCATGAATGAAGCCACCGGTCCCTAGCCATTGAAATGCACTGTTTGCGTCCAGTTCAAGACCTGCTTCCGCCGCAATCGTCCTCGTATGTTCTTTGACGTCGGTGAAGCAGCCATTTGCCGTGTACCAAAAGTCCGCAAACTTGATGTGTTGTTCGACCCGTCTAGTCTGATTTTCCTGAAATTGGTCCTTGAGCCATTTGGCGTCCAAAGTGCCTTTGTCAAGCTCCAAAATGGTGTATGCAAGTTCTTTCGCTCCAATGTGCGCCATCGTTAATCCGGCCGCCAAGATAGGGTCGGCAAAGCCAGCCGCTTCTCCAACGAGGAACCAGTTTTCGCCGTACATTCGTTCGGCAAAATATGACCAGTCCTTTGTTCCTCGAATCTCGCCTTCCGGAGTTGCATTGGTGATCAGACCCGCAATCAACGGCTCATCCGCAATTGCCTTTTTGTACACTTCTTCCTTGGACATTCCCGACTTCAAGTAGTATTCCGCTGGGCAAACCAGCCCAATACTCGTTCGGGTAGGACCAATCGGTATAAACCAAAGCCAACCGTAACCAAGACTCATGACCTGAACTCGGGTTGCACCGTTTCCAACCGTGTAAGCCCACTCCGCGTTCTCCCAGTAGTCCCAAAAAGCAATATTCCTGAGGTTGCTTGGCTCGACAATATCGACTCCCATCGTCCTTCGCAATAGACCCGAGCTTCCACTGCAGTCGAGATAATATCGGGCAGTTTCAATGGTGCCATCTTCGAGTCTCACGCCGGTAATCTTGTCGCCTTCGTGCATGATCTCAGCAACTTTGGTTTCTTCTCGAACTTCGGCCCCTAATGACGCCGCGTGGTCAAGCAGAATCTCGTCGTAAATTGCTCGGTCGACCTGAAATGCGGTTCGAGTCCGCTGTCCTACGTATTTCGCAGGTCGTGGCTCATCCTTGAACTGCTCGGCTGGATAGAGCTGAAAATCCCACAGATCCCGAGTGTTGCCCCAACGATAGGTAGCTCCAATCTTAATCGGGAAGTTTGCCGCCTCAACCTTATCCCAAGCTCCCATTTCATTAAGGACAATCCCGATGGGTGGAAGCTGGCTCTCGCCAACGTGCTCGCGGGGAAACTTCTCTCGTTCCAAAACCAATATATCCAGCTTTGGATTATATTTCCTTAGCAGAGAAGCAGCAGTTGAACCCGAAGGGCCGCCGCCAATAATAAGCACGTCGCGCATCTCTTTTACTATACATTTATTGGAATCCCTAAGTTAGCAAAGAATTATGATGCGGTCGGCTCAGAGTCAAACCCTTTGCCGTAAACTCGACGGAATAGCGGTGCTGCCATAAACGTCGTGACGATCGCCATGATCACCATCATCGTAAAGAATGGAACGGTAATAACCTTCTGCTGAAGTCCAATGTTCAAGATGATCAACTCCACCAGCCCACGCGAGTTCATCAAAACACCAATCGCAATCGCTTGACGTTTGGGTTCCCCAGTTGCTCGTGCCGCAAAGTAGCAACCACCATATTTGCCAACGATCGCAGCCGTCAAAAGTGCCAAACAAATCAGCCAATGCTCTGCACCAGAAATGGACCCAATCTTGGTGTTCAGTCCCGAGTAAACAAAGAAGAACGGCAGGAACAAGGAAACCGTGAGTGGCTCAATCCGCTCCTGCAGATACTTCGCAAGTCGCCCCTTTGGCATCGCAACACCCATGACAAAGGCACCGAAAACCGCATACACTCCGATGGCATCCGTGAACCATGAACCAGCAAACAGGAAGAGCATGACAAGCCCAAAAGTCGTTTGAGAAACCGTGTCCTCCTTCGAATCTCTTGTTTCCAAGAACGCCATGAATTTCTTTCCGACCGTAAGCGTGAGGACAGCAAACGTTGCTCCACCGCCAATCGCCCAGATCGCAATCGCAGGGTTACCTTTACTCACGGCAAGCACGATCGCTAAGAGTATCCACGCGAACACATCGTCCGTTGCCCCTGCGCCAATAGCTAGAGTGCCAAGTGGTGTCCCGGCGATCCCAGCCTCATAAATGATCCTTGCCAGCATCGGAAAAGCAGTAATGCACATCGCTGCTCCAACGTAAACCGCTTGAATGAATTGAGGAATATCCGCCCCAAACATGTCGGACCGATGACTCAAAAATGCGTAAAACACCGCGCACCCCAAAGCGAAGGGAAGCACGATACCCGCCATCGAAACCGCCAACGCTGCCTTGGTTCGGGACTTAATTAAGTTCAAATCTAGCTCTAAGCCGATAAGGAACATGTAGAGCACCAAGCCCACTTGGGCAATGATGTACAAAATCGACATCGAAGGATGCTTGCCTGAAGCTGGATTACCAGCCACTAAGAGTTGCGGGAAAAGCGAATATTGTAGCTCCGGACTCAATGCCCCGAAAACTGACGGTCCTAGTAGTACGCCGGTCAGCATTTCCATGGTGACCTGAGCTTGACCAAGGTACTTCTGCCCAAACCAACCAACCGCACGACATGCCACCAGCACAACTAGCACTTGCAGCATGAATCGAAGCATTAGGTCGAGATCGGTCATGAACTCCGTCCATCATACACGATTCGACCTAAATGATGATCAAATGACCGCTCAGATGCGAGCGGTCAGGTGAAGTGAGAACTCTTTGAGGGTGACCGCTAACGATATCCCCAACAAAGTGTTAGTTCTCGACTATTGAGAAACGCGTGTCTTGATTAAACCGAACACCCATAACCGTTCCTGGTTTCAGCGTCAGTTCCTGAGCATGGACGCCGCCGCGCTCGCCAATCAAGTAACCGATTCCCGCGCCAAGAAGACCTCCCAAAAGTACGTCTGCTCCGGTCAGAAGCGCTAATCCAACGCCGACCACCGCACCCGTGGCAACATAGTTCGTACCACCGCTATAACTAGCATTCGACATATATCTTCCATCTTTGCGCAGGATGTTTTTCTTGTCGAACTTAATCAGTGAGGCTTCAATTGGATATCGCTCTCCATCGGCAAGTCGAACTGTGTCAAAGTCGACGCTCAACATTCCCGGAGTCTTTCCTTCGCGAGCTCGAACCTCGGTCACATGCCCCTCGACCTTTGTTCCGGCCGGAAGCCCAAAAAAGTCTTTGGATTTGCCCATATCGACTGTGGCCGTAAATGTGTCGCCAACATGCGCTTTGTTCGATTGCAACTTAGTGTCAAGCTTCACCTTCAAAACACTTCCCATCGGGTGATTTGAAACGGCGTAAAGGTTTGGAAGTGTTTCCAACCCGCCCTGGAAAATCTTAGGTGCTGAGATTTGAGCTTGAACACCAGCAGAAATAACGCCTAGTGCGCCCAATGCGAAGAGCCGGGTTGACAGTGAAAGGTTCATTGATTTCATATAAATATCCTTGGCAAACGGATGCCTTACTGCTAAGGACTCTAAAATGAACAAAAAAATTACGGAGACCAGATCGAGTTTTTATGGACATAAAAACAATGGCGAACGAATGAAAGCATATAATCCTTGTTATCGTGCTGACCCATTGCCTTGCCCTTGTTTTGTTAGCCAAAACGCCAGAAATCCAACGTGAGAAGCGGATGATTGAAGGATGGACTGTCCAAATCAACACAAAACTCTTTGAGCAAGACAAGCAAGGAACCGAGAAGGCCCTCTCGCTCTTAAAGGATCAGTTCATCAAGATCAAACGACTTGTCCCGAACGAAGCGGTGACCAAACTCCAGCTGATTACGCTCTGGTTCTCGCCCGAATACCCAGGAGTTCGCGGGACCGCAGAATATCATCCCGGAGCCAACTGGCTAAAAGAAAACGGTCGCGACCCGATCATGGCAAAAGGAATTGAATTCACCGGCGTTTCCAACTTCGAAGCCGAACTGAAACGCATGCCGGTGCTCGTCCTTCACGAACTAGCCCACGGCTATCACGATCAAGTCCTCGGATTCAATAACCCTCAAGTCGCAACAGCATACAAACATGCCAAAGCCAGCGGAAAGTACGACTCAGTTCAACGCTGGCTAGGAACCAAGTTCGCTGCCAAGCCAGAACGGGCGTATGCGATGACTAGCCCACAGGAATACTTCGCTGAAGGCACCGAAGCCTATTTTGATCGAAACGACTTCTTCCCGTTCAACCGAGAAGAACTCAAAGCAACCGACCAAGAGCTCTTTTTGCTTTTGGACGTGGTCTGGAACAAACCCTAAACAGCCTTTTCGAAAAGTACCAGGCCGGTTCCTCGAAGGTCAATCACAGCTCTCTCGTCGTAACCGATTGATCGGAAAAACCCAGTCGAAATCGGATTTTCTTTAAAGGCATCCAATCGAACATATGCAATCTCATGGGTTCTGGCCAACTCCTCCACCGATTTCATCAGAAACGACCCAATCCCTTGGCGCTGATACTTGGGAAGAACGACTAAATTGAACACTGCCAAACAGCCACTATTGCCAATTTGCCAATATTGCTTCTTCCAAAATCCTGGTGAATAAGTACTAACAACCACAGACCCGACGGGAAGCCCTTGCATAAGGGCTACAAACAAGGTGGCTCGTCTTAGAATTTCGGGATCTGCGCAATTAATTCTTTCACGGACGGAAGCGAGCTGAGTGCTTCCATTCCAAGGACCCGAACCCAATTTGGAAGTTAATTCTGCCGCTGAAGCTGAACGCATCTCATGGATTGCCAAAGCATGTTCTGGACGAGCAAGATCAAAGCACAATTCGTTCAATCAAGAATTCTCCTAAAAGGCGAAGACCATCTTCACTTGCAACATTCGACGAAACTCCTTAGCGTTCGGATCCCCAAGAATAACAAACATCTCCGTACCTTTCTTGCCCGCATCTCGATAAGAGACGTACCAGTTGGTATCCGCGTTCCGAGTCACCATACGACCGCCAAAAGATCGAGTAGGAGTCAGCTCATAAGCCACCGTGAAAATATTCTGGTTAATGTGTCCCTGGAAGTTCTGAAAGAACCCTTGATAGGCAATATCAAGTCCCTTTCCAATCCGGCGAGCCGTATTAATCGAGAAATACCCCGCACCCTCGCTCTCATTGGTGCCGCCACCAACCGTGACTCCAATATTTGAAAATCGATTGTCCCAGCCCTTCGTGACCGTCAAACCAACATTCCGATCAATCAGTCCGTCAAAGTCGTAATAACTAGCCGACAATTTTGTCCCCCAACCGTTTCTCAAGCCAAGAAAGGAATCAAAGGACCCGCCTCGCTGAAACGGCGTACCGTCCAATTTCTTGTTGTCGCTATATGAAACGTCGGTGCTGCTTCGTTGAATTGGCCCGGTTCGCCAATCGTAAGTCAGCTCGTCGTACAACTCCAAGCCCTTGATTCCGGTAAAGCCAAGGAGCCCATCAGGCAGCCGAAACTTGTCGTTTGTGTCGTTGTAGCCTACAAAGAAGAAGTTGCTTTTATCTTGGTACCAAAGCGTGTTCGAAGACGCCAAGGAGTTCGCGCCATTGTCGTTCGACTGGGCATATCGAGTAGAAAATGCTAGCTTCCCCCACTCCTTCGAATAATTCGCACTAACAACGCTGGCGTTATCCGTACCTGAGCTTTTAACATTCGCAAAAACGCCGTATCTTTCGAATGGCGAAACCCGATGGCTCCAGTTCGCAACCGTATCAATCCGATCACCAAACGTAATCGTATTCAAAAAGCCAATCGAGTCGTTTGCGTTGGGCTTTCCAAAAAGCTTGGTGCCGACATCAAAGTTACCAATCCGGCGAGCATAAAAGAATTGACCAATATCAAAACCCATTCCTGCACTGAAAAAGGATCGTCCTTCTAAAAAGAAGGGACGTTTGTCGGGCACAAATCGTTCGGTTCGACTAAACCCAACACTCTCGATTGCGCCCTCAATGGTTCCAAAATCGGGGAAAAAAGAGGCGACCGCAGTCATCTCGCTGGTAATCGGATAACGGGCATCAAGACCCGCTCGCATTGAAGCTTTATTGTTGTCGTCAATTCCAAAAATCGTATAAGGCAATACCGAAACTTTCGGCTTAGGAGGGCTCGGAGCTTTGACCCCTGTCCAAATCCCCTGTAACTCCTCTCTTGTGTTCGGACCGATATTTGCCCAATACGATGGTAACTTCAGCCGCTGATGGTAGCGAAAGAAGTTAATTCCAAAGCTTTGTGGATCCTTTTTTGCCGGATAGTTGAGAATCTGCCAAGGAATTTGCATTTCCGCCGTCCAGCCAGTAGCTGTCCGTTTCACAAATGCTTTCCATTCACCCCTCCACTCAGTTTTTTTCGCCCGTCCACCACCAATCGCTGCCGACTTTGTGCCAATGGCATTGACCGAAAATATTGAAGAACCACCCATGGTGCCCGTTGAAAATGGGTCTAATCGGACGTCAACAATATCTTCCGAAAAGTTCTCGCCACCGCCATTGCCAGAATTGGCAAATCGACTATCTTCCTGAGTCTCGGCCGCCGTAATTTGCGAAGGATCCTTATCGAAGAGGTCAAAAGCTACATAAATGAACTTCGTGTCGTAAGCAATCTTTACCGTCGATTGCTCGGCAACCACTTGCCCTCGTTCGACGTCCCAAAATCCAGTAACAGGTTCAATTTTCTTCCAAATATCGTCCGATATATCTCCATCGATCTTCGGTTGACTTTCAACCTTTACTGCCGGCAAAGGCCGCTTCGCGCCCTCCTGAGACCAACCAATTTGGAAAAGAAAAAGTACCGAAATAATGCTGATCAGGAAACGCACAGAACAAGGATACTGGTTTAGGTGACACCTCAGTTCCCGTCTGAGAATCAAAATGAGCAAGCTGACTTCATGAAGTTCCAATTTATGTTGCTCAATAAGATATCGTAAACAGAGAGTTCAAAATGCTCACCCTAGCAGCTGCCATCCTAACATCAATCCAAAGTCCCAGTTCAGCCCTTGACCTTACCACTGGACAGCAACTTGCTACCGCAATTCCAATTCAAAACGCCTACAATCCAATCCTCAAAGACACCATTAGCGCAGACAGTCAGAGCCTTATGGTCAACGGAAAGCGGGTCATGTGGGCAATGGGCGAATTCCACTACTCTCGCTACCCCGAATCCGAATGGCGTCAAGAGCTCCAAAAAATGAAAGCCGGCGGAATCAATGTCATATCCAGCTACATCATTTGGATTCACCATGAAGAAGTCCAAGGTCAATCAAAATGGGATGGAAACAAGGACCTCCGAAAGTTCCTCCTCCTGTGCAGAGAGCTTGGCCTTAAAGCGATCGTTAGAGGAGGCCCTTGGGTTCACGCCGAGGTCCGAAACGGCGGATTTCCAGATTGGGTAACCAACGGTTTCATTGTCCGTTCAGAAGATCCCGGCTACCTAGCCGAAGTAAAGAAGTTCTACGAGCAGATTTCCAAGCAGATGTCCGGTCTTTCTTGGAAAGATGGCGGTCCCGTAATCGGATTTCAAGTCGAGAACGAATACTACGGACCCGGCGAATACCTGCTCAACCTTAAGCGAATGGCCCAAGAAGTTGGTATCGTCGTCCCACTCTACACCCGCACTGGTTGGCCAATGCTAAAAACCCCAGTGCCGGCAAACGAGCTTTTCCCCATGTATGGCGCCTATCCAATCGGCTTTTGGGATCGCGGAATCGAGGAAACTGCCGCGAAGTACGGCAAGAACTACACCCTAACCTTAAACCGAAATCCAGACGATATCCTCCAAGGCGCAATCCCAAAACCAGAAGTCATCGAAGCTGAAAATAGATATCCGTACATGTGTTGCGAAATTGGCGGGGGAATGCACGTCAGTTATCACCGCCGAATCGCCGTTGAACCGAACGATATCGGAAGTCTAGCCTTAGCAAAAGTGGCCTCCGGAAACAATCTCCAAGGCTACTACATGTACCACGGAGGAACTAATCCAGAAGGGAACACCTATCTGAGTGAATCCCAATCGACTGGATACTGGAACGATGTTCCCGTAAAGTCATACGATTTCCAAGCGCCGCTGGGCGAGTTTGGTCAGATTCGACCGCACTATCATATTCTTCGACGAATGCACCTTTTCATGAGGGATTTTGGTAGCCAATTAGCTGGAATGAAGGCACAAATCGGATCGCCAGATATTGCCAATTGGTCGGTCCGTTCCAACGGTGAATCGGGCTATATCTTCGTCAATAACTACATGCGGCTCACGCCGCAACCAACTCGAAAAGGTGTCCAATTCTCCCTCAAGTGCAAATCAGGATTGCTTGTCGTCCCATCAAAACCAATTGATATTCCCGCAAATTCGTATTTCTATTGGCCATTCCATCAAGACCTAAGTGGTGCGCAGCTAACTTACGCCACCGCACAGCCAATTTGTAAATTGAAAGACGCCTACTTTTTTGCTCAAACCAAAGGTGTTCCTGCCGAATTTGTGTTTCCAAATTCCGATTCAAAAGTTTTGAACACAACCGGTAAAATCGTAACCTCCGCCGGGTTTGTCCGGTTGACGAACTTGAATTCAGGTCTTGAACCGGCAATAACCTTACAAAAGAAGGACGGCAAGTTGGTAACGATCTACTTACTCAGCGAATCCCAGAGCCTGCATATCTGGAAAGGTTCATTTGCAAGCAAAGAAGCCGTCGTCGTTTCCGATGATGATGTCCTCTTCGATCGAAATGATCTCGTATTAACCAGCCGTGCAAGTGCCTCAAAATTTGTGGCGGTAATGCCAGCAATGGGGGCAATCAAGATCGCAGGAATACCGACTATCCCGTCAAAATCGGGTGAATTCTCGTTTTATCACTACGCAAACTCGGTTCCGACCACAATTCCGATCCCAATAAACCAGACCGCGGTAATGGGGCCAGCCCGAGACATTTATGAAGGGAGCCAAGCCGTCTCTGAGCAACCCAGCGACGAAAATTTTGAAGCAGCGTCTAAGTGGGACATAAAACTTCCCAATTCATTGCCTCCCGACAATTGGATTCTCAAAATTCGATACCAAGGTGATGCCGCCAGGCTTTATCTCAATGGGAAGCTGATTGAAGATAACTTCTACAATGGAAAGCCCTTCGAACTCGGACTCAGCCGATACGGCGCGGCAATCCTTCGAGGAGGCTTGACCCTAAGTATCCTCCCTTTGCGAAAAGATGCTCAAATCTACATGACTCCTGGCATGTGGCCAGACTTCGGGCAAAATTCTGGAGCATGTAGCGTACTAAGCACTGAATTGGTAGGTACTGCCTCAGTCGTAGCTAAATCAAATTAACAAAAAAAAGGGCTCAGCTGCGAAGGTTAAAAACCGACCTCAGCTGAGCCCTTTCTTTAATTCAAGGCTGAACCTTGAACATGTTGGCGAGCATTGGCCCGATTAGAGGAATATCGTAGGCATCTCCTTTGTTAGCTGCTACGGCACCCATAATTGAGAATATGATGGCTGCAACCCAAACAACGAGTGGTCCGATAATCGTTATAAAAAGAACGGCATACAAAATGATGACCGCAATGTTGAGGCCAAGTGCCATGGCTGCATGTCGTTTCAAAAATGGCTTATCAGTAGCCATGAGGAAGAATATGAGCCCCGGAATAAATCCAAAGAAAATTGAGAGAACCCAAGAAAGGGTCGCTTGAGTCCTTTCTTCTTGGCTGGGTCCTGATCCCATTGTCGGCAAAATTGGGTCTTGTGGTGGCGGTGTGCTTGACATCCTAATGAGAAAGGACGAGTGAAAGGGGCGGTTAGGAGTAAAACTGTTGAAATTCCTGCCTAGGCGCGTAAAATAGACTCATGATCAGAAACGGTGAGCCAGCACCAAAGTTCACCTTACAGAACCATGAGGGAGCAGAACACACTCTCGAAGACTTCGATGGCAAGCCCGCAATCCTTCTTTTCTTCAGAGGCACCTTCTGCCCGAGTGCAAAGAAATCAATCATTTGCTGGCAAGACTTTAGTCGGAGCGTGAACGACCTAGGTTTCGGAATCCTCGCCATTACTGCCGATACCCCCGACAACCTGGCTGCTTTCGCCGCCGAATCCAAAATCAAGATTCCCTTGCTAACCGACACAAATCTTGAAGCATCGAAAGCCTACGGCGTGTATCTAAGCCATAACCATCAAGCTGGCGACTACGGCGAACCGGCAATTTATCTGATCGATGCCAAGGGGAAAGTCGCATTCTCGGCCATTACTTCCGGCCCAAAGGGCCTCCCCGAACCAGGAGCAATCGCCTCCATGCTCATCTTTATGAGTAAACGCAACGGGTTCTATTAAAATCAAAACGAGCCGACTCCATTCGGAATGCGGCTCATGAAAACTGGCTGGCGGACTAGGGTTCGAACCTAGATTAGCTGCACCAAAAACAGCTGTCCTGCCATTGGACGATCCGCCAGTAACTTCCTTAGTATACTTCGGCAGAAGTCAACGATGAAGCGAGGGCAAATATTTTTCATTTCTGGCGCGCCCGGAGTAGGCAAGTCTACGACTGCCCGAGCGCTCGCTAACCATTTCGAAAAATCCATTCTTTTTGATATTGACTATTTCCGATCTCTGGTCGTCAAGGGCCTAAAACAGCCAACTTCAGGTTGGGATGAAGAAACCGAACTCCAATTTCGACTCGCCCATCAAGCCGTTGGTTCAGTTGCAAAAATCTACTCTGATGCCGGATTCGCCGTTGTTGCTGAACACTGTTCTTCACCGGACATGGTTCAAGAATTTCTTGACTTTTCCCAAGGTGGAATCGTCGTTTGCCTCAAAGCCGACCTCCAAACCAACCTAGCACGCAACCTTACCCGGACCAACAAAAGCTTCGATCCCAAAGATATCGAACACTTTGTACTGTCCCTGGGTGAGTCACTGTGGCTCGAATTCGAAAGCAAACGCCTGACCGTACTCGACAACACGAATCTTCAGGTTGACGAAGCTATCCAACGAATTCTCTCCTTAGATATCGGAGAACGAATCACTCAATAAGTTCCACGCCTGTTTGGAGATAGTCATTTTGATATTCTATGATGGGCATAGCCCTAGAACCATCCTCAAGTTGGCACTCTGCACTGGCTCTCGCACTACTCATCTTTCCCTTCTTCTCAAAAAATGGGTTATGCTGGCACCATGAAATTTTTTAACATTCCTCTCCTATTCCTCGCCACTGGCGCCTTCGCCCAAAGCTCCATCGACTCCGAATCCTATCTAAAGCCACCCAAGGAAATCGCGAGCTATTTCGACCTTCCTCGACACACTCAATTCACCCTCAGTAACCTCAATAGCTCAAAAACGTGGTTCGCCCGGGTCAAATCCCGCGGTCAAGTCATGCTCAGCGACATCTCAAATCCTTACGAAAACTTCGGCGGTTGGATGTTCGATACCCGCGCTAACCGAGCCAGAACGATGTCCTACCAAACCGGTGAATCCATTGTCCTAACCGATTCAAAAACATTCAAGGAAAGAGAAATCAAGTCTCCCGCCGGAACCTGGGTTAGTGCCCCAACCTGGTCCCCCGACGGAACCACCCTCATGTTCCTCGTTCACAACAGCGATCAATCAACCATCTATTTACATGACGCGGCGAAAAACAAAACTTGGGAATTGAGCTCCAGACCGCTTCTTGCAACCCGAGTAACCCCCGAATGGGTCGGCAATTCAAAAAGCGTGGTTGCCGTATTCGTTCCCGCGAATCGAGGACCCGAGCCAAAAGCGGGTCAAGTACCCGCCCAACCTAGAGTTCAGGTCACTGACAAAGACAAGAACAACCTCCGAGTCTATCGTTCATTGCTGCAAAATCAAACCGACCAAAACCGCCTAACCTATTTTCTTTCGGGTCAATTGGCAACCGTCGATATCGCCACCAATGCAGTCAAGCCAGTCGGAGCACCAGCGATGATTTCGTCGATTGACGCTGCTCCAAATGCCGATGTTTTCCGCGTAACCACCGTCCAGAAGCCATTTTCATACATCGTTCCTGCCAGCAACTTTGGGAGCAAAGAAGAAATTTGGGACGCCAACGGCAAGTCACTCACCATGTTGACCGAGACCAAGTTGAGAAATGGTGAAACTCCACCACCAGTTGCCGGAGCTATTCCCGTTGTCCCTCCTACTCAGCCGAGACGACAAATGACTTGGGCGCCCGATGGCAATGGACTAATTTTCGTTCGCAATGCAGCAGCTCCGGCTTCTCCGGCAACTATAGGTGGAGAAGATGACGAACAGCGTGGACAAGGTGGCGGAAGGGCAGGGCAAAATGCAGGCGCAACCGCGAGACAAGTCAAAGAGGAACTCGTCCGCTGGGTGGCTCCTTTCAGAAAGGAAGACGAAAAGGTTCTCTGTACAAGCGACCAAGGATTCTCGGGTCTACTCTTCTCGCCAGACTCCAAAACCATTTTCTTTACCGAATCTGCTTCCGGAACCACAACCCAATATCAGACACCATTGACGGACATAACCGCGAAGAAAGCCCTGTGGAGTTGGAAGCCCGCCGAAGTGGAAAAAGCACCTGGCTCGCCGGTCTTAACTCCCAATGCGTTTGGAGCAATGACCCTAGACACATCAACCGGAACAATACTTTTACGGGGAATCCAAACGGGAACTGACACCGAAAAAAATCCGCCTCGCCCATTCCTCGATTCCTACAATATCGCCTCCAGCAAGACGGATCGAATTTGGCAAAGCAAAGAGAATGCTTATGAAACCATTGACGGAATCCTCGACATCGCAGGATCAAGGCTCCTGATTGATCATCAATCACCAACCGAAGTCTCCAACAATTTCTTGATTGAAGGAAAAAATCAACAACAAATCACGTGGAACAAAGACCTTTCCCCTGACCTAACCAACGCAAAGAGGTACCGATTGCAAGTCACTCGTGCTGATGGATTCAAGTTTTGGGTCAAAGTGACAATGCCAGAGTGGCAAGTCGAGGGAGTCAAGCTTCCGGCATTCTTCTGGTTCTATCCTTCCGAATTTGAATCGCAAGATGCTTACGATCGGCAAGCCAGGGTACCAAACAAGAACCTCTTTCCGGCGCAAGGTGGTAGTCCAAAAACTCTCCTCCTGCGACGAGGATGGGCGTTTGTTGAACCAGATTGCCCAATTGTTGGACCAAAGGGAAGGATGAACGACTTCTATGTAAGCGACTTAACCAGTAACTTGTCGGCAACTATTGACATGCTCGAAGTCAAAGGGCTTTGTGACCGGACAAAATTAGCAATCGGTGGACATAGCTACGGTGGATTCAGCACCGCCAATGCAATGGTTCACACTCCTTTCTTTAAAGCTGGAATAGCTGGTGCTGGCAACTATAATCGAACCCTGACGCCAATGGCTTTCCAGAGTGAAACAAGATCGATTTTTGAAGCCAAAGACACCTACTTGGCAATGTCATCAATCTTAAACGCAGAGCATGTCTCCGGTGCATTGCTCATGTACGCCGGCATGGATGACCAAAACGTTGGCACCGACCCGATCAATACCGTGCGGATGTACAGCGTTCTCGAAAGCATTGGCAAGCCCGCCGCCTTGTATATGTATCCCTATGAAGATCATGGCCAAATCGCAAGGGAAACTCTGATGGATCAGTGGGCACGCTGGATTGCTTGGCTCGACAAATACGTACTCGGAAAATGATCATCACCTCACTCTTGGTTGCCGGGCAAATCGGGGCAACTCAGCAATACCCACTAGGCGCAGTTGTGTCAGACCAAGTGCTTGCGTCCCAAATTGGGGCCGAAATCCTCCAAAAGGGAGGCAATGCAATTGACGCTGCAGTGGCCACTGGGTTTGCTCTGGCGGTCACGTTTCCCGCCGCGGGGAACATTGGTGGAGGCGGCTTCATGGTCTATCGCTCGGCCAAAGGTGAAACATTTGCCCTGGATTATCGAGAAATAGCTCCCGCCTCTGCGTTTCGAGAAATGTATCTCAACAAAAAGGGTGAGCCAACGCCAGATTCATACTTGGGACATCGCGCTTCTGGCGTTCCGGGAACGGTGGCTGGCTTCTATGCTGCCCACCAGAAATACGGCAAACTTCCGTGGAAGGACCTGATCCAACCTTCGGTTCGACTCGCAAGTCAAGGCTTCAAGATAAGTGCCCAATTGGCTGATGACCTCCAGAACTTGGCTGAGAAAAACAAGCAGTTTAAAGGTACGTGGCGTATATTTGGTCGAAGCGGACAGTTTTATAAAGGCGGAGAAACCTTCCGACAACCTGAGCTTGCCAAGACTCTTACGCATATTCGAGACCAGGGTGCGCAAGGTTTCTATACTGGCGAGACCGCAAAAGCAATCATCCAAGAAATGGGCAAGGGTGATGGACTAATTACCGAGAAAGACCTCACTAATTACGAGCCAACCTTCCGGCAAGTTATGCGAGGGAATTATAAAGGATACGAAGTACTCACTATGCCGCCACCAAGCTCAGGTGGGGTAGTTCTTCTCATGATGCTAGGAATGATCGAAAAAGATGACCTTAAGTCGATGGGTTTCAACAGTTCCGGCACCGTTCATCTAATGACCGAGACAATGAAACGTTGCTTTGCCGACCGAGCCGAATACATGGGTGATCCAGGCTTCGTGCAAGTACCAATCGTACAGCTCCTTGATTCTCAATACCTCCTAAAGCGGCGTAACGAAATAAGTCTAAACCGATCAACGCCAGCCGATGAGATCAAGCCTGGGTTAGGAAAAACCAACGAAAAGGAGCACACGACTCACTTTAGCGTGGTCGACGCAGAAGGGAACGCAGTTTCAAATACCTATACGCTCAACGACAGCTATGGCAGTAAAGTAACGGTCAATGAGGCTGGATTTCTACTCAACAACGAGATGGATGACTTCACCTCGAAACCAGGAAGTCCCAATCGATACAATCTCATTCAAGGTGAGGCAAATGCAATCAAGCCTGGCAAAAGGCCGTTGTCTTCCATGACGCCGACCATCTTGACCAAGGACGGAAAGCTCTTTTTAGTTCTTGGCTCTCCAGGCGGTCCAACCATCATCAATACTGTCTTTGAGACGATCTTAAATGTGACCGTTCATGGGATGTCCGTTCAAAAAGCAGTCAGTGCACCGCGATTTCACCACCAATGGCTTCCCGACGAAATCCGAATGGAACCGTTTGCCATCAGCAACGATTCAGTAGCAATGCTAAAGGCGAAAGGTCACAAGTTTGGAATTCCCACTGGCCAAGGCTCCTGCCAGGCAATATTGGTGGGCAAAGACGGTAATCGCCAAGTCGGATGCGATCCACGCATTTCAAGTGCCGGACAGGCAGGATATTAAGGAATACTAGTACGCATGTCCCGAATTCAGCAACTTGCCAACTACCTGGCCGAATCTGGCTATGATGCATTTCTTGCCCAGACCCCAATATCCATGGGATACCTCTCCGGATTTTTTGAAGATGGGCACGAACGATTTTTGACCTTTGCCATTCATAAGTCTGGACAGTCACGACTCATTTGTCCTGCGCTCAGCCAAATCCAGGCCAAGCGCATTGGCATCGAAGACATTCGGGCGTGGCGAGACGGAGAAAATCCAATCGAGCACTTCCTCGAAATGGCCGAAGATTGGAATCTACGCTCCGGAGTCATCGCCGTTGACGACCACATGCCCGCTAAGATGCTGCTAGAAATGCAAACTGCACTACCAGCGGCTTTGTTCAAAATGGGTGGCCTTGTCATTGCTGAACTAATGGCAAAGAAAGATGAAGCTGAACTCGCCCTCATGAAGCGCGCCGGACAAATAGCTGACGAAACTTACGAATACATCAAAGGACACCTCAAGGAAGGGATTACCGAGCTAGAGGTTCGTGAGCTCATGGAGTACGAGATGAAGAATTGGGGCGGATTGCCACAGTTCTGCAGTGTCTGCTTCGGACCTGGATCTGCAGAGTCCCATCACATCAACGACAAAACACGCTTGAAGCCAGACACACTGGTTCTCGTGGACTTCGGCTGCACCTACGAAGGATATTGCAGCGACATCACCCGAACCTTTGTTTTTGGCAAAGCAACCGAAGAACAAAAGAAGCTATATGACATTGTCTACCGGTCCCACGAAGCCGCCAGAGTCGTTGGGAAAATAGGCGCAAGACCAATGGATATGGATCTAGCTGCAAGAAAAGTTATTGAAGACGCAGGATACGGACCCTATTTCACCCACCGAACTGGTCACGGAATTGGGATGCAAGTTCACGAAGAACCCAACATAACCTCCGATAACGACAAACCACTCGAGGCAGGTAACTGCTTCAGCATTGAGCCCGGAATCTATTTGGAAGGAAATTGTGGTGTCCGATTAGAGAACTTGTACTATGCGGTTGAAGACGGCATCGTTTCATTCAATCAGCCAATAAGTCCTACTCTCGTTGAAATATAAAAAAAGACCTCACATTCCATTGTGAGGTCTTTGAAGCGATAGTTGAATAAGGTTACTTCTTCTTACATCGGAGAACTAAGGCCCCAACTCCAAGGGAGATGGCAAGCATGGAAGCAGGTTCGGGAACAACTGGAGGATTATTCTTCTTGTTAACAAAGATGGCGGCTCCACCAAGGCCAAGGACCGCTGCAATTGGGCTTGAACCAGCGAATACGTTTGGACTTGAGTTGATTCCGGTTGTCTTCAGCGTCACTGGGTTGTCAATCGCCATTTCAGGAATCGGAGGAGTTGAGTTAGCAATGATCGAATCTGCTCTCATGGACGCCTCTGGTATTACGCCGAGTGTCTCTGAACTATGCTCAACGCTTGGCTCTGAAACCGAATATGGTTTGATCTTTCCACCCACAAATGGGTTGGCGCATTTAACTCGAAGAATAGGCGATCCATCAGCATCAACGAATGCAGGAGTGCCTTTCTTAAAGAAAGAGATGTGAGCTTTTATAACGCCATTTTCAGGTGCACTATAGATCGTGTAATAACCAGACTCTTGAAGACTGCCCAAGTGAAGCGTTCCAACGAACTCTAAAACTTCTTCTTTCGACATCGAAAAGTGGCGCATGAATCGATCTGCGACCTGCTTATCCGACTTGATCTGCGCAATCAACTCTGGAATTGAGTTGGCTGGTTTGTTGATGAATGCATTAAGTTCCGGTCGGGCCATTGCTGATCCCGCTACTCCGAATACTAATGCTCCTAAGATGATTCCTTTCATTTACTTTTACCTTCTTAACTATCGCTAGATGTTTGAAGATAGTGAGTCTGTATAAATGATGCCCAAGGGGCCACAACACCGAAACAATATCAATTAACTAACACAAATACGAGGACTCTACAGTTTGACATTGCGGCGAATAACTTCAATTGCTTCTGCCGCTGCTGCTTGTTCTGCTTCTTTCTTACTCCGACCGGAGCCCTCACCGATCACTTCATCGTCAAATAGTACTTCAACTGTAAATTTTTTCTCGTGCGCAGCCCCAAATTCGTTTAAAATCCGGTAATTCGGCGTTTTCTTCCAAATAGACTGCGCGATCTCCTGAAGTTTTGATTTGAAGTCGTCAGGATTAACATCCCCGCTACTAATTCGATGGAGGTAAGGGTTCAATTGTTCCAAAATGAACCACCTAGCAACTTCTAATCCAGATTCTAGGTATATAGCCCCAAAGACGGCTTCAACTACATCGGCAAGTATTGATGGTCGCTGGCGCCCTCCAGTGGTTTCCTCACTAGGGCTAAGTTCCAAGTATGCGTCTAGTCCGAGCTTGAGGGCAATTTCTGCCAGTGGCGCTTCTTGAACGACACTGCTTTTCGCTTTAGACATCATTCCTTGATCCCAAAACGGATGATGCTCAAATAGGTATTGAGCAACAACTAGTCCTAAGACTGAATCGCCAAAGAACTCCAATCGCTCGTAGCTATTGCAAATGTCCGCTGGTGCAGCGGAACGATGACGCATCGCCAACCCAAACATTGTTTCGCTTTTCAGAGGGATTGACTTTGGAATCATTAGCGACTTGCAAGCGCGTCTTTGATTCGACGGACTCCTTCCTCGATGTTCAAGCGGCTTGTCGCATAACTAAGCCGAATGTGCCCTTCTCCTTCAAAAACTGACCCGGAGACGACGGCTACATGAGCTTTCTCTAATAAGAACTCCGCTAGTTGCCCATCGGTCTCTCCGGGCAATAAGCATTGCGAAACATCAGGAAAAGCATAGAATGCTCCCTTTGGAGGCGATATTTTGAACCCTGGGATATCGGAAAGCAACTTAACAATAAGGTCTCTGCGAAATTCAAATTCGACCCTCATCGATTCCACGCTCTCGGATGGCAAATTGAAGGCTACAACGGCACCCTTTTGGGCAAATGATGTGGGATTACTGGTGACCTGATCCTGAAAATTGCTCATTGCTTTTGCAACCGGCAAGGGCGCAGCGGCAAATCCAATTCTCCAACCTGTCATCGCGTAACTTTTGCTGCATCCCCCGATTGTGATTGTTCGATCTTTGATGCTCTGGCTAAAGGAAGCGATTGAGCGAAAAGAAGTTCCGTAGATCAAGCGTTCATAAATTTCGTCGGAAATAATCCAAAGATCGTGCTTATCAGCGAGTTCGGCGATGCCCTGCAAGATGGAGTCGGGAAGAACTGCACCACTAGGATTCGATGGGCTGTTGATCAGGATAGCCTTTGTTTTTGGAGAAATGGCTTCACTGATTTGCTCAAGTGACGGGACAAATCCTGTCTCAGCCGGGGCCTTAACTACCTTTGGGATACCTCCAGCAAGTTGAATTTGGTCTGCATAAGTCATCCAGTAAGGTGCGATGAGAATAACCTCATCACCAGGATTAATCAAGACCTGCATCGAATTGTAAACACTGTGCTTGGCACCGCAACTCACGATTACTTGCGACGGATAGTACTCGAGCCCGTTCTCTCGGCTCAATTTTCCGCAAATGGCTTCGCGCAGTTCATTGATGCCTGCAGAAGGTGTGTATTTGGTAAATCCAGAATCAATTGCTTCTTTCGCCGCATCGCAAATAGCTTGCGGCGTATTGAAATCCGGTTCTCCTGCTCCAAAGGAGATCACGTCGATGCCGTCAGCCTTCATGGAATTTGCCTTTGCTGAAATTGCAAGGGTCGGTGAGGGCTTAAGAATATTAGTTCGCTGCGAAAGTGCCAAAGTTTTCAACGCTCTTTGAGTATAACCTTAGAGCTAATGCAGAAGTCGGCACGAAAAGTACTGGGTGTGGCATTCTGCGTGCTGGTAGTCGCTTTCTTACTTCACGTTGGAATCGGAAGTTATGCTTGGGTTAAGCCTTGGGATGTCGTTGCCCATATCTTTCACGGTCATAGTGGCAACGATAGCGTCAACGATATTATTTGGAATTCACGGCTTCCTCGGGCAATCGAAGCTGGGTTGGTTGGCGCCATCTTAGGTGTTTCAGGTTCGGCTCTTCAAACTCTGTTTCGAAATCAGATCGCTGAGCCTTATGTCGTCGGATCGTCTTCGGGGGCAGCGATCGGTGCAGTCTTCATTATGCTATTTGCCAAAAAACAGGAATGGGACAAAGGTGTTTTCTCCTCACTCATTGTTACCCTTGGCATGCCAGGAGCCGGATTTATCACCGGAATGCTGACGCTCATGCTGGTGATGTCACTTGCCCGACGCAGAGGGGTTATCGAAACCACTACTTTGTTGCTTGCCGGAATTGTGGTGGCGACGATGTTATCTTCGCTGCTTACCTTTATGATTCTCTACTACGGTGAGAGTCAAATTGTTGTTCTTCGGTTTATGCTTGGCAGTTTTGATACGGCAAGGTGGCCTTCGATTTACCTTATGGCGGGAGTCTTTGTTATCGCTTACGTGGTCCTTCATCGCTCGACCCAAAGGCTAAACGCCATGTCACTCGGCGAAGACGGGGCACATGCCCTTGGGGTAGACCCAGTTGCTTTGCGCCGAGTCGTGTTGATTTGTGTAACCGCAATGACTTCGGTCACGGTGGGGGCAGTCGGAGTTATAGGATTTGTTGGGTTGGTCGCCCCCCATATTGCCCGAAGGCTGGTTGGTTCAGACTTGAGAACTACTTTGCCTTTATCCGCAATTTTAGGTTCACTGCTGATGCTCATCGCAGATGCCATTGCTCAACGTGGCATGCAAGGGGCAGGCTTTCCGGTGGGAATCGTTACAGCCATTGTCGGAGCGCCTGTTTTGCTATTCCTTTTGAAAAGGCGATAACAAGCCATAATTAGAGTTAATGAAAGAGATTCGCGGCAACATGAACGCGTCGAAACGACAGTTCGTCATCATCGTTAGCCGTTGGAACGAACTCATTACGAAAGAACTTACCGAAGGAGCTTTGGAAGAATTAACGCGCCACGGCGCGAAAGAGACGCTTGTCATTCATGTCTCGGGAACTTGGGAAATTCCTGCGGTTGCCAAGAAACTCCTTTCCTCAAAAAAGAAGCCGGATGGCATTATTGCGCTGGGGTGCATTATGCAAGGTCAAACTCCTCACGCAAAGCTTCTCGGAAGTGATGTTGGTGGGGCCCTGATGGGCTTGCAAACGGAATATGCTACGCCAATTACATGGGGAATTCTGACCCCGGACACCCAAGAACAAGCGCTTGATCGTGCTGGGCTCAAAATGGGAAACAAGGGCCGAGAAGCGGCGCTTGCCGCAATCGAGTTGGCTGACGTATTAAGTCAGATCGAATAGATCAGCAGACAAAGTCAGTTTCGAGATCAAGTTCTTCGGGCGGAATCGTCGAAAACATCGATTCGCCTCCAGAGATGACTTCTTCTAGGGATTCCCACAGATAGTCGCCCCGACCCCATTCGGTATCAATTAAAATTACTTGCCAGCTGGTTAACAAAGAATGATAAGCATCCTTTGTCAGTTGGTTACGATAATCTTCTTTTTCCGGTTGACCGTCAGTCATGCCGTGCCAAGTGTAGATCTGAAAATCACTCACCGTGATTGGGATGTTCACATCATTGTCGAATCCAGGAGGAAAGGCCAAGACCAGGAGACTCGTTTCGAGCCCTAACGCATATAGGCGCCTAGCTAAAGCTTCGTCTGCGTACCCATGAACCGTAGCTCGTTGAGCATTTCCGTCGTCGGGAGACCCCTCGCCGGGTTGGGAAAAGGTCGTAAAAAATCCGTTCCGATTGCACTTGATTAATGTTGGAAGGATGGACTCGGACTCTGGGTCAGGCTTTCCAAGGAATGTCAGGGTGTTCTCAAATTTGCCTTCGCACCATCGTGCGGACAACTCGCACAGGTCATCAAAGCCCTTTGCTGTCTTCCATATGTTTGCCATCAGCCCATTCTGACTGGATTTGTCTGAAGTTCGTTGTTTGAAATCCTTCATAATCAGATTAATGTCCCCCGCCGAAGGTGTCCTTTTGTTTGCAGCCGGCGGGGTAGCAAGTGCAATCAATAGTGTTGCTGGCGGTGGTTCCCTCATCTCCTATCCGATACTCACTATCGCGCTTGGGATTCCGGGACGAATTGCCAACGCCACAAACGCGGTGGGGCTTTTTCCGGGTTCACTTGCGAGCGGTTTTGGGTTCAAGGATCACCTTGAAAAGACGGGAGTCTACTTCAAAAAGCTTCTGGTCCCAACTATTTTGGGATCAATATTAGGGGCATGGTTGCTGCTCAATACCAGCGAAGTTGCATTCAAAATCATCATTCCTTTTTTGATTTTGTTGGCTTCGATTTTGCTGTGGTTCCAGCCTAAAGTTAAAGCAATGTTGGCCAGCCACGATAAGCAATTGGTTGGTCCTGTGGCCGGCATTTTTCTTCAGTTTCTTGTTGCGACGTACGGCGGATATTTCGGGGCAGGAATGGGAATCATGATGCTTGCCTCCTTTGCACTGTATATGGAAGGCTCGACCCATGAGCTTAATGCCGTCAAAAGCTTGCTTGGCACCATCATCAACTTTGTCGCATCGATTGTGTTTGTCATCAAACACATGGTCTTATTCGACGTCGCATTGGTGCTAGTTTTGGGCGGAATAGTGGGCGGCTACTTCTCCGCGAAAATGTCGGTCAAAGTCGATCCGAACAAACTCAGGATCGCCATTGCGATCTATGGATTTATCATGACGGCGTACTTTTTTTACAAGATCTACGCCTAACCTGTCAATATTTTTGGCACCAACCCAGGTCCACCATAAATCCAGCCGGTATAAAGTTGCACTAAGTCCGCCCCGAGACGTCGCTTGGTGTCGTAATCGTCTCGATCAAAAACTCCGCCTACTCCCATGAGAATCATTTCGCGCGGCTTGTTTTTGGCAAGGAATTCTAATGCGTCATTTGACAACTGGAAAACGGGTCGTCCAGATAATCCACCAGCTTGGCTTTTCAACTTTGCGTTCTTAGTTTTGAGACCTTCGCGAGAAATCGTTGTGTTGGTTGCGATTATTCCAGTCAGTTTCATTTCAATCGCAACACTCAAAATTTCCTCTAAAGCCTCGTTAGTGAGGTCTGGTGCGACTTTAACAAACATGGGCTTTTTGGCGTTCACGGTTCGCAGGGCATCAAAAATGCGAATTAGTGGTTCTCGGTCTTGCAGGCTACGCAAACCTGGTGTGTTGGGGCTAGAGACGTTAACAACGAAGTAATCTCCGTGGTTCTGAAGGACCTCAAAACTCTGACGATAGTCATTTTGTGCTTCTTCAAGTGGTGTGATCTTAGATTTGCCCAGGTTTACCCCTATCGGAATCTTAGGAATCGCGTTTCCCAGCCGTTCGGCTACCGCTTTGGCTCCATCGTTATTGAATCCCATTCGATTGATCAGTGCTTTGTCTTCCGGAAGTCGAAACAATCTCGGTTGATCGTTGCCTGGTTGTGGGTGCCATGTAACGGTGCCTATTTCGACATACCCAAACCCAAATCGATGCCAATTGTTGACCGCAAGTGCGTTTTTGTCGAACCCGGCTGCAAGTCCCATTCGGTTGGGAAACTTGACACCAAAAAGTTCAACAGGGTCGTATTCGAGGGGAATTTCATTTCCAGGAACCAAGCCCTTGGCGATGGCATTCATCGCAATTTCATGAACTTTTTCGGGGTCGATGTTGAACGCCAACGGTCGAAGAAGCGATTCGTAAAGTCCCACAAATCTATTCTACTTTCCCTACTGGTTACAGATGGGTTTTTAGGCCCCGGACTCAGGTACAATCTAGGTTCAAATTAGCGATTTTTCTCATGCCAGATAACGACCTATTTAACGACGATAATCCCGACCATCTGTCGAGTGAAGATCAAGACGCCACAATTAACGAGCTGGCACAACGAATCGAGGGTGACTATGATGCCGCCCAGATTCAAGTTCTTGAGGGACTTGAAGCGGTTCGTAAGCGACCTGGTATGTACGTTGGAGACAACGGCAAGCGCGGTTTGCACCAACTCTTTCGCGAGGTAATTGACAACTCGGTTGATGAAGCTTTGGCTGGGCACTGTGACCATATCACCGTTACCTTGTTTGCTGATGGTTCGGCCGGGGTCGAAGATAACGGTCGAGGAATTCCAGTTGACATGCATGCTAAGATGGGCGTTTCTGCTCTCCAAGTAGTTATGACTGTTCTCCACGCAGGTGGAAAATTTGGCGGCGAAGGCAGCGGATACAAGACATCTGGTGGTCTTCACGGTGTAGGTGTCTCGTGTACCAACGCACTCTCGACTTGGATGGAAGCAACGGTTAAACGTAACGGCAAGATTTACCGACAGCGATACGAGAAAGGAATTCCGCAAGGCGAAGTTAAAGAAATTGGCGTAGTTCCTGATGGTTCGACCGGAACGGCTCAGCGATGGATGCCAGATCCTACGGTATTGACCGAAGTCATTCACGACTCGCACATTGTCAAAAGCCGAATGAAAGAATTGGCTTATTTGAATCCGAAGGTCACCTTTGAGTTTATCAATGAGATGGATCCGGAGACTAGTGAGACTTTCTACTTTAGCCGTGGTATTCCGCAGCTAGTTGAGGATATCAACGATGGCAAGGAAACGATCCATGGCGTTATCCACTTCCGACGAATTCGAGAGTCAAGCGAAATTGAAGTTGCTCTTCAATATCATGACGGCTATAACCTCACGATCTTAGCCTTTACGAACAATATCCATAATCCAGATGGTGGTACCCACGTTTCCGGATTTTCTACAGCGTTAACTAGAACCATTAATGCCTATGCGCGAAAGATGGGCTTCTTGAAAGAGAAGGATAGCAACCTACAGGGCGACGACGTTACGGATGGTTTGACTGTTGTTATCTCCTTGCGAATCGGTGATCCTTCGTATAACTCTCAAGACAAGGTCAAGTTGGTTACACCTGAAGTTCAAGGACTTACGAATTCGTTGGTCGGCGATGGTTTGATGACGTTCTTTGAGGAGAATCCCAATATCGCTCGACGAATTGTCGAAAAGGGTGTCATTGCCCAGCGAGCTCGCGAAGCTGCTCGAAAGGCGATGGAAAGTGTTCGACGTAGCTCATCTATGGACAGCTTTGGCTTGCCTGGAAAACTCACCGACTGTATGTCGAAAGATGCTACTAAGTGCGAAATCTTCTTGGTAGAAGGTGACTCGGCTGGAGGCTCTGCAAAGGGAGCACGTGACCGTATGACTCAGGCGATTCTTCCATTGCGAGGAAAGATTCTCAACGTAGAGCGAGCCCGAATCGATAAAGCCCTCGACAACGTTGAAATTAAGGCTATCATCTCTGCCCTTGGCGCGGGAATTGATCTCACACTTGGCAAGAAGCAGATGGAAGACGAGCAGCCCGACCTTGAGTTTAATGGCGAGCCAGCTCCGAAGAAGCGAGAAAAGGATTCAAAGGAACGAGAGGTCGAGTTTGATCTTTCAAAGCTCCGCTACCACAAGGTTGTCATCATGACTGACGCTGACGTTGATGGCGAACACATCCGAACACTATTGCTCACGTTCTTCTACCGATACATGAAGCCATTGGTTACGGAAGGTTACGTCTACCTAGCTCAGCCTCCACTCTTCGTCGTTAAGGCTGGTGCCAACGAGCGCTACTATGCAATGACCGAGCAAGAGCGAGACGAAATCATTCGCAACCTAAAGAAAAAGAACTACTCTGTCACTCGATTTAAGGGTCTTGGTGAAATGAACGCCGAAGACCTTGAAGAGACGACGATGGCAGTTGACAAGCGACGGTTGGTCAGAGTCAACTACAATCCAGAGTACGAAGCCGAAGTAGAAATGATGTTCTCACGATTGATGGGCGATAAGGTCGAACCTCGACGAGAGTTCATTGAGAAGCACGCACGAGAAGCGGGCAACCTCGACTGGCATTACTGATGGAAGTTCCCCCCTCTCCTGGCTCTTTGGGCGGGAGAGGGGGATTAAGGGGGTGAGGGCCAAGCCAACGAGAAGGCTAAACTCTCCCAATAGTCAATTTTCAAAGAACGGATTCAATCCAATAAACGCGGCTTCCAACAGCTCCGCCGTATGCAAAACCCTAGCAGACTGTTGCTCTCGGCAACCTTGGGCGATCCATGCGTGGCAACCGGGATTTCCGGTAGCGACAATGTCGGCCGAAGTTTCTTTGATGTGATCAACTTTTCGGTCGAGGAGTCGCCTGGCCATGTCGGGTTGAAGGACGTTATAGACTCCAGCACTGCCGCAACACATCATTGACTCTTGGAGTTCGATGTATTTTGAATTCGGGATGGCTTGAATCAGTTCGCGGGGTGGACTCGTGATTTTCTGCCCATGCGAAAGGTGGCAGGCGTCATGGTAAGTGACGATTCTTCCATCAAGTCCGCTTGACTTTTTGAGTTCCTCGAGGAGGCCGTGTTTCAGCAAGAATTCGGAAAGATCAAATGTTCGATTAGCAACATTGGCTGTCTCTGGTCCAATCATGTTGGCATATTCCTTCATCGTGCTTCCGCACCCGGCCGAGTTCACGACGATTGGAATACTGCCCTCAAACGTCCTGGCGAGCTCGGTTCCAAGTTTCCTTGCGGTTGTAAGGTCTCCGTTATGGGCATGGAGCGCACCGCAGCAACCTTGATTGACATCGCGGATGACATAGCCGATTCGTCGCAACAGTCTCCGGGTACATTCGTGAACCCGCGGATAGAGAACTTGCATTGCGCAGCCGGTGAGCATGAACACTTCGCCGCGAACAGTGACGTCGGTAGAGAAGGTTGGCAATGGATGGTTTACCTGGGCGGTTGGCATATCGGCTTGCGCGTTAGAACCCGAAAGAAGTCGTGAAACGAATTTGGGTACTCGACCACCGGGTAGGAACTTACTTGCAGCAATTTGAGCCTTCAAGATGCCAGGATTCGTAGTGGAGGCTAATAATGCCTTTTTGGTTACTGATGGTGACTTTTGCTCAATGATGTCCTTTGCGATTTCGAAGATCGCGCCGTACTCAACTGCGCTTGGGCAGGCGGTTTCGCATGCACGGCAACCCAGACAGATATCCATGTGAGGCTTGACGTCTTCCCAAGCAAGTTTGCCTTCGAGCGCGCTACGGACAAGATAGATTCTGCCACGCGGCGACTCAAGCTCGTTACCAGTTTCGACGAATGTGGGGCAGTCTTCCAGGCAGAATCCGCACCGAATGCAATGGGTCAAGAGCTCGTTAAGGTCGTGCATTAGATGAATCCAAACTCCCCGGGGTTGAGCTTATTGGTCGGATCGAATATCTCTTTGGTGCGCTTCATTAGCTTCTTTTCAGATTCACTAAGGCTTTCAAGAGACCGATGCCACTTTGTATCGCTCTTTGGTGGATATTTCTTACCACTGTAAGGGCGAATCCTCAATGTCACCTGAACAGGAATTCCAAGCGTATAATGTGCGCCAATGATTAACTTATGAAGGTCAAACCCGGTCACGTTCTTGACAACGTTTGCGCCAGACTTAACAACTTGTCCAGATGCGAGGACAATGGTCATTCGGACGATCCAATCTCGCCACGATCCCACTTGAGCATGTTCGCTATGCGAATAGTTAAAAGACAGTAGGTCCGCAACTGATAGGTTCTGATCGTGGTCGGCCCAACCAAAGGGGATTTCAAATCCGCTCTCCCGCAAAAAGGCATTTAGCTCCGACAAAAGAATTCCTGACTCGACTTCCACAAGCTGGTCCGACGGCATGAATGAAATGATGCTTTTCAGCTGAAAAAGGGATAAGTCCTCGCCCAATTCAGAGTCTCCGATGCGTAACTTGGTAGCACTCTTAACTTTAGCGGCAACGTCCTCAATAGTCATGTCGCCACTCCTCGCCACCGCATTTTGTGTTCTGCACAGCCTCGTTGATTAGGGAGGACTTTGCACGGATTGCACAGCATTCCATCGTTGAATATACGCTTGCACATCGCTTGAGCTTCCAAATCCGCTGGCGAGAACATGAGTGGCATGAGATCCATTTTCTCGACTCCGATTCCGTGCTCGCCTGACACTGAGCCGCCAAGCTCGATGCACTTCTTGATGATGATCTCACCCGCTTCGATCACTCTTTCGACCTGTGAAGGATCACGATCATCAAAATAAAAGCAAGGATGTAGGTTACCGTCGCCGGCATGAAAGATGTTTGCAACGCCAATATTCTTAGCTGAAGCTACTTCGTAAACAAAGTCAAGCATCTCAGGGAGTTTTGAGCGGGGAATCACGCCGTCGTGGGTTACAATTGACGGTGCGATTCGCCCCATTGCACCAATGCCTTTTTTGCGAACCATCCACAATCTAGCCCTTTCCTTCTCGTCGAATGCTATGGTGATTTCTAAGCAACCGTTGGCGGTGCAAACCGCTCGAACAGATTCCATTTCGTGATCCACGATCGACTGATCTTCACCGTCGCACTCGATGAGAAGAAGCGCTTGAGCATCGGGTGGGTAGGTTAACCCAAACGCCATTGAAACCGCTTTCATGATGCCTCGATCCATCATTTCTAACGCCGCCGGTATTGTGCCAGTCGCAATAATGCCAGCAACGGTCTCGGTTGCGGATCGAATAGTAGGGAAAGCTACTAAGGCGGTAGATATTGCCTTAGGAAGGGGAGTGAGCTTCACCCATGCTTCGGTGACAATTCCGAGCGTTCCTTCTGACCCGCAAATAAGACCAAGGAAATCGTATCCTGGACCTCCGGCGACTTTTCCACCAATAGTCAAAACCTCGCCAAGCGGATCCACCATCGTTACCCCAAGAATGTGTTGGACCGTAACACCGTACTTGAGGGTGTGGGGTCCACCTGCGTTTTCTCCGATGTTGCCACCTAGCGTAGAGACCGATTGGGAAGAGGGGTCGGGGGCAAAGTGCAATCCGTGGTCTTTGACCGCGTCAGTCAGACGGCGGTTTGCGATTCCGGTTTGGGCCAACATGCATCGATTTTCGATGTCAATGTCGAGAATGCGGTTCATTCGCTTGGTGGATATAACCACTCCACCGAGGGCGGGCATTGCTCCACCGCTGAGACCAGTGCCGGCACCGCGAGACGTGAACGGAACGGAGTGGGCAACGCACCACTTGACTACCTCGGCTACTTCGGCTGTAGTATCGGGAAGGACAATGACGCTGGGTTTCGAACGATCAACGGTGTATGCGTCGCAGTCGTATCCGCGTGATGCTGCGGCACCAGACAAGATCTGATCAGGTTTCAAGATCGCGTTCAGCCCCGAGAAATCCATTCGCAAAGTTAGTTTGCACCAAAAGCACGACCTTATCTGGCATAGTTTGAAGATAGATTTCCATGAGCTTTCAATTTCACTACGAGCCAGCAACTAAATCAACAGAAACAAGGACACTGCTTCTGCTTCATGGGACGGGAGGGACGGAGCATGATCTGGTGGAGATCGGCAAAGATCTTCTCCCGGGAGCGGCGATTCTGAGTCCGAAGGGAAAAGTGAGTGAGCACGGGATGTCTCGGTGGTTTCGGCGATTTGCGGAGGGAGTCTTCGATGAAGACGATATGAGACATCAAGCAGATGAACTTGCCGAGTTTCTAAAGGACAAGGGCGATGGCGATGGCATTGGCCTTGGCAAATTTATCGCGCTTGGTTACTCCAACGGTGCGAATATGGGAGCCGCACTGATGACTTTTCATCCCGAGGTGCTCGAGGGTTTGATCATGTGGCGAGGCATGAAGATTCTTCAAGAACCGGTTGAGCCTGACTTGACTGGAAAAAAGATTCTGATGAACAACGGAATCGTTGACCAAATGGGACCCATTGAGTCTGCGAGGCAGCAAGCCGAGATATTCCATCGCACTGGAGCGATTGTGACATCGAACGAGTTGGAAACCGGTCACGGGCTCACTCAAGGCGACTTTTCGTTAACGAAAGCCTGGCTAAAGTCCTCTTTCGGTTAAACCTAGTAATCTTACATTGACTAGCGTCACTCTCTCGACTATTATATGAGGGTGGTTTGATCGTTTTGATCAAGCAAGACTTAGGCAGAGGGAAGTAAAGGGATGAGAGCCATTTTTGGTATTTCGGCAAGCGCGCTATTGTTGGCGTCAACGGTCTTGTTTGCTTATAATAAGCAAGAGAACGAGGATGTTTCGAACCTTCGTTCAGTTAAGGCACTAACCAAGCAGATTTCAAAACTGAAGCGGCAAGCAGGGAATCCAGAAACTGACTTTTATGAGGCTCTTCGGGAAAGGCTATACATTAAATCCTTCCCTAATGACTCTCCCAATGAGGATCAATATCCGCTTGCGAGTAAACGAGCGCGAGAGATGCCTGCGGCCAATTTAAGCTCATTATCCAATAGTGGTCCAAAGATAGGGGGAATCATCCCGGTAGGTGGAGAGCCAAAATGGGAGTTCACCGGTCCTCGGGCTTTAACGGTTCCCTACAACACCTACTATGGTCCAAACGGAAGTGCGCTTAACGGTCGAATTGGGGGCTTAGCCTATGATTCCAAAGTATCTTCGACGATGTATATGGCAGCGCCTGCGGGCGGAATTTGGAAAACCATTGATTCTGGTGTTACTTGGAGCCCCATGGGCGATCACTTTCCATCACCATATGTCAGCGTAATCGGCGTGCATCCTAAGTACAACAACGTTGTTATAGCCGGACTAGGCGACAAGGATGGTGGGGCTGGAACAGGTAACGGGATTATGCGATCCGATGATGGTGGGGCAAGTTGGGTCAATATCGTTTTACGGAACGGAACGAGTGCCTCTAAAGTTCTATTTGATCCTGATAATCCTTCAATCGTTATGGTGAGCATGGCGGGCGGCGGCGGACTGTTTCGCTCAACAAACCTTGGCTATAACTTCACCAATATTCTCATCGGCGGAAATGCATTTGCGAACATTACTGATATGTCGGTAAGTCAACCTGATGTTTCGGGCAACCGAATATATGCCGCGCAAGTCAGAAACGCTGGACTATTCCTTTCGACCGATGGAGGCGTTACTTGGACGCTTTCAAATGAGCCGGCAGGGGCGTCGAATACTGCAAGATCTCATATCGATTTTTCACACGTCAACAGCAATCGGCTTTACTACATCAACCAAGGGATAAGGCAGATTTTCCAAGGTGACATTTCCGGAACCGTAGTTACCTGGACAGACATCACGGGCAATTTTCCGATGGGAGCCCCGGTTAGTGCGACCTATAACTGGTCTCAATCGACTTACGACAACTACATTCGGGTCGCCGCCCATACCGTAAATAGCGTCAAAAAAGACTTCTTGTATGTTGGTTTGATTACGGTTGCTAGCTGGGACGGAACCACTTGGACTGACATTGGGCAAACCTACACGAGCTCCGCGAAGACCCACAACGATCAGCATTGTTTAGAAGTTTTTCCCGGCGACGAAACAAAGATGGTTGTCGGGAATGACGGTGGTGTTTGGCCACTAACCTATACTCCTCCAGCCGGCGCAAATCCGCAAGCGTGGAATTTCAACATTTCGTCGAGTTCGACACTTGGAATCACGATGTTCTACACCGGGGCATACCATCCAACTGATGCAACAAAAGTAATGGGTGGGACTCAGGATAATGCATCACCGGTTTCCACGGGCAACCTCAACGCATGGGTTAACCGGACAGGCGGAGATGGAATGGGTTGTGCGGTCAATCCAGTTAATCCATTGGTTTGGTACGGTTCTGCGCAGAGTAACGGCTTGTATCGAACGACAAATGGTTGGTCAACTCAGTCTTCATTCGGTCCGAGTTGGGGCACGGATTCAGTGCCTTTTGTTACCCGAATGGCGATAGATCCAACAACTCCTAACCCTTTGTACGTTGCGACAAACTATTTGTGGCGATATAATCCGGGACCCGCGACATGGGATGCTCGACTTGGAGCTACGAATCTTTGCCCATCTGGTGGAACCGTTCTTTCGATTGCGATTGCACCATCTAACGCCAGTGTTTTATACGCGGGAACAACAAATGGCGACTTGTGGAGATCGGCGAACGCCGGTGCCACATGGACCAAGCTTGACGATGTTTCGAGCCCAGCCCTGCCGGCGAGGTCAGTTACTTGCGTTAGTGTCAATCCAACTAATCCGAATGAAATTCTGATTACGCTCAGCGGAAGTGGAACTTCACATGTATGGCGAATTGCCGACACATCGATTGGAGTCCCAATTCTTACGGCCGTGAATGGTGCTGGCGTTGGATTGCTTCCTGACTCCCCGACAAACTGGATCACCCGAGACGACGTCAATCCGACGACGACCTGGTTTGTAGCAACTGATGTTGGCGTATTCATGACGACCGATGGCGGCGCAAGTTGGAGCAACGCTACGGAGCCGCTTGGCTTGCCGTTGTGCGAAGTTTCTAAGGTCGAATGGATTCCTGGAACCGGATATCTTAATGCTGCGACATATGGGCGTGGAATGTGGCGAATTCGGATTAAGGATTCTGGAACGGCGACCGATACGACGTTGGCGTTTAAGGCACTTGGTCAACGGTTTGAAAATCAATATACGTTTAAGTTTAAGATTCTCAACTTGGGTGGAGCCACAGCAAATAACATCAGGGTTACAGCAGCGACCCTCAAAATTCCGTTCCGAACCATGACGCTTGTGACTCCATTGCCACTGACAATGGGTCAGGTCAATCCAACGGCCTCGAAAGATGGTTCGATCCTTTGGACTGGTCCTAATTTGCCAGATTCGAAGGGCACGGTTACTTTTAGTGGAACGTACGTTGTTGGTGGAGTAACCAGGACATTTACCCAAACGAAGTCGGTGATATTCCCATAGGATAAGGTCTGCACACTCGCACTATGCGAGTGTGTGCCAAAATGTAAATATATGGCCGGCCATAGCAAATGGAAAAACATCCGAATCCGGAAAGGGAAGCAGGATGCGTTACGAGGAAATCTATTCACGAAACTCAGTCGTGAAATAACTGTTGCTGCAAAGAGCGGTGGTGGTGACCCGGGAATGAATCCTCGATTGCGTGTTGCGGTGGACAAGGCAAAGGAAGCTTCGGTTCCGAAGGATAACATTGAACGAGCCATCAAAAAGGGCACGGGTGAAATCGCGGGTGTTAGCTACGAAGAGATCGTTTATGAAGGTGTTGGTCCTGGTGGGGTTGGCATCATTCTTCAATGCTATACCGAGAACCGAAATCGGACGGTCGGTGAAGTACGAGACGCTTTTAAGAAGAATGCCGGTGTCATGGGTGACAACGGCGCGGTTAGCTGGCAATTTAAGTACGTTGGTCAAATTCAATTTCCTAAAGGTCAACATGATGAAGATGAGTTGACGCTGGCGGCATTAGAAGCCGGTGCCGAGGACGTCCAGACTGAAGAAGAAACAGTTTCTATTGTTACGGCGATGACGGACTTGCACAAGGTCAACGAAGGACTTCGGGCCGCAGGGTTTGACTCAAAAGAAGTTGCTTTGACCTATATCATCACGAATAAGGCCAATCCTTCTCGAGAGGACCTCATCAAATTGATCAAGCTACTTGATGCATTGGAAGATCTCGACGACGTGCAAAACACCTACTTTAATACGGATATTCCCGAGGAGTTATTTGAGGAGGCTTGAGCATTCGTTCACGAACTCCCTATGTAACTCTTCTCCTTATCGTCGCAAATATCATTGCGGCGTTCTTTGTATTGATTCGCCCCGATGTTATTGAATCCTTTGGGTTTAAGGCATCGGAACCTTCGTTTGTAGCGTGCTTTACGTCGATGTTTCTTCACGCAAATGCGGTTCATTTGCTCGGAAACATGGTGTTCCTTGCGGCCGTAGGTGCCGCGGTGGAAATAGCAACGGGTTCTCTTCGATTCCTAGCTGTCTTTATCATTTCAGGCATCTTCGGTGTTGGTCTTTTCTGGCTTTCGGTGCGACACAACGTGGAAGCAGCGCCGTTGGTTGGAGCCAGTGGTAGCATTGCAGGCTGCGCAGTTTACTACAGCCTTCGGTATACGAAATTTAGGGTGCCTCTCGCACCAAAGGCGTCGGCAACGGTGGCTTGGGTTACTCTGGCTTGGCTCGTGATGCAGATAATCGGTGCGGTTATCCGAATCGGAGAACCGTTGCAAGCCTCAAGTTTCTATGCTCATCTTGGTGGTGCATTGGGAGGAATGATTCTTGGGATCGTTTTTCGTGCGCCAGACCTAGGATCTCAAAAGCTTGGACACCAAGTTTACGAAGCCCTTAACGATCATGGTCCTGCGGCCCAGATTGCTCACCTTAAGGAGCATCTTAAAGATCATCCTGAAGACCTGGCAATGCAGATTAAGTTAGCTGAAGAGTATCGGGAAATGGGTGATCGAAAAGATGAAATTGCCGTACTTCAAGGTGTGCTATTTCAACTTTCGGGCGAACATGCCGACGCGGCGGTAACTCGCTTGCTTGAATTGAAACAAATCGGCGAGATCGCGCCAATTAGGCGGCGGCAGTTGGCAGATAAACTCAGTGATCCTGTGGCGGCAAAGGTTCTTTGGACCGTTGCCGATTTACCAAAGAACGAACCTCAGCGTCCCGAAGCTTTGCTTGAGCTAGTCGGGCGTTTGCGTGAGGAATCACCACAAGACTCTGCGCGTGCCCTCGAATTATTAAAGGTTGACTATCCCAGCCACAGTGCTATGGAAATCGCCAAACAAAGAGGCTGGTTAGGTTGAGTGATCCTCTAAAGGTTAGGATCAAAAAACGCATCGGAGTGTTCTTAGCATACAACTGGGTTCGGCTTATTGGCGGCTCTCTCCGGCTGGAAGTCACCGGTGAAGAGCAATTTAAGGGGAACGACTCAAAGCTCATCTTTTGTGGCTGGCACGGTAAGTCACTTATTTTTGCAAGCTACTTTCGGCGGAAGGGTTACTGGGTGATCATTAGCAATAGCAATGATGGCGATATCCAAAACGAAGTCTTTTCTCGGTTGGGCTACAAGACTATTCGAGGTTCTACAGGGCGTGGTGGCGTCCGGGCAGCACTGCAAGGAGTGAAGGCCCTGAAGGCCGGGGGAACGATGGCGATTACGCCTGATGGTCCGCGAGGGCCAAGCGGCATAGTGCAAGGCGGGGTGATGCTGATGGCACACAAATCTGGAGCGGCATTGGTTCCGGTTGGGCTCTCTGCACAGAAGGCAATTTACATCAAGAGTTGGGACAAGTACATGCTGCCTTATCCTTTCTCAAAGGCTCGGATGGTGTTCGGTGAGCCTCTGGTTATTCCTGATGGGGCGGACGAAGCCGCCGTTGAGGAAGTCCGGTTGAAGCTAGAGTCGGAGATTAATCGACTTGAAGCGATCGCTGGCGATTGGGGTTAGGACTTAGTTTCTTCCTTCCCAGATATGATAGGCGAGCGAAAAAATGGATGATCGGATAGCTTTCGCTGCCGCATTCTGAAGTTGCTCGATGTCCATCCCGTTTGCCTTTGCGTCTTCAGGTGTAACTGTCACCAATGCTCGATTTTTGGCATAGATCACACCTTCGTCACCAGTGGTTACCTCGTACATTTCGGGGACTCGATCAAAGAAAGAGTTGAGAGTCTTTTGAAGGCTGTTCGCGCGGTCAACTCCACCTGCTACGGCAAACAATTTTCGCTTGCCAAAATACAGAACATGGGAGCCAGTATCTGAAACTTTATGGCTGACTCTAAAGTCTGCGGAAACAAGACTCCGACGAATCGGGATAAGGTTCTTGTTCATATAAGCTTCGATCTTTTCAGCTCGAGCTTTGCTTGGCGGGTGAGTGCGAAGAATACCAAGATCAACGGCACCGTCAAGCGCGCCATCTTTTGCCTGTAAACGCTCCATGAAAGTCAGCATTCCGGTTGCGTCATATCCGCCGGCAATGAGTAACTGAACTCCACCATAGTCAGCGGAAGTCTCTGCTTTCACACTCCATCCATTGGTTACGGCTGTGCCCAAAAGTTGACTGCCCGCAAGTCCCGATGCATTGCCCGAAAAAATGGAAGCGAGAATGAGGGGAATCTGAATTGGAGCAAGCTTTTCTTGTTCCTTTCTGAGCCAAGCTACATGCCTTTGTCCGGCGTGGCTTATTTCATGAGCCAAAACGCCTGCCAATTCGTCGTCACTCTGGCAGAAGTCAACGAGTCCCTGATAGACGTAAATATAGCCGCCGGGAAGTGAAAATGCATTGATATCTTTGCTTTCGACGACCTTAAATTTGTATTCAAATTCGGCGTGCCGCTTGTCACCCCATGTCAAATCAAAACTGTTCGCGTTTGCAATGAGGGCTAATTTCGCACCGATCTCTTCAACTCGCTGCTGTGCCGCAGTGTCCTTGGTTGGTTTAAGGGTCCGATCATAGTAGTCTGAGGCTTCTTTCCCTTGCTTCTTGTCGTCCTCAATGTCCTTTTCCAGCTTCAATTGGTCTTTCGACTTCTGGCTGACTGTTTGGACTTCGTCATGCAACTCACCGCAACTTGGAGGTAGCCAAGCTATATGAGCGAGTGCGATGAGGGTTGAAATCATGTTGGTTATAAGTTAGACGTTCGTATGTTCCAGTTGTTTTGCGATTCGAGGGCAGAACTAGAATACGACCATCGGTTTCAGTATCTCCCCGCGCTTCATCGCAAGATACATTGCGGGAAGTTCATCGAGTCTAATGAAATGTGATACGACTTGTTCGGCCTTGAGAATTCCTTTTCCAATTAATTCCCACGCGGCTTTGGTGTCTTCCGGGCCACATGAATACGAATTGAGGACGGCAATATCTCGGAAGTAAAGTTCATGGGGGATGGAAAGCGATGTGTCGGGTGGTAGCGGAGCAAACATGCAAATTTTTCCGCCGGGCTGAACGAGTTTTACGGCAGCGTCGAACGCTTCCTGGGTTCCGGGACAAACATAAACGACATCGTGAAGGGTGTCATTGATTTCATCATTTGCAAATGCGTTTAATCCTGTTCGCTTCGCCCAGGCAACTCGCAAAGGATTGATATCGTAGCCAACCGCTTTTTCGCCAAGGGCGATCATATGCATGAGCCCCATCACGCCAAGACCAATTACCGCCGGATTTTCGGCAAATCCAGCAGTCCGAATTGATTTCATGACGCAGGCCATTGGTTCGATCAAAGCGGCATCAATTGCGCGCAAAGGATTGACCAAAATTGTGTCGGTAAGATTTCCAAGTGGAACGGCAAATCGTTCGGCCATTCCACCGGGCAAAAGCTTTGTTTCTTTCCATTGCTTGCAATGGACCGAGCGACCGGTCTTGCAGAAATCGCATTTGCCACAGGGAGCATGGTGGTGGGGGAAAATTCGGCTGCCAACGGGGAAGCGAGAATCTTTTGATTCCAGGACCACTCCAGTTACTTCGTGCCCAATAACATGCGGCACTTTCTTGTCCATGTACCATGACATTAACTCTCCTGAGCAGAGTCCACAGGCCTCGGTTTGAACTAGGAGCCCACCTTCTGGGCACGAGGGTTCATTTTCCTCGACAATTTTGACCTCTCCGTCACCGAAATATCGTGCTATTTTCATGGGCGAAAAACGAACTTGATTCCTTTTCCGGCATCAAGATCTTGAAAAACTTTGGCTCCTTCTTCTAGTTTACGTTCTCCGGACAACAATAAGCTCAGATCACTCTTCGAATTGAGTATCCAAATTCTCGCTTGTCGGACAGCTTGAGTTCCAAAATGAAACGGACTAACGATCGAAATTTGGTCGTAGTGAACTCGTTTTGTGTCAAATGACACTTTCGTTCCGGGTGCGCAACCACCAAAGAGCATGAGAGTTCCGCCTCGTCGAACAAAGTCAATACTTTTTTCCCACACCTCAACTTGACCCGTACATTCGATAACGATATCGAATCCACGTCCTTCACTTTCGTAGCTGTTAATCTCAACCGTTTTGGCACCAAAAGCTTCGGCAACTTTGAGGCGATCTGGATTCCGTCCCGCAACCGTTATGTTGGTCACGCCGACTTCTTTAAGAGCCGAGACAAAAAGCAGACCAATGGCTCCCGGCCCTATCACAAGAATAGATGCGTCCTCACAAATGACATGACTGAGCTCAAGAATGCCTTGCGCCACACTTGAATAGGGCTCTAAAAGACTGGCAATTTCAAATGAGATTGAGTCCGGCTTTTCGTAAACGTTCTTGTAAACGATTCTCTTTGGGACCAGCAAGTATTCCGAAAAGCTTCCAAGTACCTTGGAGGACATCACGGTTTCGCAAAGGTTTTCTTGACCGCGTTCGCACCAATAGCAAGTTCCGCACGGTGCGGAATGAACTCCCATTACAGCCTGTCCGGCTTTGAATCGCGCACCCGTACCAGCTTCAACGACGACTCCTGAGTACTCATGGCCAAAGGGACCGGGCATTGGAATTTGGGAGTGACCTCGCTTGTAGGCCTTTAAGTCAGTGCCACAGGTTGTTGCGGCAACTACTTTGACGAGGATTTCACCGCTGGCGACTTTGGGTACGGGAACCTGTTCGACGGTTATTTTTCCTGGCTCTTGCAGGATCAGGCTTTTCATCATTTGAGGCGTTGGTTCGGTCATATTGCCTCTTGGCGTCTTTACAAGGTGGTTTACATCCGTCCAAAAAGGCGAAGGTAGACTGCTTTTGTCCTAATTAGTTTGACTCAAAAGCCATGCCTACCGTCGAAACAACCCTGTGGATCAATGCTCCGGTCGCAAAAGTTTATGCAATTGCAAAGGAATGTGAACGATATCCCGAATATATGAAGGCTGTTCAGAGCCTTACGATCATTGAGCGCGACGAAAATCGAGTCGTGGCCGATTGGGTTGGCTTGGTCACCCAATTTAACCTAAAGGTTCGTTGGACGCAAGAGGACACCTGGGATGATGCCACCACAAGTTCAAAGTTTCGCCAAGTTAAGGGCGATTACGACAAGATGGAAGGCACTTGGACTTTTACTGAAGAGAATGGTGGAACCCGGTTCGACCAATTTTTAGATTACGAGTATAACATTCCCACTTTGGGGCCACTCGTCAAGAAGCTTGTTCTTCACCTGTTTAAGAGCCAATTAGAAGCCGCCGCCGATGCGATCAAGAAGCGTGCCGAGTAACTAAAAATTTAAAAACCTGGTAATTCCTTGTTCTGATCTTGACCCGAATAATGGCACATCCTCTGTGGGTTAAGGGAGGGAACTTTGCACGCATTTGATCGGGTAACCAAAGAAGATATCGACGCGCTGAATAATCAGGCGTATCTTCTTCGTGGGTCTGATCCTAAGACTGCTACGGAACTGACCAACCAAGTGCTGCTCCAAGCCGAAAGTATTGGCTACCAACGAGGCATTGGTCAAGCAATGCGAACCCTAGCCTCGATCGAAGCGAGAATCAATCCGGTTGAAGCCCTCATGCTTGCCAATAAGGCAATTGCAATACTCGAAGCCGAAGGGGATACGAGTTCAGTAGCGAGCGCCCTCATGACGGTTTTTTGCTACTATCACCATGTTGGTTGGTACGAAGATAGCCTCTTGATTTTGAAGGACGCTTACGAAAAGGCGACTCAATCAAAAAACCAATATGTTGCCGTCATTGCTCTTTACAACATGGGGGTTAACTCCGAGGAACGCAAAGACATCGATGCGGCCGTTAACTACTACCAGATGGCGATCGAAGAGGCCAAGGATGGAGTCAATGAAAGCATTTACTGGATGTCAAAAAATGCTTGCGCCAAATTGAATGCAATAAGGGATCCGAGCTCTCATTGGATCGAAGAATTAAGGCTTGCTCGAGTTGCGCTGCTTCAAATGGACAATATTTCGGCAGCATGTGATAGTCATGCTAGCCTTGCTCTCATCTTTTCTGAAAGAGGGCTGTATAAGGAAGCGATTTTTGAGATTAGGCGAGCGCGTTCGTTGGCCGGAAAATACTCCCAAGCTCCGATGATTTCGTCCATGCTCCTTGATTTGGGCCAGATTTATTGTAAATACGGCAAATATCACTCTGCCCTGCGAACATTCAAACGGAGCCATAATTTTGCGAAAACCACAGGATATGCCATGTCTGAATGTCGATCACTCGAACGAATGGCTTTTGTTGAGCAAGAACTTGGCCTTTACAAAAAGTCTCTGGCACATTTGTTTGAGCATATAAAGCTAAAAGAAAAGTTGATTGGTGAGCAATCAGAGAATCGAATGCGCGATCTTCAGGCCTTTCACCGAATTGAAATGGTTCAAGCAGAAGCAACTTTGGCTCGTCGAAAAAATGATGAGTTGGCGTCCATCAATAACGAGTTGGAAAACGCCCTCGAGCAGCAATCTCGTCTACAGAAGGAATTGATGCGAATGGCATCAACCGATGACCTTACTGGAGCGGTAAACCGCCGACAGCTGATCAATGATGGAACTCTTGAAATGGAGCGTTTCAGGCATATTGGCGCGCCGTTTGTCGTGACAATCCTCGATGTTGACTTCTTTAAGAGGATCAATGACGGGTTTGGTCATGCTGCTGGCGATGAAATTCTGCGTCGATTGACAAAGTGCTGTAAAGATCATCTTCGAAAATTTGACGTCTTTGGACGGTTGGGTGGAGAGGAATTCTGCATCATTCACCATGACTCAGATGTTCATGGTGCGGTTGCCGCGGCTGAACGCCTCATGGCTTCAATTGTCAAAATAGAAACCAGTGATGTCATCGGAGACACTCCACTTACGGTCAGCATGGGGATCAGCCAAGTTCGTCAAAGCAACGAGTCGTTCTATGACGTGCTTCACGATGCTGATATGGCTCTTTATGAAGCAAAACATGCGGGCAGAAACAACTATAAGGTTTGTCAAAGCCGCCACCTAGAAGCTGCCTAAAAAGAAACCTAGCAAAACTCTCAGACGCGAAGTTTGAGATGAAAGGAATCATACACTTGGGATCACTGTTTGGTGATTCTATTTGATGGGGGTAGATTTTGCGTAACAAAAGATCAAAAATTGATTCAGCAATTGCTGAAGCAAAATCACTCGTCAAAAAGAATCCTGAACGGGCTTCAAAGCTTGCAGATTGGGCCTTTAAAGAGTCTCAAACGGCTCAACACCTCAAGGGACAAGGAGATGCCCTCGCAATCTTCGCATCCCTATTTTTCGAGTCCGATCCTTGCAGAAGTCATGACTTTGCATCGAAAGCCGCTGAAGTCTATCACCAACTGGGAGACCGATCCAGCGAAGCTGATGTAAAGATTGTCATTGCTGCATACTTTGAGAAATCTGGATGGCTAAGCCGATCCCATTACATTCTTCTTGAGGCTTTAGAACTGGGCCAGAATTCTGGGAATTCTAAAGTCTGCGCGGCTGCCCTGTTCAATTTGGGATCGAACGCCGAAGGGCGAGGCGACTTCGAATCCGCACTTGACTATTTCAGTTGCGCGAAAATCACTGCGGAAGAATCGAATTTTGAGCACACCTATCTGCGGTCCCTCAGTGCTGAGCAAGAAATGCACTATCAGATCAAAAATGGCAAATTTGACATCGCTGAAGTTCAAAGGGTCTTAAGCTTGCTAACTGAGCAGGGAATGGAAAAGACCCGAATTGAAATCGAGGTTTTCCTTTCCAAAGTTGCTCGCGACAATTTCGACTATTGGGCAGCACGTTCAGGATTAAGAAGGGCATACTCTTGCGCAAAGTCCGTTGATGATAAGGAGTCAATGGCTGAAATCGTTTGCCTGATGGGCGAGAGTCAACTTGAGAGAGGTAAGGTACGCACTGCCCAAAAGCTCCTTACCTCTTCGCTGAACCTTGCGAGAGAAGTTAGAATCAAGCCGGCTGAAATGAGCAGTCTTAAGTTGCTTGCCAAAGCAAAAGCAAAGCTTGGTGACTCTGATGAAGCATTACGTTACATGACTGATTATTCGGACATCCAGGATGAACTTCATGCCCATGAATCCAAGATGCACTTCCAAGAGATGAAGACCACGAGGGATATTCATGTCCTATTAGAGGAGTCAATGGCACTCAAGAAGACTAACCTAGAACTTGCAGCAGTTAATGACCGATTGGAAGCAACGCTCCAAGAAAAAAGAACACTGCAAAAAGAGCTTGAGCGGCTCGCCACCGTTGATGAATTAACTGGGGCACTCAATAGACGTGAAATCATGAGTTGCGGAGCCGAAATCATTACGCGGTTTTACACTCAATCTAGACCTAGCGTGGTCATGATCGTCGATATTGATCACTTCAAATTGATCAACGATGGATTTGGTCACAGTATTGGCGACGAAGTGCTCCGAAGATTCTCGAAGAGCTGCCGAAAGGTTTTGCGTCCAACGGATCGATTTGGCCGACTTGGAGGTGAGGAGTTTTGTATTCTCCTGGATCGAACTAGCTTAGAGATTGCTCTAAAAGTCGCCGAGCGAGTCATGGTATCGATTCGATCTTGTCGGGTTGCAGATTTGCTTGGCGATCGTCACGTAACAGCGAGTATCGGAGTCGTAGAAGTTAATCGAAAACACTCAACCATTGAGTCTGCTCTGCATGACGCCGACCTAGCCATGTATGAAGCGAAGAGGACCGGTCGCGACAAAATCTGTGTGACTGGCGTTAAGAAGAAGAAGGCTGCCTAAGTCCGAACGGTACACTAGGGGCGTCCGCAATGATTCGTAAGCTTCACGAGATAGAAAAAAAGTTTGATGCCGTTGAAGCAGACTTCAACGACATGGGTATCGTCTCAAATCCCAAAGAGATGCAGCGACTTGGCAAATTGCGATCCGACCTTGAGCCGATAGTCATTGCAATCCGAGAATATCGTAAAGTTCTTGATGATCTCAGTCAAGCCGAAGAGATGATCAATGATCCTGAGATGAAGGAACTTGCGCTCGAAGAAATCGAGCCACTCAGAGCCAAAAGAAGCGAATACGAAGAGAAGCTCAAACTGATGCTCGTCCCCAAGGATCCGTATGACGATAAAGCGGTTATCGTCGAAATACGGCCTGCAGCTGGTGGAGACGAAGCCGGACTTTTTGCCAATGAGCTTTTTCGAATGTATACGCGATATTGCGAACGAAAGCGTTGGAAAGTTGAAATCGTTGATCACGAAGAAAGTGGAATTGGCGGTCTCTCACGCGTTGTATTTAAGATTGATCAGATTGGTGCCTATTCCCAGCTAAAGTTTGAGTCGGGGGTTCATCGAGTCCAGCGAGTTCCCGCTACTGAGAGCCAGGGACGCATCCATACTTCAACGGTTACCGTTGCTGTTCTTCCAGAAGCCGAGGAAGTCGACCTTCATATCGATCCTAAGGACTTAGAAATCTCGACGTTCTGCTCGTCATCGGCTGGTGGCCAGCATATGCAGAAGAACGAAACTGCAATTCGAATCATCCATAAGCCGTCGGGGCTTGTCAGTACTTGCCAAGACGAACGAAGCCAAGCGCAAAACAAAATAAGGGCGATGGAAGTCCTTCGAGCGAACCTGTTGCAAATGAAGATCGCGGAGGCCCAGGCCGAGAGGTCAGGCATGAGGAAAGGTCAAATTGGTACGGGCGATCGATCGGAGAAGATTAGGACCTACAACTTCCCCGAAAGCCGGATCACGGACCATCGAATCAAGCTTACTATTCACAACCTGAGTGCCTTTATTGATGGTGATCTTCAGCAAATGCTTGATGGGTTGATCCAAGATGACCAAGCTCGACGCCTGGCAGAAGACGAAGAAGCGGCTTAATTGACACCGCGAACAAAAAATAACCCGAAGTCTAAGACTCCGGGCTATTATTACTTAGCCTAAGTTACTTTGTCTTCGGTTTTGCCTTTGCTTTGGCTGCGAATTCATCTCTCATTTTTTCGAGAGCTTCCTTAGCTTGCTTGTTATCTTTTAGGTTGCTCGATGGCAAGATCGTTAGTGCCTTTTCGATGTTAGCAAGTGCTTTCTTTGGTTCGTTGGTTTCATTAAAGAACATCGAAGCGAAGTAGAAAGGCATTACGTCATCCTTCTTTGCAAACTTAAGGATTTGGTTGATAACCGTATTGCCTTGAGCCACGTTACCACTCTTTTGGGTTTGATCCATGGCAAACGAGAATAGGGTCTGAGTCAATTGAGGATCGGATTTTGCGGCCATTTCCTTTACCTTGGCGTTCCATCCGCTCAGGTCTTGCTTTGACATCAACAAGAATCGCGCTTCATCCATTTTGACTGTAGGATTCTTTGCTTCGAAAGCATCGATCTTTCCTTTGGCTTCATCAAGCTTCCCCGATTTGATTAGGGTTGTTATGGCTCCCATCTCCTTTCGGATTGCCATGGCTGCTCGACTGGCTTCGGCTTCTTTGTCAAATTTCGCTTTGAACTCGGCAAGCTTGAATGTTCCAGCTTTAACCTCGGCAAGAGGATTTTCCATGTCCATTGGGTGTCCGATCCACTGCACTTCGTTATTCTTGATAATAAACGCAGTTGGAATTCCGTTTTGCCCAGAGGCTTGCATCCACGATTCGGACATTCCGGTCTTGTTGCCAGAGTAACCGACGTTGTAGTCCATCTTCTCGCCCATCTTGTCAATAAAGTTCTTGACGTTGGAGTCCTTATCTTCTTCCCAAATGCTTACTCCGATGAAGGTAACGTCGGTGTTCTTCTTTGCCAATTCGGTTATGTGAGGAATGCTTTGAATGCAAGGACCACACCATGTTGCCCAGAACTCAACGACATAGGTCTTATTCTTATCAAATTCGGTTACTGCAGTGCCTTTGTACCAAGTCTTGACATCAAGGGCAGGAGGGGGTGATCCCGGACCAAGGTTGTCTGCGCTGGCGAAAACTGAGCCAAGGATAAACCCGGTCGCAAGGATTAATTTTGTAAATGCTACTCGCATCCTTCAATTATAGTAGCGTTTAATGCTGATGAGGCGATTTTATTTGCTTCATCAGCCGGTGGGTGTTTCGGAATCAAGCTGATCTTCGAACAAAATTGAAATTGTAAAGTTGGGAAGATAGTAAAATTACTCATTCATGAGCCTTCCAATCTCGCTTCAACTCTATTCGCTTCGTGATGACGCCCCCAAGGATTTCCCTGGAATTCTAAAGCAAGTTGCTGACATAGGTTTCGATGCCGTCGAATTTGCCGGCTACCACGGACACACCGCTTCCGATTTGAGGGCGATTTTGGACGATTTGGGACTCAAGTGTAGCGGTACCCATACGGCGATCAACTTGCTGGATGACGACCAGTACGAGTCAACAATTCGAACTCACGCCACCCTTGGCACCAAGAACATCATCATTCCTTGGCTTCCTTTAGAACTTCATTCAACCGCAGAAGCAACGTTGGTGACCTCTGAGCGACTGACAAAATTGACTCACAAAGTAGAGGCTGACGGGTTTAGACTTGGGTTCCATGCTCATGATGCGGACATGCGACCTCTCGATGACGGCCGATCAACTTGGTATATTCTCGGCGAGAACACGCCAGAATCATTCATCCTGCAGTTTGATACCGCAAATGCCATGCACGGGGGAAGCGATCCAGTTCAACCGCTTCTTGATTTCCCAGGTCGCGGAACGACGATTCACTTCAAGGAATATCCGTTTAACGGAGAGGCAATTGGCGAGGGAAATATTCCGTTTGCTGAGTGCATCAAGGCACTAGGCATTGCCGGTGCCGAATGGATCGTTATTGAGCAAGAACAATACGGAGATCGAACTCCAATTGACTCCTGCCGCGTATCCTTTGAGAATCTGAAAAAGTTGCTTTAATCTGGGCAAGGTCAAGGGCGAGGGCAGAATTAATTTGCGATCGCCCTTGCTTTTAATTCGGCAATATATGATCCATCTTGTCTCGCTTGGTCGCAAGGTACTTTTCTCGGTGTTCCTCGGCTCCGGCGATGATGGGGACATATTCGACAATCTCCAGACCATAACCTTGAAGTCCAGCCCGTTTTGCTGGATTATTGGTCATCAATCGGATTTTTCGAATACCAAGATCAGCTAGAAGTTGGGCACCGAGAGAATAGTCTCGGGAGTCGGCTTTGAAACCGAGGGCGACATTCGCTTCTACGGTATCCATGCCTTGGTCTTGAAGTTCGTACGCCTTGAGCTTGTTGATCAGTCCGATTCCGCGTCCTTCTTGTTGGATGTAGACGACAACGCCGCATCCAGCTGCTTCGATACTTGCAAGTGCCATGTCGAGTTGATCGCCACAGTCACACCGGAGTGAACCGAGGAGGTCGCCGGTTAGACATGACGAGTGCATTCGGACAAGCACGGGTTCCTCGGTGCAGACATTGCCTTTGACAATTGCGACATAAGGGTCTCGCTCGACAGTTGGTTCGTAAGCGTAAAGGGTGAAGTGTCCGTATTTGGTGGGGAAATCGATAGGACCCGCTTTTCGTTGGATCAATCGCTCGTTGTGGCGGCGATAAGCGATCAGGTCGGCAATAGTGACGATTTTGAGGTCATGTTCTTGAGCAAACGGAATAAGACCGTCGAGCCGCATCATGGAGCCATCTTCGTTAAGGATTTCGCATCCTACTCCCACAGGTTTAAATCCGGCGAGTACACAGAGGTCAGTTATTGCCTCTGTGTGCCCCGCACGGCGAAGAACTCCACCTTCTACTGCCCGCAAGGGGATAATGTGTCCCGGACGGCCTAAATCGGACGGCTTTGCATTGTCATCAACAAACACTTGCACGGTCAAAGCGCGATCAAAGGCACTGACACCGGTCGAAGCTCCCGGGATGGCATCGACGGTTTCCGCCATCGCAGTGCCATGTCGTGCGGTGTTCTGCTTCGTCATCATCGGAATCTGAAGCTCCTCAAGCCTCTGGGAGGTTGTGGGGATAAAAGGAACGCCACGACCGTACTTGATCATGAAGTTCATGATTTCGGGAGTGCAAGTTTCACCGGCACATACAAGGTCGCCTTCGTTTTCTCGGTCGGGATCATCGATGACAATGATCATCTTGCCCTTTCGAAGTTCTTCTAGGGCCTCGGGAATGGTTGCGAGCATCATAGAGTCGTTTTTCATAACGGTTTAGCGGCTTTCAAAACTTTGTCGACGGCCTTTTTGAGGTCATTTTCGTCGAGCGCCTTGTTTCCATCCTTGGTCAGAACTCGCACTATTGGGTTAATGCGAGTGAAACCGCCGGTAGCTGAATCCAAGGTTGAGGCGATATCGAGCATTTGTAAGCCATTTTCTACGACTTGATCGAGGCTACGATCTTCAAAGCTTCCTTCGGTTCGGCGAAGAAACTCGAAGACGCCCCGTATTCGTTCTGAGCCAGACCCGGCGCAGGCATATTCGCCGTTTTCGAATCGAGCTCCTGCTCCGTCAAAGAAGTAGACGCCAAATTTATCGTTGGTTTTGTCGTAGGCAGCAACGATGGGAATAAATACACCGATACCGTTCATGGCCATTTCGACGTTTCCAGCCAGGGCTCGCGAAATTTCTGAGAGTTTGCCTTCTAGTGTAAGTTCCTGAAGGACTGCCCGTCGATAGTATTTGTAGGAGTGCTTCAAGTACCGACAAATTTCAATTGATCGAGCAAATGAACCAGAAATTGCAACCACAGTTAGATCATCGAGCGGCATTATTTTTTCAGCCTGTTCGAACATGATTAAGTTGCCAATGGTTGCTCGGCGGTCGGCAAAGACAACAATGCCTTCCTTGAAGCGCAAGGCTAATACCGTAGTTCCGTGGGTTTCAACGTCGTGCTGAACCTTCCCCGTAATGAGGCTTCCCGCTACTAGTTCGCTAAATGGCTTAGCTAAGGGAGTCATCATTGTCCCGACCGCTGACGGTACTTCTTCGCCTGATCGGGATCGACCTTCTTTAAGCGACGTAAGAGTTCATTCCCACCTTCGGGCTTCGTTACATCGGGAGATTTTGGTCCTGAGTCGTCTCCGGTCTTTCGATCAGGGACGGGACTTTTTTGTCGCTGTGGCTGTTCAAATTGAAGCATTGATTTCCTTGAGAGTATTAATAAATGTTCCTACGTCTGGGATGTCGGCAATTGAATCAGGATACGCGACATCGGGTGGTAATTCGACAAATTCTTGACCAAAAGTCAGTCCGCGCCAACCAACATTGGTGAGATCAGTGCCAAATTTTTGAATCGCGATTCCGCGCACGAATGCCCTTGATCGAGGAACTTCTTCCGGCGGGAAGTTTACGTTCGCGACTTCTCCCATTTCCAATAGGGCCGGGAATAGACCGCTTTCTGGGTCGATATTGCTGTATTCAAGATCATAAGCCTGAAGAACAGGATCTCGCCAGGTAAGGGCCTCCTCTTCGCGAATTTGGTTAAGCAAGTGGAGCTTCGTCCCCCAATCAACGTTGGTTCGGAATGAATCCCAGTCCGATTGTAGGTCGTGCAAAAGTCTTCGGGAAGTTTCGATCACCCACTGGGCTTCGCTGTTGAGTTTAAGGATTGATTCTGCAGCGGCAAAGTACGACTCGAACACCTCGTAAGCCGTTGTCCAATTACCTTTTGTGAGTTCGATTCGAAAATCAAACGAAAGGTCTCGGCTCAGTGACTTGAAAGTCTGAACGGGATTTGCAAAATGCCAATTTGGAGCCTCCCCTGCATCTAGCAACCATAGAGCCAATTTAACTAAGCCAACTTTAAGGGCCGTACAAGTGGGGTTCATATTGGCATCACCCGAGATGACGTGCAACCGAATCCACTTGGCTGGGTCTGCGTGCGGCTCGTCTCGTGTGTTAAAAATAGGTCTTCGCCAAAGAGTTTCCGCGTTCGCCGTTTCAACAAAAAAGTCAGCCCGCTGACTGAGCTGAAAATCGCACCACTCACCTTCCTCACTTCCAACTTTCCCGGCGCCAGTCAATATCTGGCGGACAACCAGCATTGGCATTACTGCGGCGCAAATGGATTCGAATGAGTGCCGACGAGGAACAGAGTAGCTTTCGTGCGTTCCATATGATGCGCCGTGATAGTCGGTATTGTTCTTGTAGAGAGTTGCCTCAAGCCCGGAAAACTGTCCTGCTTGTCGAACGATGCTCTCACCCAACTGGTCAGATTGCGCCAATTCAAAAATGGAAAAGGATTCTGGAGTTGCGTATTCAGGGTGACCGTGGTCATTGTAGAACCTTGCGCCGTTAGGCAAGACACGGTCTGCCCGAATCTCGATTGAACTGCGCTGCTGTCGCCCAACATCGAATTTGGCATCGTTGGGGTCGACGGCTAGGTTCTTGAGCTCAAATCCGCGAAGATCATTTCGGGGGTTTTCAAATCGATAATCCCAACCCACAAAAAGACCCTCGTTGGAGAAACTCTCAACGAGGGTCTGACTGTATTCGATTTGTTCTTCTGCGCCTTTACCTTGTACTAGAATCCCGTATTCACAGTCAATTCCCGCAAGTATCGGGCGCATTAATCACATTACCGGCGAACGACGACAATCTTTCCAGTTGTAGCGAAACCTGATGGTGCGCCTGGCAATGAGAACTGAGCGAATCTCATTTGCTGTGGAGAGAGAGTTGTAGCTCCGGTTGAGGTGTACATCGTTCCAATAGTTCCTGCGATTTCACCAACGCGATTTGTTTGCGCGTCAGGATCTGTTAGGTTTGTTAATGGGTAGACGAACAATTGCTTGGTTGCCAAGTCAAGGTAGCCCCACATCATATTGGTGATCGTTGCAGTCTTTGCGCCATTTCCACCAGTGGTAATGGTTTCCGAGAACATCATTACTTGCTGTCTTTCGTCATCCAAGCTAGTTGGAATCGAGATTGCTTCAAATGCGTGAGCATTCTTCAAGTAACCAAGATCTTCGATTGCACCAGTCAAAGCATTTGGCTTTTGGCTGAAGTGCGGTTTCCAAGTTCCTTGGAACGAAGTGATCTTTCTTGCAAGAATTGGATCGGTAGTTGTTACATCTGAAGGATCGATTCCTAGAGTTGTATATGTACCTGGAGTGATTGCTCCACCAAGTGCTGTCGGTGCCGAGTATCGGCCAACAACCGAAGCACCTTGTCCTTCTTGAAGGATTAATTCGAACGGAGCACCTGTAGACCCACCGTTTGCAGGGTCACCAGCGCCAATCGCAAATCCGTCACCGGAGAAGAAGACTCTATTCGCGGTTCCGTTTGCATTGCTGAGAGAAGGCAAGTCGCCTGGGCTCATGGCTGAAACGTCAAAACAAATGTAGTCACTGAGGAAGCTTCGAACTGCGACGGTATCGCCTTCGATTCGATTGATCGTGTTGAACCAATCAGCATCAAACTTTGCTTGCGTAAAGTCCGTGCCGCCGATGTTGACGATTTCGGTTACGAATGTGTCTGGATCAAGATACAGGGGAACAATCGTGTGTCGACCTTTGAAAACTCTTAGAGCCGCTGGCAAGTCATTTGGAATGTTATTGATCGAACTAAATGACTGCGTATTACCGCTTTCGGTGATCGACAAATTCTTGATATTTAACTGAAGCGTGCTAAACAGTCGGCTTTGTTGACCAGCAAGTCCTGTGTTTGTCGCAAGTAGCTGAGACTGATAGGAAGTCAGTGTTAACGTCTTTTCCGTAAGTCCGGAAGTTTCCGTGCCAAAAATGTCCTGAACGATCAAGTTTCGGGCCAAAGCTACTTTGGTGTCTCCGGCTCTACCTGCGCCGGTTAAAAATCCATATTCAAGCAATGCAGGTGTATCTGATAGATTAACACCAGCTACATCGCTAAATAGTCCACCAGTCGTGGCGGTAGTGGAAGTCGTTGACGTTGTCCCACCTCCGCCGACAGTGTTTCCAGCACAACCAAAGAGGACGCCGCCCAACGCTAAGACTGCGAGGCTCCACTTAATATTCTTCCAATTATATTGACGACGCATAATCATCCCTTTCGTGGTAGAGAGTGATGGCAGTATATCAAGAAAAGTCTCAGAATATGCAAATTTTCTTGGTTTTTCCTGAAAGCGGTACACTGATTTTCCCTTGCTCAGAGACGACCTCCTTGACTTAAATGACATTCTGCAGCATCCAGGCAGGGAACTTTCCGTTGAAGTTTCCACCGAATTACCGGATGAAGAAGACCTTGATTTGGTAAAACCGCTGGATGGAAACCTTGATCTGGTATCCACCGGAAACTTACTCCTCATTAAAGGGAATTTCTGTACCCGAGCGGTTGTCGAGTGTGCGCGATGCCTTGGCCCGATCGAAGTTGACGTCGAATTTGAGGTTGACGAACAGTTCGATGTAAAAGGTGTACCAAGTTCACTAGACCATACAAGTACCGCCAAAGTTGACGCCGACGAGCCATATCCGCTCTTTGAAGGTAATCAACTGATGGTTGAAGCTCTACTTCGCCAAGACCTTTTGCTCAATTATCCGGTCCAACCACTTTGTTCATTTGGTTGGGAGGGTGATTGCCCAATTGCTAAGGAGCGGTTAGTAATCAAGAAGCAACATTCATCGGCTCATCCGGAGTTTGAAAAGCTCAAAAATCTTGTGAATGAGGATGATGCGTGAACATCGCCCTCGATGCCATGGGTGGCGATAACGCCCCGGCAGAAATAATCATTGGCGGATTAGAGGCTTGCCCCCATATTCGTGGCAACCTTATCTTGGTTGGCGACGAGGCGATCATTCGTGCGAACCTGCCTGCCAATGTTCCTAACAACGTCAAAATAGTCCACGCAAGCCAGATCGTTGAGATGGACGAAAAGCCTCTTGATGCCTATCGAAAGAAGAAAGATTCTTCGATGATGGTTGGAATCAAGATGGTGAAAGATGGTCAAGCTGCCGCCTTCGTATCGGCTGGCTCTACCGGGGCAGCATCCGCAACCGCCCTTTTAACTTGGCGCCAAGTCGCGGGAATTCATCGTCCGGCAATCGGTACTCAGCTTCCAAACCATCACGGTGGATTTGTTTTGCTCGATGCAGGAGCTTCTCCCGACGTTGATCCTGAGCACCTAGTTGAATTTGCAATCCTTGGTCGAGCCTACGCCCAAAGCGTTATGGATCGAAAGAATCCTAAGGTCCACCTTGTAAATATTGGAGAAGAACCCGGTAAAGGAAACGCCTTTGCCAAGGAAGCCTATAAATTGCTGTCTCGGTTCGAATGGTTTGCAGGAAACATCGAGGGTAAGGACATGTTTAATTCCCATTGTGACGTCGCCGTTTGCGAAGCTTTCGTGGGAAATGTGATTCTCAAAACAGCCGAAGGGGTGGCGGAAATGTTTGGCAAACACATCAAGTCCGGAGTGCCAGATAACTTCATGAAAGCCCTTTATTGGCCAGTTAAGAAAGTCATGGCACCGATCAAGAAGCATATGGACTATGCTGAAGTCGGCGGATCACCACTATTGGGGCTTAACGGTATCTGCATTATTGCTCACGGAAGGAGTAATGCCAAGGCTATCCGGAATGCCGTTCTCATGGCAGATAAGGCTGCTGGTGCTCAAATAGTCGACAATATTCGAAGCGCAGTTGAGCGAGAATTAGGGGTAGCGGTCCAAGAGGAAGACCAAACATTCAAGGAGACAAATCATGAGTAGGCGCGCAGTTATTCAATCAGTTGGGCATGGATTGCCAGAGAAGATCTTTACCAATGCAGATTTGATTCGTGAAAAGAATATTGAATCTGACGACGAGTGGATTGTTCAGCGAACGGGTATTCAGCAGCGCCACTTGTGCACCGGCGATGAAGGTGCTCATTCTTTGGCGATAATGGCAGGGCGAGAGGCCCTAGACCGGTCTGGATTGAAGCCAACCGACATCGAAATGGTGATTGTCGGAACCGTATCCGGTGACTACATTTGGCCATCCACTGCATGTTTTGTTCAAAGTGCACTTGGCCTCAAAAACGCAGGAGCATTTGATGTTAGTGCCGCCTGTGCTGGGTTCATTTATTCCCTAGCCAATGCAACCGGGCTCATCGAGACTGGAGTCATTGATCATGCCTTGGTAATCGGTGTAGATGCCTTGTCAAAACAAATTGATTGGTCCGACAGATCAACCTGCATTCTCTTTGGAGATGCGGCGGCGGCTGTCGTGGTCAGTGGAGTTGACGGTGGCGATCGAGGGGTGATAAAGACCGTGATGCTAGCTGATGGTAACGGGGCGCAGTTCATTAGTATTGACCTGGGAGGGACAAAGTACCCTCCGAACTGTGTCGCTCCTGAAGGCCTCAAATATGGCATTCAAATGATGGGTAATGAAGTCTATCGATTTGCGATTAACTCAATGGGAGACGCCTGTGAGAAGGTTCTTGCCGAAGCTGGAGTCGATGCTTCGGAAGTTGACCTTTTCGTACCTCATCAAGCGAATAGTCGAATCATCACTGCGGCGGCGGCTCGGTTTAAGTTTCCTTCCGCAAAAGTATTTGTCAATGTTCACAAGTACGGAAACACCAGCGGTGGCTCCATCCCCCTTGCCTTGTATGAAGCAAGCGACAGCGGACGCTTAAAGCCCGGAATGTTGGTTTTAACCGTTGGCTTTGGAGCGGGTCTCGTCTGGGGCGCAAACCTTATTCGTTGGTAAGACTAGGCATCCCAATTTTCAGAAATGGTCTTTCTCAGCGTCGATTTCTCCGCGTCCCCCAAGAATGACTTGTTGACTGCGCCTTGACACAATGAAAAGAGGATGTCGGTGCTCAATTCAAATTCTTCTGCACATCGAATCCATTCGTCGGTCAGGGTTGTGTTGAAATAGGGTGGGTCGTCAGAGTTGATCGAGACTGAGAGTCCTTCATCCATCATGATCGGTAAAGGATGTTCGGCGAGCGACGGGTAAAGTCCCAAGCTCACGTTGCTCGTCGGATTGACTTCAAGGTGAATCTGCTTGTCGCGCAATTCTTGAACTAATGGTCCATCTTCGATGCACCGAACACCGTGACCAATACGGTCGGCAAGTGCATCTTCGAGTGCTTCACGAATTGCCGCTGCTCCGCCCGTTTCGCCGGCATGAGCAGTACAAAAGAGTCCAGCATCCTTGGCTGCCTTGAACGAGTGTTTGTGAATGGCTACAGGATCAGTGTTTTCAAATCCGGAAAGGCCAATCGCCACGACCCCCTTTCCAAGACCATCAATGCACCACTGGGCGATTGTCTCACCTTCCGAAACCGGAAAGCCACGAACGATGTCCAAGATGAGATTGACCGGAGACTCAGGAACCTTTCGGAATCCGCGAGTAAGGGCATCGATTTGCTCGTCAAACGGGATTCCCGAATACCGATGAATGGTCATTGCGGTGAAATGAGCCTCGGTGTACAGGATATTTTGAGCAGCTTGACCACGGGCAAATTCCTCGGCGATGAGCTCTAAATCTTCCGGTTTTCGGATGCATTTGGATGCAGCGACATAGATCTCAACAAAGTGGTTGAAGTCTCGGAACTTGAACCAATCTCGCAAACCAGCAACATCGGTGGCGGGAAGGGAAATTTGGTTTCTTTCCGCTAGTTGGAGGAGGGTTTCGGGTTGTATGGAGCCTTCGAGGTGGACGTGAAGCTCAACTTTTGGGAGGTCAGTAATGATCTCCCGGAGCGAAAACCCTTCTTCGGATGTCATACGGTGAGTTTACTTTCAATCATAGCCTTGGCTGTGAACAGGAACGCCCTAGCTATTCTTTGTTTTTGGTGTCGGGTATATGAATTCCCACCGTCACACCTCCACGGCGTATTTGTCTCCGACCGTGGTCATCCTCTTCATCTTCATCGTTACGGAACTTGCCTGGCTCGCCCATCTGGACCCATCGTTGAAAATCATCGTCACTTGTAGTTGCTCGTTGACGTGAATGGACAAAATGCGATGTGATCCCAATTCCCCATGCCGCCAAAACAATTCCCGGCCAATAGAAATCTCTACCAGTAAGAAACCAGATCACGTGCAACATCAAGTTGGTGCTCAGGTATGAAGTGAAGTGAGAAACGAAGCTTGCGCGTTTAGCCAGCATGAAGCGACCAATTCTGGATTCAAGAACTTGCTCGTTTCGCTGACGTTCCCCTTCGGCTAGATAAACCTCTTCGGCCCTTGCCAGGGCTTCGGGGCTGATTCCCAAATCCTCTGCCGAGCGTGTTAGCCTTTGCCGGAGTTCGTCCGACGAGCCATGTTCTTGCTGAAGTGCAATTCGCAAGATTGCATCGACATCTTCACCGGTCTTTAATATCTCGCGTTCCACCCCTTAATCATACGATATTCACATATTTGGGTTGCATATTGCTAAACTAGAAATAAGGCATGGAGGCCGAATATGGAAAGACGTACCAAAATCGTCGTTACGCTGGGGCCAGCGGTCGACTCACGTGAGAAAATTCAGCAACTTATTGAAGCTGGCATGAATGTCGCTCGACTCAATTGTAGTCACGGCGAATGGAAAGATAAGCGGCAATGGATCGAATGGATTCGAGAACTGAGCCCAGTTTTTGGCCCCGTTGCAATCCTCGCCGACCTCCAAGGACCCAAGTTTCGGGTCGGAAATTTGCCCACGTCTGGTCTCGAACTTTTTGCAGGGCAAAAAGTAACCCTCGGTCACGGCGCACAAGTCCCAATTGATCAGCAAGAAATCCTTGATGAAATGGATGCTGGCGAAAAGCTATTGCTCGGTGATGGTGAAATCGAGATCCAAATTAACTCAAAAGAGCATCAGTGGTTTACCGGAACGGTTATCACCGGCGGTACCCTCAAGAGTCGAAAGGGAATTACACTTGTCGGACAAACCTTCAAAGTTCCGGCCTTGACGCCAAAAGATGTCGAAGACATTAAGGAAGCAATCGATGCCAAAGTTGATTTCGTTGCCCTCAGCTACGTGAAGCACGCGGCCGATATCAAGCTGCTCAAGTGGGAGCTAAACAAACTCAACGCCAAAGTCAAAATTTGCGCCAAGATCGAAACCTCCGAGGCAATTCATGAATTAGATTCGATCATGGAGGAAGTCGACATCATCATGGTCGCTCGGGGAGACATGGGACTTCAAATGGACATTGAAGATGTGCCAAGACTCCAAAAGCGAATTATCGAGCGTTGTACTTCCGCAGGCGTACCGGTGATAACCGCTACTCAAATGCTCGAAAGCATGATGTCGAACCCTCGCCCAACCCGAGCCGAAGTTTCTGACGTATTTAATGCGATTACCGATGGAACTGACGCCATTATGTTGAGCGGAGAAACCGCTGCAGGGCAATATCCGATTGAGTGCGTGAGAGTCATGTCTCGAATTGCAGTTGAGGCGGAATATGAATTGGGTGACAGCATCTTTGTAAAACACTCAAAGACTGAACCCGAGGAACACACCCACGCTATTGCCCTCGCAATTTCGACGCTCCAACACCAGCTTTCTCCAGCGGCGATCTTATGCACTTCCACCAGCGGTCAAACTCCTCGGTTAGTTAGCAAGTACCGACCAAAATCGAACATTTTGTGTGCCAGTTGGTCGCCACAAACAGTGGCGTTCATGGCAGTGGTTTGGGGTGTCGAAGCAATGTTAATTGAATGTTTGACCACCACTGACGAAGTTTTGACCCATGCCACTGATACATTTTGCAAAGCGGGTCGTCTAAAAAATGGAGACCTTGTTATTTTTACCGCTGGCGTGCCTGCGGGCAAGGTTGGAAGTACGAACCTCATCATGACGCAGGTGATTAAGCATGACTAAGAGACGAAAGATCAACTACTTCATTCCATTGGCGATTATTGCTGGTATTGGTCTGGCAATTTACACGTCAAATAAGCCCTTCAAGGTCTATCAGCAGGAAAAAGCAAAAGCGGACGAAATGCGGGCCGACTTGAATAGCTACCAACAAAGCAATGCCAAGCTGCGAGAGAAGGACCAAATTATGAGTCCGGTGCAAAAGGAGGAAGAAGCTCGACGAATGGGATATGTGCGCCCAGATGAAAAGTCAGTGCCTGGTCGCGACAACACTCTCGAGACCCCTTCAACCCAATCTCTGGCACCAAAGCCAAAGAAAGCTGAAGCAGCGAATCCTCCGATTGATCTCAGGGATTCGGACAAGAACGACGAGGTTCAAGCCGCTCCCGAATGATCGCTTCACTCACCTGCTTCTTAGTACTCGCAGACAAGCCAACTTTAGGTCAAAAGTGGCAATACTCTCTGACTTGGCATTTTTATTCCCAAGACATCGACATGACGGACGAGGAGTCCTTTGACATCGAGGTTTCGAAAGTCTTGCCCGAGTCTTCAACTCTGAAAATCTCTCAGAAGCTGACCGCCAGCATTGTCGACAATCAACGGTTTCCGACCGATCCAAAAGCGGCGCCCGCCTCGAAGGAGTGGGTTCTTTCACCCAATGGTTCAATCGCATTTATGCCCGCCGCTCGTTTCCCGCTCGAATTGCGAGTTTTTAGGATCCTCAAGAGCATTCTCCCCGCTCCAAAAGGTGACCCGCTGAGAAATGAAAATTGGAGGCTAGACTTTGAAGACGATGGACTCGGAATGACTCAGTCGAAACTGCAAGCTTGGTACGTGAAAACGGTGAAAGACAGCAAAGAATTTGCGATGAGTTATTTAGAAAAAAATGGGACGAACGGAGCCGGACGGTTTATTCGAACCGAGAAATGTCCTTTTCCAACGTTGCTTGAAGTCAAATTCACCAACACCATGATGTCGGGTGGCACCGATATCGTGAATTGCGATCTCGTGATGAAGCTGAAAGACAGCAAATAAGTTAAGCCGATTTTCGGGTGTGTAGGACTGGTCTTTCTCCTAATCGGTTGATATCAAAATTCGGCCCTAGCCACTCTGCTGCCAATTCACTAAGCTCAATATTGTTTGGTTCCGCGTTTTCGGCAAGGTTCATCGTTGTGTTCCACAGCTGACTCAAAGCGACTGTAGACCCAATACCAACGGTAGGAATCACGTCAGCATTGATCCCGAACTTGGCGTCGACCGAGAGTTTCTTCTCCACAACAAATAGCTGAATTGCGTCCCGAATATCCAAGGCAGTTAAAGCAGTTTGCATAAGGGCCTCTTCGGCAATTCGAAAGCCTGGGGCAGCCACCATGTAGGTGTTCAAATAGGTGCCAACCTTTTTCAGGTTTCGCTTTTCAACCACCGAGTCGATAACGACCCATAGTTCACCCAACCAAGGTTGATTGGACATTGTTGGTCCATCGGTGCTGACAATGTCGACGACGAGCGCCGAAAGAAGGAGACCATCACGGGCAATCGGCACACTTCGCTCAAGTCTCAGTTGTTCGGATTGAAGTCTTGCAATTAAGCGGATCCGCCACCATATTGATGAAGCGATCATCGCTAGTGTAATGCCTGCGCATCCCGCATATACTTGAACTGCATGATCCATCTCCAGGAAAGGTCTTCCATAATGGAATTGGATCGATGACGGGTGAATTACCAGTACTCTATACTGCCGGATATGGCAATCGTGGACTCGATGGCTTCATTGCCTTAATGAGGCAATATGGGGTGACCCACCTCGTCGATGTACGAGCCATCCCGAAAAGCTCTTACTGGGAAGATTTTCGCCGGGAAAATCTCATCGATCTGGTCCCGGCACGAGGTCTGAAGTACGTCTATATGGGCGATACATTGGGAGGGGTTCGAGATTCAGCAGTCCTATGCAAAGACCCTGATTCGGTCGATATTCAGCCGCTCTTCGCTGACCCTGAATTGGCAAAAGGTTTTGAAGCGTTGCTGAAGGCAATGAGTGCCCCAGATCGGGTCTTGTGCTTGATGTGCGGATGTATGCGCCCTCATGGTTGCCATCGCTCACGCTTGCTCGGTCGAGCATTGCTTGACAAGGGAATCGACATTCAGCACATCGATGCGGACAATTCGGTTGTCCGGCAAAGTGAATTAGACCTTGCCGAACAACTTTCCCTTTTTTAGTTACCCGGCATCAAGTACATTGCGTTCAAGAGCAACTTATGCAGACCCGGCCACATTGCTCGTTCACATGGGTCATTGGCAAACCAGACAATATGTCCTCGTCCGCTTGGCTCGTCGTGGAGCCAAACTGCGCCAGCCAACGCCTTTTCGGTCTCCTCTCCCCATGACCAACCGGTCAGGAGCTTCTTTGCGTCACCTTCAGCAAACTTGACCACGCCACCGCCTTCTTTGCGAGCTTTTGGAAATGACGATCCATCAATCGGAACTGCAATTTCGTCGCCCTCATAGCCATACGAAAGTAATGATCTTCCGTCCAATTTTGCCCGGAATACCGACCCAGGCATTGATCTTGTCTCCGGTCCATTGGTAAACGTGTTGACGCTCGACAAGGAATCACCAAAAAGGATTAGAACACCACCTTCCTTCACCCAATCCTTCACCTTTTGATTGGTCGCCGCCGCCGATCCTCGAGGGGCAATGATGACTGAGTAAGAATTTAAGATCGAATTCGTATTCATCGCGGACGTGCCCAGCGAGACGAATGGAACATTGAATACCTTCTCCAAGGTGAACCAAACTCCGCTAGATGCCGTCATTTGCGCTCCATTGCCAAAGATCAGACCGACTTTTGGCGCCTGCATGGCACTCAATCGGTTACCGGGACCTTCTCGACCGGAATCTGGATAACTAGTCGGTAATCCCATAAACGAAACATGACGCGTATCCATGACATGCTGTAATTTTGACTTTAGATCGCCTTCATTTCGTATCTTGAAGATGACAAAGGACCCTTTGTCAAAAGTCTCCCCGCCAAGCTTCATGTCGGATCTCATGAACGAAACTTTGACACCAGCCGCCGCGAGATCAGCCGCTGCAATAACGCAGTCTTGACTCGTATACGGCAATACGTAACCAACTTCGCTATCTGGCAAGGCCATCACTCGAGTTGACTGAGCGAGTGGCTCGAGCGACCGCGTATCCTCAGTCCACCAAGCCCGGAGGTTGTGAGCATAAGGAAGAGCCCAGCCGGTCATATCGTAGAATTCGATGCCGTCTTGGCCAGGATAATTTTCACCTTCTGGCGCCGTAGCCTTTTTCTTAAACTGCTCATCAACAAACTCTTTTTCAAAGTCGGACGCCTTTTCAATTAATGTTTTGGCGATTGGACCATACTCTTGAGCCATATCGACGATGAGGGTCGATCCATCACATTTAACGTCTTCTTGCTTGTCGGTCCAGAATGAGGTCGCCTTCAGAACGGTGTTGGAACTCACCAATGTGCTAACTACTCCAGTTCGACGGAGTTGCTCTTGCAATCGGGTCAATTCCAACGCGTTTCGAGACTTAAAGATCGCTCGCTTAAAGCTACCAGCGAACTCCCCGGTTACTGCCTTTCGCTTAAATGCCGCCCAATCGGACAGCAATTCCTGCTTTCTTAGGCTTGCTGCTTGGATGCACGCCAGAGCCGTTGTCATGTGCTTTGCCGCGCCTTCTCGCAGCGATGAGATCGAACCATCTTCTCGCGCATTGAATAACTCTTTTCCACCATCGGTTTCATGGGTGATGCCAATCGCGCCCGAAAGCCCGGTATGAGAGTCGAGATACCCAGGGTAGTAATAGTCAAACTGATCCTTGATGTAATAGCTCCAGCCGGTTTTGTCAAACGCCTTTGCGGAAGCCTTTCCAAGAATTTCTGTCCACTTATTCAATCGATTTCGGTCAACGTTAGCGTTGATTGACATTGGATTAGGCGGGAAGAAGTAGTTCGAAACTTGCCCATGCTGATCCAGATAGATCTGTGGTCTCCAACTTTGCATCAAGGCAACTTCTTCTTGTGTCTCTTTTTGGCTAAAGGAAACCCGGTCACGGTTCATGTCGAACCGGTAGTGATTGAATCTGCCCCATAGAAGGTTAATCTCAAAGGATTCAAAGTTTCCGGGAGCCGAGTCACCACGGGCATACGAGTTATACGAAACGGCATATCTCTCATGACCATCGGGGTTGTAACATGGATTCAAAATCACGACGATATTGTCCAAAGCCTTGGCGTAGGACCCTTTGCCGGCAATGAGGTTGTACATCAACATCATGCCCGACTCGAACGATGCCGTTTCGTTTCCGTGAATGGTTTCGTTGACCCAAACAATCGCGGGAATATCTGCGCTTGGCACCGTTCCTGTCTTGGCCGACTGCTCAATCGCCCTATGGATGCTGTCTAGACGAGCAATGTTCTTCGCCGAAGAAATCGCATAGACACGAAGGGGAAGCCGACCGGTCGTCATTCCGTAGTCAATTCTTTTAGCTTTTCCGCCAGAATTTTGGAGCATGGCCTCCGTGGCTCGTTCCTGGTCTCGATAGGTTGTGATTCTGGCGCCGATAGGATAGCCAAGGGTCGATTCTGGTTTGGGAACACTGTTTTCGAACGGACCGTTTAACTCCATGTTCGCATTAACTTGAACCTTGGATAAGGCTAGCGAACACACAAAAAGCGATAGCATTTGAGGATTCTATCTCTTTGACCTCTGTAAAAATACGAGGTACGTGCCGATACCTGAAATGTGAGGCAACTTTTGCCTCGCACATCAACCTATCATGACGAACGAGAGACGAAAGTCGGAAGGCTTGGTAAGCATCAGCGTTGCCAGCAAGATTACTGCGGTGGAAATCCATACGCTCCGCTATTGGGAACGAGAATTCGAAGCATTTCTCGAGCCAGTACGGACAGATGGTGGCCAGCGGCGATATCGCCCGGAAGACATTCAGACTGTCTTTACCATTAAGCGTCTCGTTCGAGATGAAATGTTTAGTATTGCCGGGGCTCGACGATATCTCGCCAAGCAACGCCAAACAGAAGCAGCATGAGTCATCCCATTGCCGAGCAAGCTAAACAAGCCCTCGACTCACATTTGTTTTCGGTAGCGAGACAAATTCTGAGTGACGCAATTGCGCGTGGTGAAAACCATCCTGATATTCTCTGCGAACACCTCATTTGCGAGAGCTACTTCGGTAACGAAGAGTCCGCGGCAACGCGATTCGAGGAAGCTACTGGAACAAAACGAACCAATGATTTACAACTTCTTCTGTCGCGTTATTTCTATTGCCGACAGCTTCTCGCACAACGACAATCACGTAACGACCTTCCAGCGAATGATTGGCTAGCCAAGCATCCTTACACCCCTGAAGCTGGGGTTGGTATTCGGATTTCTGCGTGCCTGATCACGAAGGATGAATCCAAGAATTTAGCTAAATGTCTCGATAGCCTTAAGGGCATCGTTGACGAAATCGTCGTTGTCGACACCGGCAGCAAAGACGACACCGTGAAGATCGCCAAGCAGTACGGAGCCGTCATTGGTTCCTTCGAATGGATCAACGATTTTGCCGCTGCTCGAAACCATTCCTTATCGTTGGCTTCGGGTGAATGGGCGCTTTGGATTGATGCTGACGAACAACTTGATCCATCCTGCGCTGCCGAATTTCTGAAAGGAATTGTCCGACCACACATTGGCGGATATAGCATCGAAATCGTCAATTATCTTGACGATAGTGGCACCACTACCGAATTTGTACACAGTCCAACTCGCCTTTTCCGAAGAATCAACGGCGTAGAGTTTTCTCAACCAATTCATGAGCAGATCACACCATCCCTGATGTCGTTCCGAATGCCGTGGACACCACTACCTGGAGCAAGAATCCACCACGACGGTTACCGCCAAGCCGCAATCGCCGAGAAGAATAAAGTTCAGCGAACTTTGGACATCCTCGAAGGTGTCATTGCCAAGCATCCGGACGATCCGTTCCACCTCTTTAACCTTGCCAACACCCATTTTGTGGCTGCCGACTACGTCAAAGCTGTCGAAGTCGCTCAGAAGTGTGTAAAATTCATGCCGACCTCTGGTGCCGAGTATGGTCACGCGGCTTTCCAAGTCTTGGTCACCAGTCTTGATATTCTCGGGCGACAACAAGAAGCCCTTCGAGCGTGCGATAACTGTGACCAAACCGCCTACAGCGGAGTCGTTAACGAGTATCTTCGAGCGTCCGTATTTCTCAACCTCGGTCGCTATCCCGAAGCCATGCGGTCATGCGAAAAGTGCATGACTCTAAGCTGGCCCGACGGGTGCATTGGAGACAAAGGTATTGCTGATTTTCGACGGCACGGACTCCATGCTCAACTTCTCGGTTGCCTCGGCAAGTGGCAAGAATCCCTCAATGGGTTCGACGATACGCTGTCTCGACAGCCTGGTTTCCGACCCGCCCTTATGGGACGAGCAATCGCCCTTGAGAATCTTGAACGATTTGACGAAGCCGAAAAGGATTATTTGGCGGCGATCACTGATCCACGCCAAGTCGCAATGTGCTCACGAGGATTAGCGGTAATCGCCGAGCGACGCGGAAACTTCGAACTGGCTTGCACATATTTCGAACAAGCTTGGAACGCGCAACACGAGAACCAAGAACTTTGGAACGAGTGGGTCACTTGTCTCGATAAGCTTAAGGACTTGTCTCGAATCGAGCATGCATACGGACAGTATTTAGAATTTCACAAGCCAACCGTTGGTTTCTATGTTAATTGGGCGCGAGCCTGCGAACGAATCGAAGCGTTTGATCATGCCATTGGTCACTACCAAGAAGCAATAAACTTCGATCCAAGCGATTCGAATGCGTCATTTAGCTTTGGCGATATGTTGTATAAAGTTGGGGCTTATTCAGAAGCTGCCCAGGTTTATGAGATCGCCTTGCGATCAAGAATGGACTTTGCCGATGGCTGGTTCGTGCTTGGCAATTGTATGGCGCAAATGGATCACGACCAAGCTGCAGTGCAATGTTACTCACAAGCCCTCGTGCTTGATCCAACTCACATCAAGGCTCAAGCGAACCTACAAACCGTCCAACAAGCGGCGTAGCTAGGGGCTCTGGATTTCGGTTAGATAGCTGCCTCCATAGCCCTAAACCCAAAACTTAAAGTTTGACAATGTGCCCGATTTTCCAGGACTTTGCTGTGGAGGCTACAGGGTTTTAACTTAAGCCTCCACAGCATCATTCCCGATGGTTCATTGTCGGCAGAACATCGTATATTTGTCGTATTCGGGCTGCGGAGGCAGGGCATTTGAGCCGCTAAACTAGAGAGATTATGTTGCTTGCCCAAATCGACGAGCTAATTCGTCGCCATCTTGGCGAGCAGGGTGTCCCTGGAGCATCGGTAGCCATCATTCAAGACGATGAGCCTCTGCTGGTAAAAGGCTATGGTTTTGGCGACCTAGAAAAGCAAATTCCGGTCACCGCCGACACCACCTTCCAAATCGCCTCACTCACCAAGCAATTCACCTCGATGCTCATCCTCATGCTTGCGCACGAGAAGAAGCTACACCTGGATGACGCGATCACGAAGTGGTTTCCTGAAGGTGGTGACAATTGGTCAATGATTTCGGTCCGCTACCTCATGGGGCATCTGTCTGGCATCTCAGACGCTCCCATTGACTCGTTGGATGATCAAATGGACTTCACCGAAGACGAGTTCGTCCAAACCATTGCTAGTGCTCCTCTTCTGTGGCAACCCGGAACCAAGTGGGACTATTCAAACTCCGGCTACGTTTTGCTTGGTGCACTGATTCATCGAGTCACGGGACTTCCTTGGTATGAAGCCATGCGCGAACGGATCTTTGATCCCCTTGGAATGGCGAGTGCACGAGTCATCGACGAAATCCCTGATCCCAACCGCGCGATTGGATACGAAATGGAAGATGGCAAAATGCAGCCGCAAGCTTGGATCGCACCGGGCCACAACACAACTGCCGATGGCGGGTTACTCATGAGCGCGCAAGATTTCGTCGCTTGGTCCGCCGCTCTCGGTTCTGATCGTCTTCTTCCTCAAAAGGTAATTCAACAAATGTGGGAACCGTCTCATTTTCGCGACGGAAAGATTGCAGGAACACCCGAACTTCGTTTTGGGCTTGGGTGGATGCTCTCCACTGAACCTAACCTCCCTCGAATGGCTCGGCACAAAGGTGCTTGGCAAGGCTTCTCAATCTTCATCGGTCGTCTGCTTGACACAAAAACCACCGTCGTCATCCTCACCAACCTCGACGATGACTTTAGTCATCCTGATGTGATTGGACGAGACGTTCTTCAATTGATGATTTCCGTCAAACTTTGATCAAACAAGGAGCTGCAAATCAGGCTTTGCAGTTTCGAAAATTCTCGTAAGTTTGAGCACTCTCAAATGGCTTGCGATCCTAGTCGGCTAAACCACAACCCGTTCGCGGTACTGCACCGCCTCAGCAAGATGACCTTTCTTCACGATCTCACTACCATCAAGGTCAGCGATCGTTCTAGCGACCCGCAGGATCCGATCAAAGACCCGAGCCGAGATGTTCATCCGGTTTGCTACCTGGCGCATGAACTGATCGCACTCCTCATCTAGGGCAACCATTTCCTTGGTCTCCCGAGGAGACATCTTTGCATTGACCCGCGAGCCACCCAATCGCGAAGCCTGCAAAGCGCGAGCCCGTAAAACCCGCCCACGAATGTCTTCGCTCGGCTCTCCGCTGCTTTTATCCAGCAACTCGTCCGGCTTTAGGCGCGGAACCTCAATATGGATATCGATTCGATCGAGCAAAGGTCCGCTGATCTTTCCGGCGTACTTGATGCAGCTTGACGGCGTCGAGACGCACTTCTGTTCGGGCAAACCTCGGAATCCACACGGGCAAGGGTTCATCGCCCCAATCAGAATGCATTCGGCTGGAAACGTGACCGTGTTCTGAACGCGAGCAACGGTGACAATTCCGTCTTCCAATGGTTGACGCAATGCCTCCAAAACTCCCCGGTCAAACTCAGGCATCTCATCCATAAAGAGACATCCAAAGTGAGCCATCGAAATCTCGCCTGGCTTCGGGTTCTTTCCTCCGCCAACAATCGCCGCGTGCGATGCCGAGTGATGCGGAGCCCGAAACGGACGTTCCCAAATCAAGCCATCCTTTTGCTTCTGACCACTCGATGAGTGAATCCTCGTTACCGATACACTCTCTTCTAAACTCAACGGTGGCAAAATCGTTGGCACCCGGCGAGCTAACATCGTCTTACCGCTACCTGGGGGGCCGACCATGAGGACGTTGTGACCGCCTGCCGCGGCAATCTCTAGCGCCCGCACAGCGTGCTTTTGCCCCTTCACGTCACTAAAATCAACTGAATACTCTGGTCGGCGAGCCTCGGGTGAATCGTCAAATCGTTCCGGCTGAATCAGCATCGAGCCATTGAGCAACTCAACCGCATCAAGGAGGGTGGTTACTCCGTAAACATCCAGTCCCACCGCAACCGCCGCTTCCGGAGCATTTTGCTTGGGCAGGATCAGCCTTTCAAAGCCGTTTTCGAGTGCCATTAAGGCAATGCTGACTGCGCCATTGATGGGACGAAGATTTCCGTCAAGCCCCAGCTCGCCGATGATCATCGTGTTCTCAAAAACCTGGATAGGAATTTGGTTGGTAACCGCAAGAACCGCACACGCGATTGGCAGGTCAAGAAATGGACCCTCCTTTCGGATATCGCCTGGTGCGAGATTACAAACGATCTTCCTCGAATACGGAAAATCCATCTGACTGTTGCGAATGGCGGCGCGGACCCGCTCTTTACTTTCTCCAACGGCTTGGTCGGGCAACCCAACGAGCAAGAATGTGCTGTTCTCGGTG